>JAZNLG010000088.1:0-19586 GCA_045578965.1 Lachnospiraceae bacterium | reverse complement strand
TCGTTGCATTTCAGGCTGCTTCCGTGGCGATTTTTATCTGGTCTGTAGCGTTGATGGTGATTTTATTTGCGTTACTGATTACGTTGTTAAAAGCAGACACTACAAAAAAGCAGTTGTTTGTGGTACTGGGCTTTATCTTTTTCAGCGGCTTGGACATTCTGGGCTCCATTGAGCCACTGGGTGTCAATATGTATCATCTGGAATGGTGGGCAAACGATTACCAGTACAGTTCATTTACCACCTGTTTATTCTGGGTGTTTAACCAGTGTATTATCGTATGGATTGCCTTTGCCTGTCTTTTGCAGGAGAAAACAATTCGTAATTATGTATATCTGGGAATGATGTGTTTGTTTTCCGGACCCTTACCTTTTGTGGGATTTTTTATCTTCTGCATTGCACTGGGCGTGATAAAAGGAGTGGAAGGCTTTAAGGCAAAGAAAGGCGCTTCTTTCTTGAAAGATATTATATCGCCTTCCAATATTCTGGCTACGATGTTTATCTTTATTTTTATCGCAACTTATTTACTGAGTAATGCGGCTATTTCCGGTGGCGGCGCGTTGAGAATGGCACAGGATAGTGTTATTGTGCAGACGGTAAGCGATGCGGCGGAAAACGTTGCAGAGCCCGGTGTGGCTTTTAATTATGGAGCGATAGGAAACTATTTGACATTTATTTTATTTGAATTCGGATTTTATGCGTTGTTAATCGGGCGCAGATATTATAAGAAACCGTTATTTTATGTGATGTTGGTAGGGCTTCTTCTGTTTCCGTTTTATAAAATAGGCGGAGGTGCGGATTTTCCTATGCGAGCATCTATTCCGGCTTTGTTTTACCTGTATTATCTGGTGATGGAATTTATGATTAAGGAACATCATTGGATGCAGAAAAAAGGCTCGACAAATCGTATGTTGTACATACTTTTAGCGGTAACCCTGGTTTTGGGAAGTATAACACCATTGGTGGAATTTTATCGCGGTTGCAGACAGGTGGCTTTGCATACGTTGGATAATCCCATGGAAGATTATTTGTATACGTTGAGTGGAGAAGGTCCGTTTGGAGATGTAGTGAGCGGATATGAGTATGCGAACTTTGTTGCGGTAAATCCGGAGCAGGAGACATTTTTTATATACTTTTCCAAAGATTTATATTAAAATATAAAAGTATGATACGATAGTGAAAGAAATTTAAATTTTTAATGGATAAAATGTTGCTTATAATGCGTTTTTTGCGTTATGGATATATTTCGTAACGGATAGATAAAGGCATAAAAGAAAGGACGACTGAATAATGAAAAGTAAAATTTACGTGAATGAAATTGGTTATCGCCCTGAAGACAGAAAAGTTGCAGTTTATACCGGAAAAGAAGCGGTTACGTATAAACTGATGAACAAAGCCGGTGAATGCGCTCTGGAAAAAACTAGCGGAGAAGGCGTGTATAATGCATCTACCGAAAATTATGAAGTAAAACTTGATTTTTCCGAAGTAAAAGATGCCGGAGAATATATCGTGAAAGTAGGAGAGGAGTGTTCTGTACCTTTTATCATCGGAGAGAAGGTATATGATGATTCCGTGAAGGCGTTGATGCGTTTCTTTTTCCTGCAAAGATGCGGTACGGAACTGACCGAAGAATATGCCGGTGTATATGCACACCCTGTATGCCATGGTACTTTGGCAAGAATCTATGGTACCGAGAACTTTCGTGAAGTAAACGGCGGTTGGCATGATGCCGGAGATTACGGCAGATACATCGTGGCGGCTGCGGTTACCTTGGCGGCATTGTTCCATGCAATTGAGAATGATAAGAGCCTTTTAAAAGTAGATATGCAGATTCCGGAGAGCGGTCAGGCGATGCCGGATCTTTTATCAGAAATTCGTTATGAACTGGAATGGATGTTAAAGATGCAGGATGAGGCTACCGGTAAGGTATATCATAAGGTTACCTGCGCAGGTTTCTGTGATTTTATTATGCCGGAATATGAAACGGAAGAGTTAGTTATTTGTCCCTTCTCTTTGACTGCAACCGCAGATTTTGCAGCATGTATGGCAATGGCAGTGAAGTTTTATGAGCCTTATGATAAAGCGTTTGCGGACCGAATGGCAGATGCAGCTAAGAGAGCGTATGCGGTTATGCGCGAAATTCAGGTGCCCGGCGGTTTCTTAAATCCGGAAGGTGTTGTTACCGGTACATATGAAGATAAGTATGAACTGGACGAACAGTACTGGGCAGCGGCTGAAATGTACAAGGCATTCGGCGATGAATTGTATAAAAATGAATTTGAGAATTATGTAAACCAAGAAGTGATGCATGGGTATGGTTGGGAAGATGTTGCAAGTTTTGGTAATTTGGCTTATCTTTCAACAACATTCCCTACGGATGAAAACATTGCGGATCAATTAAGGGCATCTATGGTAGAGAAAGCGGATGCGCTGATCAAGAAGTACAATACCAATAATTTCGAAATCTCTTTTGATGAGACGAATTACATTTGGGGAAGTAATATGTATGTGGCAGAGAACGGAAGTCATCTGTTTGATGCATATAAGATTACTGGGGATGAGAAGTATCTTACTGCGGCGAGAGAACATATGCATTATATTATGGGTAAAAATCCCTGCAATGTATGTTTCATTACCGGTTTTGGAACCAATCAGGTTTTAGAGCCTCATCATCGTCCTTCGGCGGCAACAAAGCAGGCTATGCCCGGTATGTTAATCGGCGGACCGGACAGTGGTTTACACGATCCGGATGCAATCAGGGATTGTACAGGTCTTGCACCTGCGCTGTGTCATACGGATAAGTTGTTGAGTTATTCTACCAACGAAGTAACCATTTATTGGAATTCTGCGTTGTTAATGCTGATGGCACAGGTTTTATCTTAATATTACTATACATTCGATTGTAAATAAAAGAAGATTGTAGTATTATATTTTTATGGGAAATAAAAAAGGGTAACAGTAGAGAAAAACTATAGTGTAAAAGGAGGAAATCATGAAAGGAAACAAAGGTTTTTCACTGGTTGAACTGATTATTGTAATTGCAATTATGGCAATTCTCATTGGTGTTATGGCGCCGCAGTTGATTAAGTACATTGAGAAGACAAATGTGGCTTCGGATGTACAGTTA
This sequence comes from Lachnospiraceae bacterium, assembly GCA_045578965.1. GTDB lineage: Bacteria > Bacillota > Clostridia > Lachnospirales > Lachnospiraceae > UBA3766. The sequence continues at coordinate 16,462 of JAZNLG010000088.1, read as the reverse complement.
TGTGATAGCGTTAAGACCGCATTGCTTCTGGCAATGTCAGATCCGGATGTATTATCTTCAACGGATTTTTCGCTCAATCACATTGAGTCTATTATGACTGCTGATCCCGGGGTACGTATTGATGCATTCTCTGACAGTACCGTATTTGCATTGGCAGTTCGTGATACGTTAGGATTTAATGTGTTTGATATAGACGAACTTCGTGCCAAAGTTGAATCATCTCCGGCAAAAGACAGCGCGATTATGTGTGTACAGGGAACCGGCGGCGGAAATGGTGTTGCTGTATGGATTGATCACAGTGATATGTCCGGTCAGCGAGGAGATTATACCGCAAATACATATGATGAACTCGAGACCGCAGGTGTTATCTTTGTTGAATAACAGAATTAAAATAAAATAGTAAAGCATAATAAAAAACCTCTTCGACATGACGGTATCGAAGAGGTTTTGTTTTTGTTATAAAATCATATATCCTATAAACAAAAGAATTAGTCCATTTTGTTTACAGCGATGCTAAGACGAGAAATCTTTCTTGAAGCATAGTTCTTATGATAAACGCCCTTAGAAGTAGCCTTATCAATAGTACTTGTTGCAGCAAGTAAAGCAGCCTTTGCAGCTTCCTTGTCGTTTGCATCAATTGCTGCGTAAACCTTCTTAACAGCGGTTTTAACACCTGAACGAATTGCTTTGTTTCTTTCAGTTCTAACCTCAGTTACGAGAATTCTCTTTTTTGCAGATTTGATGTTAGCCAAGACTCACACCTCCCATTTTCTTCAATCATTATTGTGAAAATGTTCCATTAAAGCCGGACACGGACGTTCTAATGTAAACATACGATGTTATTTTATCTGCCTAAATGCAATCTGTCAAGGCATAAAAACATTTTTTTTGAGAAAAATAAAAGAAAAACATGGATTTAGAGGATGAAAAAATGGAAGTATGTCGTGTAAGAACAGATTTGGCATTGGAATCGGCAGAAAGTATGCAGGGACCGAAGCAGGAAATGAGCGGTGTTTCCGTATCAGAAGAGTATCATTCCAGAACGGATGTTACCATTACTACGGTTATGATTGAAAGTAAAAATGCATCCAAACGGTTGGGAAAACCCAATGGAACTTATATTACATTGGAAGCACCTGCCATGCATGAAGAGGATGAGGAATATCACAGAGAAATTTCCAAGGAACTGGCGGATTGTATCTGTAAACTTTTACCTCAGAAAGAGAAGGAAATATCTGTATTGGTGGTAGGGCTCGGAAATCGGGCAGTAACTGCAGATTCCCTCGGACCGTTGGTAATTGATAATCTTCATGTGACAAGACATATTTTGTTGGAATACGGTACGGCCGCTTATGATACCGCAACAAATATGATTAGCGGAATTGTTCCCGGGGTTATGGCAAGAACGGGGATGGAGAGTATGGAGATTATAAGAGGTGTGTCGGAGAGTACGACTCCGGATGTGATTATTGTGGTGGATGCGCTGGCAGCACGTTCCACCAAGCGTTTGAATCGGACCATTCAGATTACCAATACGGGGATCCATCCGGGATCCGGTGTGGGAAATCACAGAAGTACCTTAAATGAAGAGACTTTGGGAAGACCCGTAATTGCAATCGGTATTCCGACCGTAGTGGACGCTGCAACCATTGTCAATGATGCCATCGGACGTCAATGCGAAGAAATTCCGTTATCCAATATGACAGAACTTTCTAATATGTATGTAACCGGAAAAGACATTGATGAAATTGTCAAAAGGTTGTCATTTACCATATCGGAAGGGATTAATATGGCATTGAAAAACAGTCATTAATATCGGATTCAATAACGAACAGGAACAAACTATAGTGAAATTTTATATAAAACCATCCGGCTGTTTCGGTTATGAAGCAACAATGCGACTCATATAATATAAAAGTTATCGTAAGACAAGTCTTGTCTGCGATGGTGTAGCAAGGAGAGACCCATATGAGAAGCAATAAGAACGGAAAAATGACAACCATTTTTGTAATACTCTTTTTTGTGTTTTTGGGAGTTGCCGTATGGATGGAGAATGCCGATGTGCAGGATTATAACCCGGATGTGCTATTTTACAGGGTGCAAAGTGCAATGCAAAAAGAAATACGCTATCATGTTTTTCCTTGTTTTGGTTATGTGGGTGAAAAAATGTGGGAAAACGATATTTCCTTGGAAGAAGAAATATTTAGGACGGAAATTCCGTTGTATGAATGTTTAGCGGAGGAAATGAACCTGGCATATGCCACGGAGGATGCTTTTTTATCTTGGAATGATATGAGAGTATCTGATTACGAAGAACAAATTTTATCGGAAAACAAAACGACAGATGATTCGCAACTATATGATGAAATGTTACATGAAAATCAACATGCGGCGATTTTTGCAAGGGAGACGGATTTTTTTACCTGCGGCAGCGGTTTTATCAGTGAAATATCGGCGTTATGGATTACGGAATTTGTAAAGGCTTCTTCGAAAAGCGTGGAATATGAATATGACAAACTGGCAGATTACGAATTTGTTATGGAAAACTTTTATACGGTGGATGCCTGTACTGCTGCAGGTCCGGATGTAATAAGGCCGGAGGAATTTCTTGCATATGATGCCACTGTTGATAAAAGTGCACCGGGACCGCATATTTTAATTTATCATACCCACTCGCAGGAGGCGTTTGCGGACAGTGTTCCGGGGGATAAGTCCACCACAATCGTGGGTGCGGGGGCGAAATTATCGGAACTTTTACGGGAAGAATACGGATATGAGGTATATCATCATACGGGAGAATATGATGTAAACACAAGGGATGATGCTTATGCGAAGTCTGCTCCTGCTTTGGAAGAGATTCTGAACCAGTATCCGCAAATACAGGTTATTATTGACTTACATAGGGATGGTGTAGCGGAAAGCAGACATTTGGTTACGGAATGGGAAGGTAAAAAAATTGCGCAATTTATGTTTTTTAACGGATTAAGTTATTTAAATACAAAAGGAACGATTGACTATCTGCCCAATCCCAATCTGTCCGGAAATCTGGCTTTATCCTATCAGGCATCCGTAACAGCCAATGAATATTATCCGGGAGTGGCAAGGCGAACATATTTGAATGGCTATCGTTATAATATGCATTATAGGGAGAAAACACTGTTGATTGAGTTGGGAGCCCAGACGAACACAGTGGATGAAATTATGAGTGCCTGTGAACCGTTGGCACATATTTTGGATATGGTTTTTTCGGGAGAAGAAAAGGAAGGTTAGGTTTACATAAAAGCATTTACAGAAAAATAAAAGTAGATTATAATAAGCCATATTATTTTTTATGGGTGAAAAAAGTGGAAGAAAAACTGGCAAAAATTAACTCGAAATATTATGGAATGATTACATTTGCGTTAGCGGCTTTGGCAATGTATTTGACGTTATCTTTTTCTCAAATGCTAAGTAATGGCATTTATATTGTTATGGATGCAGATTTTATAGAGCAATATATTCCTTATATCAAAATGTTCTTTCGAAATTTGTTGACTGGTGAAGGTCTGGAATATTCGTGGAGTAATTCCTTAGGAATGAATACGTCTCTACTGTATGCATATTATGTATTAAGTCCGTTTAATCTTTTGTACTTGGTATTCTGGGGTGTGGAAGAAAATATAATAACTGCTTTAATAATTATTCTCAAAACAGGCCTTTGCGCTTATACATTTCACTATTTTTTGAAGAAAGTAATGAACTGTAACGGTGTAGAGACTATTTTGTTTTCTTTAATGTATGCATTGTGTTCTTTTACCATGCTATATGGTTCTACGTATAATTCTTGGTTGGAAGGTGTTTATATGCTTCCTTTGATTTGCGTTTTTGTGTATGAACTGTTTGATAATGGTAAGATATATAAACTGATTATTGCATATGCTTTTTTATTTATCACACAGTTTTATATGGGGTATATGGTTGGTGTATTCAGTTTTGTATTCTGGTGTATTCTTCTTTTTATAAAGAGCAAAAATGGTTTTCGAAATAAAATAATTGTTAGTATAAAATACGCCGGCAGTGTTCTTCTTGCAATTGGAATTTCTGCTGCTGTATGGCTTCCTGCTCTTTTATTTTTGCGTGAGAATATGTTGAGTGAACAATTAATTTTCTCGGATGTTTCTGCTACGATACTGGATGTATGGAATAATTTGTTTTGGGGACAAATGCAAGGGGTGGAAGGTGTATATCCGTATATTTATTGTGGTTTGCCGGTGTTGCTGATTTTTCCGTTCTTTTTTCTGAATAGGGAAATTGAGCAAAAAGAACGAATTGCGGTTGCAATCTTGTTAGGATTTATATTGTTAACAATGGTGACAAATAAATTATATCAGGTGATTCATGCTTTTGATTCTCCCAATAGTTATGCATATCGACAGGCGTTTATGCTGTCATTTATTTTATGTGCATTGGCATGTAAACAAAGTATTTACTGGGAAAAAATGAAAATAAAGCAGTTGGGGATATGGTCGGGGATTTGTGCCGGAATCTATGTATTGGTAAGTTGGCTTCATAGAGATAATGGCTATGTTGATAGTAGTAACAGTACTATATTCTTTTTTGTTAATATTGTATTTGTTGTATTTTGGATCTTAATGTTATATTGGAAAAAGAAGCAAAAAATCAGTGCGGTTTCCTGGAGTATGCTTGCATTATTATTTATATTGTGTGAATTGTGTACAAGCGGTTATGTTGCTATATCTAAAGATTTGGAAAATGTAGGAAGAAAGCAGTTATATTACGAAAACTGGAAGGCATATATCGAGGATGCAGTGGAACTGGTGAAAGAGGATGAAAGTTTTTATCGTATGTATTGCGGTAACGATTATGTTTCTAATTCGGATTCTTGGTTTGGTTATAATGGAATTGCGGATTTTTCTACGGCTGAAGATAAAGAAATCCGAATATTTTGCAGTCGGATAGGAATGTACAACGGATTTCATCTTGTAGAAAATTACGGTTTGACAGAGCCTGTCGAGATGATTTTGGGGGTGAAGTATTATGCGGACATGCCTTCGCCATATCTTTCTACCGAGGAAGGCGGAGGAATTATAGAAACAAATCCATATGCGTTATCTTTGGGATTTGCAGTAGATGAGAATATACTGGATTGTAAACTGACAGAGTCCTGCGCCTTTGAAAATATAAATCAAATGCTAACTTCAATGACGGGAGTTACATCAAATTGTTTTAAAGAAGTTAATGCTCAGAATATTGTTGTGTCAGTTGATAATGCGAGTATACAGGAAAACGATGATTGGATTATAGTGAAGCGATTATCTGATGAGAATGAAGGCATTATAACGTACCGCTGGATTGGACCTGAAGATGGAGTGGTATATGTACAGTTTATTCAAGATGTGTCAGAAGTGTCTGTCAATGCACCAATTCTGCCGGGCGGTAAAGAAAACAATGTTTTTGAAAAAGGAATGATATCGGTGTCCTATGCAAAATTATTGGAGCAGAATCAAGTGTCCGTTGTTATGAATGAGCATACAACAAAAGAAGGTAAATTCCGTGATGTTGTTTTTTATGAGTATGATATGAATGAAACTGAAAAATGCTTTGAAATTTTGAAATCAAACCAGATGAATGTTTTGGATTACGGAAATACATACGTTAATGCAGAAATTGAGATGACTAATGAGAAAGAAATCCTTTTTACCAGCATTCCATACTCTAAGGGGTGGACGGTGAAAGCCGATGGCAAGGAGGTGGAAATTATACCGGTATTGGAGGATGCTTTTATAGCACTCAGATTAGAACCGGGATATCATAATCTGGAATTTATGTATAAGGCTCCGGGCGCATCAACGGGAAAGATTATTTCTTTTGTGGCAATTGCTTTTTGTCTCTTGATAGGTTTGGCAGATTATATTAGAATGAGAAAGATAGAAGAATAGGAAGGATATGTATTTTTTAAATGTCAAAGATAGAACAGAGTAAAATCAGAAATTTTTGTATTGTAGCCCATATTGACCATGGTAAGTCTACCCTGGCCGACCGTATTATTGAGCAGACCGGTCTTTTGACCAGTCGTGAAATGCAGGCGCAGGTCTTGGATAATATGGATTTGGAGCGTGAAAGAGGCATCACCATCAAATCACAGGCGGTACGTACCGTGTATAAGGCAAAAGATGGCGGGGAGTATATTTTTAACCTGATTGATACGCCGGGACACGTGGATTTTAATTATGAGGTAAGCAGAAGTTTGGCGGCATGTGACGGCGCAATTTTGGTAGTGGATGCGGCACAGGGAATTGAGGCGCAGACACTTGCTAACGTATATTTGGCATTGGATCATAATTTGGATGTATTTCCCGTAATCAATAAGATTGATTTGCCCAGTGCCGACCCTCAGCGTGTAAAAGATGAAATAGAGGATGTTATCGGATTGGAAGCTCAGGATGCACCTCTGATTTCCGCAAAGAACGGAATTGGTATTGATGAGGTTTTAGAAGCAATTGTAGATAAAATCCCTTCGCCGACCGGTGATGCGGATGCGCCTCTTCAGGCATTGATTTTTGATTCTTTATATGATTCTTATAAGGGCGTTATTGTATTCTGTCGTGTGATGGAAGGTACGGTAAAAAAAGGGACAACCATTCAGATGATGGCAACCAAAGCGAAGGCTGATGTTGTGGAAGTAGGAACTTTTGGCGCAGGACAGTTTATTCCCTGTGAAGAATTATCGGCAGGTATGGTAGGTTATATAACGGCATCCATTAAAAACGTAAAAGATACGGCAGTGGGCGATACGGTAACCGATTTTAACCGCCCCTGTAAGGAACCGCTTCCCGGTTATAAAAAGGTTCGTTCCATGGTTTACTGCGGTGTATATCCTGCAGACGGTGCGAAATATCCGGATTTGCGTGATGCTTTGGAAAAATTACAGTTAAATGACGCGGCGTTGAATTATGAGCCGGAAACATCCATTGCATTAGGCTTTGGGTTCCGTTGCGGCTTCCTGGGACTTCTTCACTTGGAAATTATCCAGGAACGTTTGGAGAGAGAATATAATCTTGATTTGGTAACTACTGCGCCGGGCGTAGTATATAAAGTGCATAAAACCGACGGAGAAATTATTGAGTTAACCAACCCCAGTAATTTGCCGGATCCTTCGGAAATTGAATTCATGGAAGAGCCCATTGTTACTGCGGAAATTATGGTTACCACCGAATACATCGGTTCTATTATGGAATTATGCCAGGAGCGTCGCGGACGATATCTTGGTATGGATTATATGGAAGAGACCAGAGCACTTTTGAAATATGAGTTGCCTTTGAATGAAATCATTTATGATTTCTTTGATGCATTGAAATCGCGTTCGAGAGGCTATGCATCGTTTGACTATGATTTGAAAGGCTATGAACAGTCTGAACTGGTAAAACTGGATATTTTGGTGAACAGGGAAGAAGTGGATGCTTTATCTTTTATTGTGCACAAAGATACTGCTTATGAGCGCGGACGTAAAATGTGTGAGAAGTTAAAAGACGAGATTCCCAGACACCTGTTTGAAATTCCCATTCAGGCAGCAGTGGGAGGTAAAATCATTGCCCGTGAAACCGTAAAGGCGATGCGTAAGGATGTGCTTGCTAAGTGTTACGGCGGTGATATTACCCGTAAAAAGAAACTTCTGGAGAAGCAAAAGGAAGGTAAGAAGCGTATGCGCCAGATTGGTAATGTGGAAATTCCTCAGCAGGCATTTATGAGTGTGTTAAAACTGGATGATAAGAAATAAGCAGAAACAGTATATATGATAAAATGGTAGACATAATACTAAAATTATGTAAACAAAGAAAGGGGTGTGCAGTATGAATCACAAAGAATTGGGGATTTATATTCACATCCCTTTTTGTGTAAAGAAGTGTTTGTATTGTGATTTTATTTCCGGCCCTGCTACGGAAGAAACAAAAGTGAATTATGTAAACCGTTTATTAAAAGAGATAGAAATACAAGCGGAATATTTTCGGAATTGTACAATTAGTACAGTTTTTATAGGTGGAGGTACTCCATCCGTTTTACGGACGGATTTGCCGGTTTCGATTTTATGTAAACTAAAAGAAAAATTTGTGTTTGAGGATGATTACGAATGTACCATAGAAGTAAATCCGGGAACCGTAGATTTTGTTAAATTGCAAGAATATCGAAAGGCCGGCATAAACCGTTTGAGTATCGGTTTGCAATCCTGTCATGATAAAGAATTAAAAGCATTGGGTCGTATTCATGATTACAGTGCTTTTGAAGACACATATCGTATGGCAAGAGAGGCGGGATTTGAAAATATTAATGTGGATTTAATGTCTTCTGTTCCGGAGCAGACAAGAGATAGTTTTATCCGTTCGTTAAAAACAGTGGTGGAGTTGGAACCGGAGCATATTTCGGTGTACAGTTTGATTGTGGAAGATGGGACTCCTTTTTATGATATGGACTTAAACTTACCGGATGAGGATGAGGAACGTAAAATTTATTATGACACAGGTCGTGTTTTGCAAGAATACGGGTATGCGCAGTATGAAATATCCAACTATTCGAAAAAAGGCAGGGAATGCAGACATAATATCCGGTATTGGCAGTGTAAAGAGTATATTGGTTTCGGAGTGGCGGCGGCTTCGTTTTATAATGGTGTCAGATGGAAGAATACGGAAGAGTTACACACCTATTTGCAGACTGAATTATGTGATGTGATAAACAGATTCCAATCAAAGGTGATAAAAGGTGTTTCAAGTAATCTGCCGGAGGATTGCTTTTTGGCGGAGAATGACTTTTATGAAGAGGTTATTCTTTTGTCTGAAAATGATAAAATGGCTGAATTTATGTTTATGGGATTGCGTATGAATGAAGGCGTCTCAAAAACAGAATTTGTTGCTCGATTTGGTTGTGGATTGGAAGAAAAATACGGACCGGTTATTGAGAAACATATACAAAACGATTTGCTGGAAAAGGTGGGGGGTTTCCTTCGCCTGACAGACAAGGGACGTGATGTGTGTAATTTTGTAATGGCAGATTTTTTGATTTCGGTGTAAATTTGATAAAAATGCCTTAAAAACTGCGTAAAAAAGCATTTTTAGGCTTAAAAAAGTATAATTTTACTTGCAAGGTGTGTACCAAATCTGTATAATATTTTGTAGACGCGTGGAAAGGCACAATTGAAATCGTCCTCTCATAGAATGTGATAAAGACTTCTTGGAGGCTTCTTTTGAAAACTTTTCAACAACCGCTTACTGCAGACGAGGAAGCCTTTTATATAAGGCAGATGCAAGAAGAGGGAAACGAAGAGAAGAAACGGGAGGCACGAAACATTCTTATTGAGAGAAACTTAAGACTGGTGGCCCATGTTACGAAGAAGTATCAGGGGGCGGATGAGAATGTTGAGGATTTGATTTCGGTAGGCACCATAGGATTGATGAAAGCAATTGCAACGTTTGACCCGGAAAAGGGGAGTAAGTTGGCTACCTATGCTGCCAGATGTATTGAAAATGAACTTTTGATGATGTTTCGGGCGAAGAAGAAGACATCCAGGGAAGTTTCCCTGTATGAGCCCATTGGAACGGATACGGAAGGGAATGAAATCAGTCTTTTGGATGTAGTGGAAAGCGAACAGGTTGATGTGGTTGAAGAAATGGACCATATAGAGAATCTTAAGAAACTTGGTTTGCTGGTGGACAAATGCCTGACGGCGCGGGAGAGAGAAATTATTTATATGCGTTACGGGTTGGCGCAGGAGCGCGAGATGACCCAGAGAGAGGTTGGAATGGCCCTCGGAATTTCACGAAGTTATGTTTCCAGAATTGAGAAGAAGGCTTTAAAGAAATTAAGAGAGAGCTTTAACCATACAAAATAGTGTACCTTTATCCTAATAAAGTACCAAACAAGAAAAGGGGAAAAGACTATGCCACGTATTGAAGAAATATTGCAGGTTGCAATGGATGCCAGAGCATCCGATATTCACTTAACAGCAGGTTTGCCGCCTAAGATGCGTGTAAACGGACACTTGCTTAATATGGATTTTCCGATTATGAAACCGGATGACACATTGGCAATTGTTGCTCAGATTATGACAGACCACCAGAAGCAGATGTTTGAAGAACGCGGTGAATTGGATATGTCTTTCGCGGTTACCAATCTTGGACGTTACCGTGTAAATGCATTCCGTCAGAGAGGTTCTGTAGCCATGGCGCTTCGTGCCGTTAATACAGTTATTCCTTCACCTGCGCAGTTGGGTGTTCCTAATTCGGTAGTTGAACTTTACAACCGTAAGAGAGGTCTTGTACTTGTAACAGGTCCTACCGGTTCCGGTAAATCAACAACCCTGGCTTCTATTATTGATAAGGCTAACAATAACCGTGATGCTCATATCATTACACTGGAAGACCCTATCGAGTATCTGCACTTACATAAAATGTCAATGGTTAACCAGCGAGAAATCGGCTTTGACTCAATGAGTTACGAAAGAGCCTTAAGAGCTGCTCTTCGAGAAGATCCCGATATCATCCTCGTAGGTGAGATGCGTGACTTTGAAACAATTTCCGTTGCGATTACCGCGGCTGAAACAGGTCACTTGGTACTTTCTACACTGCATACAATCGGTGCGGCAAGTACAATCGACCGTATCATCGACGTTTTCCCGCCTCATCAGCAGCAGCAGATTCGTGTACAGCTTGCTAACGTATTGGAAGCGGTTATTTCTCAGCAGCTTATTCCTACCGCTGATGGTAGAGGTCGAGTTGCTGCGTTCGAAGTAATGCACGCAAACCATGCGGTTCGCAACCTTATTCGTGAAGGTAAGTCACATCAGTTACAGTCAACTATGCAGACTAACCGTAAGATGGGTATGATTACTATGGACGAAGCGCTTACACAGCTTTATTTGGAAGGTAAGATTGATAAAGAAATGGTTGTTCAGTATGCACAGGATCCTGACGGTATGATTCAGAAGTTAGGTTTGAGAGGCGTATACGCACCCATGTAATATTTTTACATAAGAGATTTAAAGACCGGCGATTTTTCGTCGGTCTTTTTGTGTATTGTAAAGGAAAAATTATGGATATAAATTTTATTGTTATATCTGTAAAAATAATGCTTTTATCATTCCCAAATACTACATTTTTCGGTATAATATAAATGAGAATAGGCTTATATTGTTGATGCAAAAGGGTGTCTTTTACAGAGTGGGGAATTAGTATGGGAAATGAAGGAATGGATAAATTGAAAAACATGGGGTTTATGGATATCCAGTTACACCAGATTCAGCAGGGATTGTCGGAAGGCTTGCCTGTTGAAATCTATGCCAAGCCGCAGTTTGACTGGTTTCAGATGGAAGAAATCCGCAAAGGATTAAAGGCGGATATTGATGTATCCTGTTATGCCAAGCCGGAGATTCCGTACGAAAAGATGCGTCAAATTCGAAAGGGTTTGCAGGAAGATATTAATCTGTTGCCTTATATCGATTGGAATGCCGGGATTTTGAAGGAATTTCGTCTGGCGACTATGAGGGGGATTGATTTATCGTCATATATTCAACAAGGATATGATGCCTTGCAACTTGGAGAAATCAGAAAGGCACTGGAACAGGGGATTACGTTAGAACCCTATATTGACACAGAGTTTCGTGCTGCATCCATAGCCGAGATACGTAAAGGTTTGGAGAATGGTGTTGATGTTTCACTTTACGCAAAAAAGATGTATAGTTGGCGTAAAATGCGAGAGATACGTCTCGGGCTGGAAAACAGATTGGATGTTAATATATATAGCGGAAGATTCTACGATTGGGAACAAATGCGGGAAATCAGGCTGGGATTAAAAGCCGGTTTGGATGTGGGAAGTTATTGCCTGTTACGCTATACTTCAAAAGAAATGCGTAAAAAGCGTGTGGAACTGTTATTAAAAACCCATGCAAATGCAAATGCGTTTTTTAATCAAATGCATACAGCAGTAAATAATATATTAACTGCAGAACATACACTGGATGTGCATGAATTTCCGGTTACAGGTAAAAGTGAGCTGGTTAAGCAAAATGGTGATTCGACAAAACTTTTACTGGATAAAGAACATCTGAAAGTGGAATTCAGAGCGAATAATATGGAGGCATATGTTTCCGTAGAAATGAAAAATGGTACGTTCAAACGCGAAGTAATCATTGATTTTTTGGAAGAGAATAATATACGGGAAGGAATTTCGGAAACTGCAATAGATTGTTTGTGTAAGGGAGAGTATACGCAGAAACCTATATTGATTGCGCAGGGTAAGATTCCCTTGAAGGGAGAAGACGGACGTTACGAGTACTTTTTCCGGACGGACGTTCAGAAGAAACCGAAGGTGTTGGCCGACGGTTCTGCAGATTATAAAGATATCGAATGGTTTGAAGTAGTAAAAGAAGGTCAAAAAATAGCATATTACCATGGGGCCGGTGAGGGTACGGATGGATATGATGTATTCGGCAATGCAATAAAAGCGCGAAAAGGTACAGAGAAAAGAGTGCTGAAAGGAAAAGGATTTCGTCTGGAAGAAGATAAGAAAACATACACAGCTTTGTATAACGGTATGATTCGTTTGGAAGGCGAAGAATTGTCGGTGGTAAATCATGTGGAATTGGATGAAATCAATATGACCACGGGTAACATTTTCTTCGACGGCAGTATTCATATTCGGGGAAATGTCTGTAGCGGAATGGTTGTAAAAGCCACAGGTGATATTGTGATTGATGGTAATGTTGAGGCGGCTACCATCGAAACGGAAGGAAGTGTAATGCTCAAAAAAGGTATGAATTCTTCCGGAAGCGGAATTGTAAAAGCCGGTAAAAATGTTGTCAGTCGGTTTTTTGACGCAACGCAGGTAACGGCGGAAGGCAGTATTGAAGTGGATAAGTGTTTAAACAGCCGGTTATCTGCAAAGGGTATGATTACTGCAAACAGGACTTTTGCCGGTGGCGTTGCGAGTTCGGAGTCCGGTTTTCATCTGAATAATGTGGGTAATCATGCCGGATTAAAGACCGTATTAAAAGTACAAACCAACGAAACTGCCCGTAATGATTATTATAATATTTTATTTAACATTAAAGATGTAACCCGCCAGCTGGAAGTTTTGAACAGAACCTATAGTGACTTGATGGAGAAACATACGGCACAGGAACGTAGTGAAATGGAACTGTTTCAAAAGGTAGAAAAGGCTGTTTTTATTAAGCAAAAGCAGCTGGATAAAATGAAAGAACTGGAAGTAAAACTAAAAAGGATTATTGATAAAGAGAAATTGGTAAGCGTGGTAATAACCGGAACCGCTTATGAGGGAACTGTCGTAGAAATCGGAAGCGGTAGATGGTTGGCCAGAAATCAGCATAACATAACCATTAAGCAACAAAACAGTGAAATTTCGGTATATAACAATTAAAATGACAGGGGGGATTCGAATGAGAAATTTAATATTGGTTGTAGATGATTCCAAATTTAATCGTCAGGTTTTAATTGATATATTAAAAGATACCTATGTGATTGCAGAGGCTGAAAACGGTTTGGAAGCCCTTGATATTGTTGTAAACAGGGAAAAAGAAATTGCGGCAGTGTTTTTGGATATTAATATGCCGGAAATGGACGGAATTACCTTTTTAAAAAATATAAAAGAGAAGAAATCAACAGAATATTTTCCTGTGCTTGTGGTTACCAGCGAACAGTCAGTGGAGCAGGTGGCGGAATGCTTTGAGTATGGTGCGGCAGATTATATTCGTAAGCCGGTGAATAAGGATTTTGTGAAGCAGAGATTGAATAAACTGTTGGCTCTTTATGAGCAGAAGAATGATTTTAAAGAGCGTTTGGACAAGCAGACACTCACATTGCGTTCTCAATATCGTTTATTGCAACAACAGGCAGCACAATTAAAAAAGAATAATGAGAATATTATCAATATGCTGGGAGCGGTAGTAGAATACCGGAATCTGGAAGGAAGAATGCATACCACCAGGGTAAAAGGGTTTACTCAAATTCTTGGTACATATATGATGAAGAATTATCCGGAATATGAATTGTCGGAAGAGAAAGTGAATGCCATCGCAACTGCAAGCGTCCTTCATGATGTGGGGAAGGTTATGCTTTCGGATGAAATTTTATTGAAGCCGGGAAAGTTAACCGAAGAGGAGTTTGAGTATGTAAAGTCTCATTCCATTCGCGGCTATGACATTGTGAACGAACTTGCTGATATGTGGGATGGAGACTATATCCAATACAGCAGGGAGATTGTGAGATGGCATCATGAAAAATATGACGGCTCCGGCTATCCGGACGGATTGGAAAAAGATACAATTCCCATTTCGGCACAGTTAGTGTCCGTTGCGGATTGCTTTGATTCTTTGCTTTCCGAAAGTGTATACAAAGGAGCAATTCCTTTTGAAGAAGCATATAATATGATTCTTCAGGGAGAGTGCGGAATGTTTTCCTATAAATTATTGGAATGTTTCCGCAAAGCTAAGAATGACTTGGAAAATTATTCAAAAAAATTGGAAAAGAATATGGCAGAAATGTCTATTCCGAATAAAAAGTAAATATAATAGAGTAATAACTTTTTATGAGGTTAAAAATGAAACAGGTCAGATGTTTCGGAATAATGAAAAGTGTACTCGCAATTCTTTTATTTGTATACGTTGTGACGCAAACGGTATCGGTTTCGTACGCTGCGGCACCGGCGTTGCATTCGTCATCGGTTATTCTTATGGAAGAAACTACGGGACAGGTAATTTATGAAGTAAATGCCGATGAGAAAAAAAGTCCTGCCAGCATTACCAAAATTATGACTATGATCTTGGTGTTTGAGGCAATAGAAAACGGGAAAATCGCGATGGACGATAAGGTAGTAACCAGTGCACATGCCAAGTCTATGGGAGGTTCGCAAGTGTTTCTGGAAGAAGGAGAGATTCAAACCGTTGAAACTCTTTTGAAGTGCGTGGCGGTAGCCAGCGGAAATGATGCCAGTGTAGCGCTGGCGGAATTCGTGGCAGGTACGGAAGAAGAGTTTGTAGTGAGGATGAATGAAAAGGCCAAAGAACTGGGAATGGAGAATACCCACTTTGTGGACTGTTGTGGTCTTACGGATTCGCCGGAACATTATACTACGGCAAGGGATATTGCAACAATGTCCCGATATTTGCTGTCGCATTATCCTTCCGTTTATGATTTTACTACGATATGGATGGAGGACATTGTGCATTCCACCAATCAGGGAGATTCTGTTTTTACATTATCCAGTACCAATAAGTTGCTGAAACAATATCCTTATACAACCGGATTGAAAACAGGTTTTACAAGTACGGCAAAGTATTGTATCAGTGCTACGGCCAAAAAGGATAACATTTCGTTAATTGCAGTTGTTATGGCAGCAGAAACGTCGGATTTACGTAACAAGGATGCCATAAATCTGTTTCATTACGGTTTTTCGGTCAGCCGTTTGTATCAGGATACCAGAAGTCTGGGATGTGACAGTCTTCCGGTAAAAGGAAGTATTGTTGAAAACATTCCGGTAGCATGTAAGGAACAGTTTACATACCTTGATATAACGGGAATGGATTTTGCCAATGTGGAGCGCAAGGTAATGGTGCAGGAAGAAATTGAAGCCCCGGTGCAGATAGGGCAAAAGGTAGGAGAAATTGTATACACCTGTGACGGAAAGCAATTAGGCAGTGTGGATATTGTTTCACTGGCAGAAATAGAAAAGGCAAGTATTTGGGACTTTTATGGTAAGGTTTTTATAAAATATCTTTTGTAATCAGATAAGATATGATAAAATAATCAGGTATGGTCTGTTATTGTGTCTGTATATGTTACAGTAACGGATGATACCTGATTTTATGTAAAAACATATTATGTGCGTTGAAGATATTACGTGCATATAATGTATGATTCTGTGTTTGTGGTTTGAATGGAGAATGTATGGAATATATCATATTGGGAATCGCTATTGCGGTTGCTCTGTTTTTTTTGATAGTGAATATTCGTGATATGAACCGCTTTGTGGTGCGTGAGTATACTTTTACATCTGACAAAATTTCGAAAGAAGGCACGTTTGTTTTTTTGAGCGACTTGCATGACAAAAGTTATGGAAAAAATAACGTTAAATTATTGAATGCAATCAAGGACGTTAAGCCGGATGTTTTGCTGGTGGGCGGCGATATGATTGTGGCAAGCCCCGGAGAGGAGAACGGTAAGGCGAAGGCTTTTATGCAGGCATTGGCCGGTGAATATACCGTATATCACGGTATGGGAAATCATGAGTACCGTTCTGATTTTTATCGGGAGAAATACGAGAATATGTATGATGAATACAGCAAACCTTTGACAGACAAGGGAGTTGTATTCCTGCGAAATGATAATGTGTATCTGGAAGAATATAATATTCGGATACGTGGTGCGGAAATTGACCGTAAATATTATAAAAGATTTGTGGT
>JAZNLG010000087.1:0-2261 GCA_045578965.1 Lachnospiraceae bacterium | reverse complement strand
ATACCAGCGTAAAAGGCTGTATGGTAATCAAGCCCGCAGGTTATGCAATCTGGGAATTGATTCAGAGCCAGTTGGATGCACGTTTTAAGGAGACGGGAGTAGAGAATGTATACTTACCTATGTTCATTCCCGAGAGTCTTTTACAGAAAGAAAAGGATCACGTAGAAGGTTTTGCGCCGGAAGTTGCATGGGTAACCCATGGCGGTTTGGAACCTTTACAGGAGAGAATGTGCGTGCGCCCCACTTCGGAGACTTTGTTCTGCGATTTCTACGCAAACGAAGTGCATTCTTACCGTGATTTGCCGAAGGTATATAATCAGTGGTGCAGCGTTGTGCGTTGGGAGAAGACTACAAGACCTTTCTTAAGAAGCCGTGAATTCTTATGGCAGGAAGGTCATACTGCACATGCAACAGCAGAAGAAGCAGAAGCACGTACCATTCAGATGTTGAATGTATACGCTGACTTCCTTGAGAATGTTTTAGCTATCCCTGTTGTAAAAGGTCAGAAGACCGATAAAGAAAAATTTGCAGGCGCAATTGCAACTTATACCATTGAAGCGTTGATGCATGACGGTAAGGCGTTGCAGTCAGGTACCAGCCATAACTTCGGTGACGGTTTTGCGAAAGCATTCGGTATCCAGTATACATCAAAAGAAAACAAACTCGAATACGTACACCAGACTTCTTGGGGTATGACCACCAGATTAATCGGTGCCATCATCATGGTACATGGTGACAATTCCGGTCTTGTTTTACCGCCCAGAGTAGCGCCCGTACAGGTCGCAATCATTCCCATCCAGCAGAAGAAGGAAGGCGTGCTTGATAAGGCTTACGAATTAAAAGAACGCTTAAAAGGCTTCCGCGTCAAAGTAGACGACACTGACAAGTCTCCCGGCTGGAAGTTCTCTGAGCAGGAAATGCGCGGTATTCCCGTACGTATTGAAATCGGCCCCCGTGACATCGAAGCAAACAAGGCAGTTCTTGCTCGTCGTGATACCGGCGAAAAGATTGAAATTAACTTGGATGATTTAGAAACAGAGGTAGCGAACCTCCTTGACAAAATTCAGGTGGAAATGCTTGAAAGAGCCCGCGCACATCGCGAAGAACACACTTATACTGCCACGGATTATGCAGAATTCCTCGATATTTTAGAAAACAAGCCCGGCTTCGTGAAAGCAATGTGGTGCGGCGACAGAGCTTGTGAAGACAAGGTAAAAGAAGATGCACAGGCAACCAGCCGTTGTATGCCTTTTGAGCAGGAAAAATTGTCAGATAAGTGTATTTGTTGTGGAAAACCTGCTTCAAAAATGGTATATTGGGGTAAAGCGTACTAAAATGATTTTTATATAAAATCAAAAGGTACAAATTTAAACAATTCATATTTTTAATCATTTTATAAAAAAGAAAGAAGGACAAAAAATGAACGTATTGGTTATTAACTGTGGTAGTTCATCTTTGAAGTACCAGCTGATTAACAGTGACACAGAAGCAGTATTGGCAAAAGGTCTTTGCGAAAGAATCGGTGCACCCGGCTCTGTATTAAAGCATCAGCCTACAGGCGGTGATAAGGTTGCGATTGAGAATTCCATGCCTACACATACCACTGCAATCCAGATGGTTATTGACGCGTTGACAGATGCGAACCACGGTGTTGTAAAATCTTTGGATGAAATCGACGCTGTAGGTCACAGAATCGTACACGGCGGTGAGAAGTTTGCAAACTCTGTAGTAATTGATGATGAAGTTATGAAGGCAATTGAAGAATGTAACGACCTTGCACCTCTTCATAATCCTGCAAACTTAATCGGTATTAATGCATGTAAGGAAATTATGCCTAACGTACCTATGGTAGGTGTATTTGATACCGCTTTCCATCAGACAATGCCTGAGAAAGCATACCTTTACGGACTTCCTCATAAATATTATGAAGATTACAAAGTGCGTCGTTACGGTTTCCACGGAACCAGCCACGATTTCGTATCTGCTCGTGCAGCAGAAATCCTTGGCAAGAAGCGTGAAGATGTTAAAATTATCGTTTGCCACTTAGGAAACGGTGCAAGTATCTCTGCCGTTGACCATGGCAAGTGTGTAGATACCAGTATGGGTCTTACTCCCTTGGAAGGTCTTATCATGGGAACACGTTCCGGTGATATGGACCCTGCAATCGTAGAATTCCTTGGCAAAAAATTAGGAAAGTCTTTGGAAGAAGTTACTAAGATTTTGAATAAGGAATCCGGTGTTTATGGTTTGTCAGGCGGCGT
>JAZNLG010000086.1:0-4714 GCA_045578965.1 Lachnospiraceae bacterium | reverse complement strand
AATCAGGTAAGTATGAAGATGCAAAATGAACGTATTGAACAGATTATCAATGCATTAAGAGAAAACCTGAATTAAAATCAAAGTCATATGAGTAAAAGGAAAGACACGTAGTGTCGATTTTGCGAATGGTGAATGGCTCTGAATAAGAAAAGATAAATTAAGGAGAAACTGAAATGAGAGTTCTTGAACTGACTCGGGAAAATAAAAAGAATGTTTTAGACGAATTGATCAAGAGAAGCCCCAATCACTATGGCGAATACGAGGCAATTGTGGCTGACATCGTTGAAAACATCAAGAATAACGGTGATAAAGCCTTGTTTGAGTATACTGCCAAATTTGATAAGTTTAATTTGAACGCAGATAATATTCGTGTAACAGAAGCAGAAATTGAAGAAGCTTATGCATCAATTTCACCGGAATACATAGAAGTAATGAAGGAAGCGTTTGAGAATATTAAGGCTTATCATGAAATGCAGGTTCGTAACAGTTGGTTTAGTACCAAACCTGACGGAAGCATTTTAGGACAGCGCATCACCCCCATCGCAAAAGTTGGTGTATACGTGCCCGGTGGTAAGGCCGCTTACCCTTCATCAACCTTAATGAATATTGTACCTGCCCTTGTTGCCGGTTGTGAACGTATCGTAATGGTAACACCGCCCAACAGCGAAGGTAAGGTAAACGCCGGAACTCTTGCAGCGGCTAAAATTGCCGGTGTAAAAGAAATTTACAAGTGCGGCGGTGCCCAAGCGATTGCATCTTTAGCCTACGGTACTGAAAGCATTCCTAAAGTAGATAAAATTGTCGGCCCCGGAAATATCTTTGTTGCCCTTGCCAAAAGAGCGGTTTACGGCTATGTAAGCATTGATTCCATTGCCGGACCTTCCGAAATCCTTATTTTAGCAGATGAAACGGCAAATCCCAGATTTGTGGCAGCGGACCTTTTATCACAGTGCGAACATGACGAAATGGCATCAGGCATTCTTATTACTACAAGCAAAGAGTTGGCTGATAATGTGGTAAAAGAAGTGGAAGGATTTGTTGAAATTGCACCCAGAAAGGCAATTTTGGAGAAATCATTAAGCAATTACGGATATATTTTAGTAGCAAATTCTATGGAAGATGCCATTGAAGCTGCAAATGACATTGCTTCGGAACACTTAGAAATTATTACAAAGAATCCGTTTGAAACCATGACAAAAATCAAAAATGCAGGTGCAATTTTCCTTGGAGAATATTCGTCAGAACCTTTGGGTGACTATTTTGCAGGCCCTAACCATGTTTTACCCACAAACGGTACCGCAAAATTCTTCTCACCTTTGTCCGTGGACGATTTTATTAAGAAATCAAGTGTGATTAACTTCTCCTATGATGCATTGAAAGCGGTGCACGAGAAAATTGAAATGTTTGCGGAAAACGAAGGTTTGTATGCGCACGCAAATTCCATTAAAGTAAGATTTGAGAACGAATAAAATTTCCATTTTAGGTCGTTTTATTGTATAGTTAGCAAAGACAGTATCCATTCAGAAAGGAAAGGTCTGACATGAGCAGAAAAGCAGAATTAAAAAGAAAAACAAGCGAAACTGATATCAGCGTATCTTTAGAACTTGATGGTAAAGGAAAATATGAAGTCAAAACCGGCATCGGATTCTTCGATCATATGTTGGAAGGCTTTACAAAGCACGGTTCTTTTGACTTAAAACTCACTGCAAACGGGGATTTGAACGTGGACAATCACCACACTGTAGAAGATGTGGGTATTGTGCTTGGTAGCGCAATCCGCCAGGCTTTGGGCGATAAAGAAGGTATTAACCGTTATGCAAGTTTTATCCAGCCTATGGATGATGCCCTTGTTTTGGTGGCGGTAGACCTTTGTAACAGACCTTATTTGAACTTCAAGTATAACTTTAATGTAGAACGCGTGGGCTATTTCGAAACCGAGACCTTGAATGAGTTCTTTTATGCACTTTCTTATGCTGCAGGTATGAACATTCACATCAAGGTACTTGATGGTGAGAATGCACATCACATCATTGAAGCGATGTTTAAGGGTTTTGCAAATGCATTAAAGATTGCTTGCGCGAAAGACGGCGACCGCAAGGGTGTTTTATCAACCAAAGGCCAGATTTAGGCTTAAGAATTGATTTTATACCCTTAAAAATGTATGATTAAGGTATCAATGTTGAAGGAAGTGTTTTAATTATGAAAAAGAAATTTATCGTAAGTATTTATATTCAGAAAAACAGAGTTTATATGGATGCCGAGTGTAAAAACGACATCACAGACTGTTTATATGAGAAATTAAGACTCTTTGGCGATGCCAATGCAGACGAAGTCATTGCTTTTACGGAAGCAGAAGGGGATGCTGAGAAGGAAGAAGTGCTTGCACTTTTGAAAGAAATCAGCAACAACTGTGAAATTCCGGTAATGGCAACTTTCCCTATTGAAAGAGTGGAAGACGTTAAGAAATTGGTTTATGCCAACTGCAAAAAGGTTATTCTTAACTTGTCTAAAACTTCAAACTGGGAGATGTTAGAAGAAGTGTCTAAGCGTTTCGGCGCAGATAAAATCGCTGTCAGCATCGACGACTGTTCACTTTTTAACATTTACAGACAGCAGGCGGAGAAGTATGCAACCGAATTTGTTGCTTTAAAACCGATGAAACCGCAGGAATACGACGGTTTAAGCGTTTTACCCGGTATTTTCCCGGTTGCGGACGTTATGCTTGAGAAATTGCTTGAACTCTTTGGAACAGAGTGTGTTGGCGGTATCTATGGCAATGTTATGAATTCCAATATTGAACAGATTAACTCAATTAAGGCTTTGTGTGTGGAACGTAATATTGAAGTAAATGCCTTAATTCCTGCAATCAAATGGGAAGAGTTAAAGTTAAACAGTGACGGCCTTGTACCTGTGATTGCTCAGGATTATAAAACCGGTGAAGTACTGATGATGGCTTATATGAACAAGGAAGCCTATGAGAATACCTTAAAAACCGGTAAGATGAATTATTATTCCAGAAGCCGTCAGTCCCAGTGGGAAAAGGGTGAGACCAGTGGTCATTTCCAGTATGTGAAGTCTCTTTATGCAGATTGTGACAATGATACAATCCTTGCAAAAATTTCACAGATCGGCCCTGCATGCCACACCGGCAGTCAGAGCTGTTTCTTTAAAGAAATTGCATCAAAACCTTATGCTGAAAAGAATCCCCTTAAGGTATTCGAAGATGTATATGGCGTAATTGCCGACCGTAAGGTAAACCCTAAGGAAGGTTCTTACACCAATTATCTTTTTGATAAAGGCATTGATAAAATCCTTAAGAAATTGGGCGAAGAAGCAACGGAGATTGTTATTGCAGCTAAGAATCCCGAGGCAGGAGAGATCAAGTATGAGATTTCTGACTTCTTATATCATATGATGGTTCTTATGGTTGAGAAGGACATTACTTGGGAAGAGATTACAAGCGAGTTGGCGCAGAGATAAATAATGTTAAAAAATCCGCGGTTAAAAAACGCGGATTTTTTTATGTATTTTTTTGTTTAATCTCACATACCTTGTACAAAACCCTACAAGGAAATAATTATGAATCCATCTAACAGAACAATAGAAGAGAAACTTGCAATAATACAAGAACTTAGAAGTAATAAAACAAAGCAAGTCAACCAAAACCAAGAGCAAACAGAGGAAAACAGTCATTTTATGTCCTTTTTAATTTTTCGTCTGGTAATCTGTGTTCTTACTTTTGGCTCAATTGCTTTTATCGGGCATAAAAACCCAACAGTCATACAGTATATCAATACAATGATTACCACAGAAGAAAATGGAAATTTGATTGATTTTATGAGTCCTTTCACTTATACTTTACAAGAGAACAAATAACTATTCGGAACAAAGTAACTAGTATACTGAGTAGTTATAAAAATCAAACAACAGAGGTATTCATGAGACAATTAGCCTTATCAGATGAAATTTTAATGAAAATAGAGAAACCGGCGCGATACATCGGCCACGAAATCAACAGCGTTGTCAAAGATAAAAACGCCGTAGATATTCGTTTCTGTATGTGTTTCCCGGATGTATATGAAATCGGCATGAGCCATTTGGGCATTCAGATTCTGTACGATATGTTTAACAGCTTTGAAGATACCTGGTGCGAGCGTGTGTATTCGCCCTGGCCGGATTTGGATGCCATTATGCGTGAAGAAAAGATTCCTTTATTCGCCTTGGAGAGCCAGGAACCGGTAAAAAACATGGATTTCTTAGGGATTACACTGCAGTACGAGATGTGCTATACCAATATTTTACAGATTTTGGACTTGGCAGGCATTCCCTTAATAAATGAAGAACGTACTTGGGAGGATCCCATCGTCATTGGCGGTGGTCCCTGTTCCTATAATCCTGAGCCGATTGCACCTTTCTTCGATCTCTTTTATATCGGAGAAGGCGAAACACAATATCGTGCACTCTTGGATTTATATAAAAAAGACCGTGCTGCAGGCGTAAGCCGTGAAGAATTTCTGCGTCACGCTACCAATATTCCGGGTATTTATGCACCCGCTTGTTATGAAGTAAGTTACGACAAACAGGGCATTATCAGCGAATTTAAGCCTAAATACGAGGATGTGCCGGAAAAAGTACGTAAAGAAGTGGAAACAAACCTTTCTGATACTTATTATCCCGTAAAACCGGTGATTCCTTTTATCAAGTCTACTCAGGA
>JAZNLG010000085.1:0-3362 GCA_045578965.1 Lachnospiraceae bacterium | reverse complement strand
GCAGGATACGCGCTTGCACATCTTAAAAATGCAAACTGCTCATTTCCCGCCGCAAGAATGGTCTCCGCCGCCTCTTTTATTTCATCCAAATCAGACATTCCCGTGGAAAGAATCATAGGTTTCCCTTTCTCTGCCACGTATTTGATCAAAGGCAAATCAACCAACTCGAAAGAAGCAATTTTATAAAAATCCATACCTGCCTCTTCCAAAAAATCCACCGCAGTAAAATCAAACGGTGTCGAGAAAAAATCTATTCCCACACGTTCTGCCTCTTCTTTTAATTCTGACGTCCATTCCCAGGGCGTATACGCTTTGCCGTAAAGTTGGTATAAGTTCTCGCCGTTCCATGCTCCCTGTTCAATTTGAAAATACTCGTTATCACAATCCATAGTAATGGTATCCGGCGTATAGGTCTGAATTTTGATGCAATCCGCACCGGCTTTTTTTGCCGCACGGATAATTTCTTTTGCGCGCTCAATACTGCCCGCATGATTCGCCGACATTTCCGCAATAATATAGGCAGGATATCCTTCTCCGATTATACGATTGTTTATTTTAAACGTTTTCATCCTAGTTCGCCTCTCTTTTTATACTAAAATAAAAGCAATTCCCAACGCTACAGAAGGCAGGCAGGCAAGTACACCCTTTAATAAAAGCCGGGGATTTTTACGATAGATTGCCAAAAACAGCATTCCAAACATAAACAGCGCCGGCAACATTACTACTGCCAGTGCAGTCATAGCAGTTCCTGCAAACATCACAATGCCGGCCAGAATAAAAACTACGACTCCAATTTTTTCTTTCTTATCTTTTTCGCCCATCTGCAAAAGTATCAAAAACAGCATCGGCAAAAGAAGATTGGCAAATATACTTTTACCCTGCCAGGTTCTGGTCAGCAAAAAGGTCTGTGCCGTATATATACTGACATATCCGTATACATTAAATAAACTCACAATGGATGCAAACAGATACCGCTCCGATACCTTTTCTTTAAACAATAGCCGTCCGATGTTTAAAATAATCATATAATGCAATACAATCAACACCAACGACAATACGCTGTGCGCCATAGCCGCAGGATGTACCATAACCACCTTGGAAAGGAAGGCAAGCCACAATGGCGCGGAAGCAAACGCATGTCTGTAATCAATATACGTAATTACAACACCCGTATAAGGGTCCACCATATTCATACACTCACTGGTATAAGCCCCGGATGCCAATGCAATATAATAAGCATCATCCCCGTCCGAAATCTGCTGGCTAAGTCGCATAATCAATTGCACCGCCAGCA
Organism: Lachnospiraceae bacterium; assembly: GCA_045578965.1. Taxonomy (GTDB): domain Bacteria; phylum Bacillota; class Clostridia; order Lachnospirales; family Lachnospiraceae; genus UBA3766. Next base: position 2,068 of record JAZNLG010000085.1, on the reverse strand, counting down.
ATACAAGAAATATGATCTTAAAAACAATCCCGTCCTTATTTTTAAACTCCGCAAAGCAGTCTTTTAAAACATTTCTTCCAAACCATGCCGAAACACCTGCAACAATTACAATAAAAAATGCAAATACCCAGGTCAGCGCCTTAAAAGAAACGCTTCCTGCCGCAAAAAACACCAGATACCAACACTGAAACAAGGCTATCATAAGCAGATAGCCGGTTACCAAAATATTACCTATCGTTTGACATTCTTTCCCAAGACGCGAAGTAATCCACATTCCGCATCCAAAAGGAACCAATAGCATCCAAAAAATTCCTGCCAGAATCTGAAGCATTGTTTCCACCTCTTTCCTATAGCCATTATACATACTAACAAGCAAAAAAACAATGAAAATGATTGAAACCATTTCTGAATTGACGTATACTAAAAAAGTTAAAAGTTTCAGTTTGGAGGTTTTTATGAATACACCTGCAATCCTTGGCGGCACTCCCGTCAGAAGTACTAAAATATCCTACGGAAGACAATATATCGACGATGCGGATATTCAGGCAGTCACAGACGTTCTCAAAAGCGGCTATATAACCTGCGGCCCTAAAGTAAAAGAATTGGAAGATAAAATCTGTGCATTGACCGGAGCCAAATATGCGGTAGCCGTCAGTAACGGAACCGCAGCGCTGCATTTAGCCTGTATGGCCATTGATTTAGGAACCGGAGACGAAATCATCACAACACCTATTACGTTTGCCGCATCCGCAAATTGCGCATTATATTGCAACGCAAAACCGGTGTTTGCCGATATTAATCCCGACACATACAACATTTCGCCGGAATCCATCCGCAAATGTATCACACCCGCAACCAAAGCAGTGGTAGCAGTAGACTTTACGGGACAGGCAGTGGAATTAGACGAAATTCGCAGTATCTGCAACGAACATGATCTGATTCTGATTGAAGATGCGGCGCATTCCATCGGAACCAAATACAATGGGAAGCCCGTAGGCAGCATAGCCGATATGACCACCTTCAGTTTTCATCCGGTAAAAACCGTCACCGCAGGAGAAGGCGGTGCCATTGCCACCAACGACGAAACACTGTATCGTAAGTTGTTACGCTTACGCGCTCATGGCATCACCCGCAACATGGACGAAATGAATCATCCAAGCGATGCTCCCTGGTATTACGAACAGGTTGAGTTGGGTTATAATTACCGGATCACGGATTTCCAGTGTGCACTGGTATCCAGTCAGTTGGACAAACTTCCTTTGTTTTCCAAGCGCCGCAAAGAAATTGTATCCCGATATAATGAGGCCTTTGCAGACATGCCGGAAATTATAATCCAGAAGGAAATTCCTGAATCCGATACTACAAGACACTTATATATTTTACAATTAAATCCCAAGTTACTCACTTGCACCAGAAAAGAGTTTTTTGAAGCCCTGATGGCAGAAAATGTATGTCCTCAGGTACACTATATTCCGGTATACTACCACTCTCACTACGAGAAACTTGGTTATTCCAGAGGATTATGTCCCAATGCAGAATATCTGTATGAAAACATTTTAAGCATTCCTCTTTTCTATTCCATGTCAGATGAGGATGTGGAAGATGTCATTACCGCAGTCAAAAAATTAGTTCAATATTATTCTCAAAAATAGTATTTCCTAAGACCTTGTGTAATAACACAGGGTCTTTTTTATTCCTAAAAAAACTCCGGCAGCCTATATAACCACCGGAGTTTTTATTATATTATTCCTTTTTAAAATCCCATATAACTGATATTCATATCAACATTGGTACTGATACCGTTTACTTTACCTTTATCAGAGTACTGCCACATATCATATCTGCTTGAATACGTAGGCTGTGATGCATATTGTGCAAGCCATATCTTATAACTGTTCAAAGAACTTACATTCAATGAATCCTGATACCAACTCTTGCATGCATACACACCGGGAGTATATCCCGCACTCTTAATGGTCTCGCAGAATGCTTTACATACCGCTGTTCTGGTAGATTTATCCAAACTATTGGCTCTGCCGCCGCTGGTCCATTCCGTATCAATAAAAAT
>JAZNLG010000084.1:0-1667 GCA_045578965.1 Lachnospiraceae bacterium | reverse complement strand
AGCAGAGAATGCAAACAAGGTAAAAAAATGAAGCAGGAAGTAAAAGAAAACATCCGAATATCGTTTCTGATTCCGACGTTGGGAGAACGGGAAACGGAACTTAGAAGATTGCTGCAAAGCATCCGGGAACAAAGCGTCATCGAAGGTGTGGAGGCGGTTATTGTTGCGCAGGATAATTGCGATTTGGTAAATCGTATTGCCAAAGAGTACCAAAACGCGTATTCGATTACGGTTGTGGAACTGGAAGAGAAAGGGTTATCCAAGGCGCGTAATCGCGGTCTTGAAGTGTTGCAAGGTGATATCGTGGTTTTATCGGATGATGACTGCTGGTATCAGGAAGATGCGGCAGCGTTTATTCTGTCGGAATTTGAAACACCGGATTTGGATATTTTGTTGTCACAGATTAAAGATTATGACCAAGATGTGTTATATAAGAAATATGCCAAACAGGAAGAAATCATTTCTTCCAAATGGAAATTATTAAAATGTTCTTCTATCGAGATTGCTTATCGCCGGGAGAGGGCGGATTTGCAGTTTGATGAATTGTTTGGCGTGGGAGCAGAGTTTGTAGCGGGAGAAGAGGTTGATTTTCTTCTGCGTGCTTATAAAAATGTAGGCAAGATTAAATATGTTCCGAAGGTGACGGTATACCACGCGAAGAAACAGCGGGGATACAGCAGCAAAGCTCATGAGGCAAGAGGAGCACTGTATGCCAAAAATTTTAACCGTGTCATAGGTTTTATGATCTGTTGCAGGGATTTGCTGATTCGAAGACAGAATGTTTTTAAAGACTTTTTCAGAGGATATGATGAATATTGTAAAAGAAAGAATTAAAAAATTGTATTTCCTCGGATTTTGTGATAGAATATTATGATGCGATTTGATAAAAACAATAAAGCATACCTTTTAGGGAGGCAATTATGTTAGATAATAAAGCAATTTTGATTACCGGAGGAACCGGAAGTTTCGGTAAGGCGTTTACCAAATATGTATTGGAGAATTACAATCCCAAGAAGATTATTATTTATTCACGTGATGAATTTAAGCAGTTCATTATGCAGAATGAATTCAAAGAATATAAAGAGAAACTTCGTTTCTTTATCGGAGATGTACGTGATAAAGAGCGTTTGATGCTGGCATTTGAGGGTGTGGATTATGTGATTCACGCAGCAGCCATGAAACAGGTGCCTGCTTGCGAGTATAACCCTTCAGAAGCGATTAAAACCAACATTCACGGTGCGCAGAACATTATTGATGCGGCGTTGGAACGAGGGGTTAAAAAAGTTGTTGCCCTGTCTACGGACAAGGCGGTAAACCCGGTTAATCTCTATGGCGGAACAAAGTTGGTGTCTGATAAACTTTTTATTGCAGCCAATGCGTATGCAGGCGGCAAGGACATCAGTTTCTCGGTAGTAAGATACGGTAACGTAGCAGGAAGCCGCGGATCAGTAATTCCTTTCTTCCATAATTTAATTAAGAACGGTGCTACAGAGTTGCCGATTACCGATTACAGAATGACCAGATTTTGGATCAGTCTTCAGCAGGGCGTGGAACTTGTCATTAAGGCTTTGGAAGAAGCGAAGGGCGGAGAAACCTTTATTTCCAAGATTCCTTCTTTCAAGATTACGGATTTGGCCCAGGCGATGATGCCCGGATGTGAAATGCCG
>JAZNLG010000083.1:0-4631 GCA_045578965.1 Lachnospiraceae bacterium | reverse complement strand
TGCACAGGCAACAAGAAACTTGTAGTCACCGCCCTTTATTTTTCCGGTGGTTATTGCCAAAATAAAAAGAGGTATCGCAGTAACCAAAAATCCTGCAATCCTCTCAAAGATTGGGGCACTGCTGAAAAACAGTGCCCAACCCAATATCAAGATAACTATTAAATTTGGAATTTTTCGATATTTATAATCTATCATTCCGCTTGTAAAAATCAAAATATCCATTAATCTGCTCCTGAGAAGTCGTCCTCATACATATCGCCGTTAATGATTATTGTTCCATTTAATTTCTGACAGAATTCAACACTGCCAACTCCGCCGCCTCCAATGTAGATTTCAAAGGAATGTGACTGCGGACTTTCTTTGGTTCCGGCAAGCTCTACCGGTGTGTAAATCTTCTTTGCTCCTATTTCTGAAACCGGACTTGCGGGAAGTGTAAATTTCAAGGTTCCGTTTGAAATCATAGAAATGCTTCTGCCCTGGGAACCAAGTCTGTTTGTCATATCCCACGGAACAAATACTGTGGCAGTTGTAGGATTCTTTACAGTAGCAGTATGCTTTCTGTTGTTACCCCAACTACGGCAACCGGAATTGCTTACCATTGATGTGTTAAGTGTGCAATTTACATCTACACCGAATCCATAGCCGGATTTCAAAGTTGTCGGTGAAATATTTGCCGTTGCGCCTAAGACAGCTTTATACTTAAAGGTGTGATTACACCATGAATAAATCGGATTACCTTTCTTGGTGTAACCAATAATAATTCTGTGAGAATCTGTTTCCGTCCACTCAATAATTCCATCACAAATTCCGCTGGGTTTAATGGTAACGGTCGGAGGTGGCTTGGGTTTGTCGTCCTCTTCATCTTCAAGCGGGAAACAATTTACATCAAGAATCTTATGCGGTTTCTTATCTGTAAGAGTTACAGATACCGGTTCTTCTGTTCCCTTCTTTTCAACAGTTCCGTCAGGAGTCTTTAACTCCCAATCCTCTATTACATATCCTGGAACATTTTCAAATTCAACCTCTGTCGTAATAGATTCTTCATCTTCCTGATTTGGTTTAATAACCTTTGTTTTGATTACCTTATCCGTTTCAGAATCTATATAATTCACCGTTACCTTCTTGTTATTAAGAGGGTAACATTTTACATTCAGATACTTCTTGTATAAATATCCGTTCAATGTTATCGTTGTCGGATTCTCTACCCCTTCATACTGAATTGTACCGTCTAAAAGCTGAACATTCCAACCGTCGGTTTTATACCCTTCAGGTATTTTAATGTGAGCAGTAACCTGAGTTTCCTCATTACCTACAACCTTTTCTCCTGTAAGCTTTTCACTCGATATTAATGTATTTTCGGCCTTATCCCAATATCTTACCTCTACCTCGGTTTGCATAATAGGAAAGAATTCTACATTAAGATATTTTTCCGGCACCCAACCTGCGAGTGTAATGCCTACATCTCTTTCAACACCGCTGTACTGAATAGTTCCATCCATAAGCTGAACATTCCATCCAGAATATTTATAGCCCTCCCAATCGGTAATATGCACCGATGTGTCAACAGTCTGAGCATCATCAAGTATTTTACCGGCATTTACTGTACCCTCGTGAAATATCTTATTATTCTGTGCGTCCCAATATCTGACATGCACAATAGCGTCACGTACAGGTTTTACTACAACTCTGATAGCGGTAAAATACCAATAAGCGCCTTTGGGGAACCATTTGTTTTTACCTACAACCTGATGGTTACCGTTCTCACTCCATGGATCGCAGCAACCTGTTTTAACCTTTGTATCACTTTTAACACAAAGATAGAATGTTGTTTCGCCGGGCTGAGTCAGTGTATATGTATCTTCGTTTACAATATTCCTTTTGTAAACATTATACTTATCACCTAATGCACCGAATCGCTGCCAGTCCCATTCAACAATCTTTCCGCCGTTATTATCTCGGCTCATGTCTGTAAATGTAAGGGTATCGCCGACATAACATACAAGAGTCGGAAATTCTGTATTACAGTCATAATCAATATAACTTATCGCCATATCTGCTACTTCTCCGTTTACAATACGGTTTGCAGCAAACTGTGCAGTAGGTTTATTAACCTTTACACCCTGTCTGTTAAGGATATCCATATTTCTGTAATCCTTATTGACTTTTACATAACTTGGTGCTGCCGAAACTGAAATAGCACCTAAAACAAAAATGGCTGCCAGAACGACAGCCATCACCTTAAATATTTTATTTTTCATAGATTACTCCTCCACTTCAATCAAAGGATACGGAAGCTTAAGTGTTTCATTGAAAGTGTATTCGCGGGTTTCGTTACTGCACTTTCTGAGCACTGTAAGCTTAAACTCAATCTGGTCACCGTCTTTCGGAACGCAGGTCGCTTTGTTAGCTCTGGTTGTATAGAAGGCTCTGCCGACAGAGATAATCGTGTTATACGATGCAGTAAGCGGATAGAAGTTTGTTCTGTCATACTTCTGCCAACCGTTAATAGCACCTTCATCCTGCTCATATGTATTAAATTCTACAGGATTCGTAAATTCGATTTTGAATTCATAGTACGGACAGTTGCGCTGGAATTCTCTGTAGTTATCAAGCGTAATCCAGAACATTCTCTTGTCATCCTTGCTTTCGGGATAATGAACTGTAATCTGAGGTTCAGGAAATTTAACAGCTTCACCTGCAGACTTAATTACAACTGTTTTTGTTGAATCATTCCAATCAACATCACAAGAAAGCATTTCTGCAATGAATCTTAATGGAACGAAAGTTCTGCTCTCCTTTAAAATGCCGTAGGAGTCAAAAGTAAGCATTTCTCCGTTAAGGTAAGCCATAGGCTGACCGATTGTATAACGGATATTATCTTCGTCTTTTTGGATTACAACAGTTCTTGTGTCGTTTTCCCAATCGACCTTCGCTCCCATTGCTTCGGAAACAAAACGGATAGGTACCAACGTTCTGTCTCTTACGTCAACAAAGGGCTGTGCATCCGGGAATGTTACTTCTGTGCCGTCAAGAGTTACAGTTACTTTATCTGTTTCCGCTGAAACAAAAGTACACATCGACATCATAATGCCTAACACCAAAATAATAGATAAAAGTTTTTTCATGTTCTTACACCTCTTAAAAATTTTTATTTATCAATCTAACCTATAGTTGGTAGATGATATACTGAATGGGATTTTTATCTTTCCCGACAAAAAGGCGAAAAGACTATCTGCCTCTACTCTTCCCTTTACTGTCAGAACAGCAGAATTACTTGTTCCTCCTACCGATGTAAAATAAAGTTTGTACTTAAGCTTTCCGTCCTTATATTTTCTGTGGCTTGAATCAAGTCCCACATCCTCTGATAAGTACTTATAAAACTCACGCTTTGCCAAGTTGACATCAAGGTTTACGATTTTATCTTGTCTGTAGGAATCTCCCATAGAAAATTCTACAGCACAGTTCACGGAACGCTGAAGCTGATACTCTACATCCTGCTGCAAAAGATGGATTCTGTAAAACTCGCCAATGGTCACAATAAATGTGATGAGAAAGAATACCAAAATCATCGTGAGAATCGTACCGCTGCATTTCTTTTTATTTAATAATGCTGACTTTACACTCTTCACGGATTTTATATAACCTCTCTTCATATTTTGCCACCCCCATCTCCATTTGCATATCGGATTTTACTTTTTCAAAATCAGGTTCAGTTTCACCATACCGCCATTTGTTATTCTCATAATAGCTTCTGGCTTTGTCTGCAGTTATCTGAAATTCTGATGCATATTTCTCAATAGCTTTTTGATGTAAGATGGACTTAAGGCAAGTCTCGTATGAAATATCGGAATTCTTTTTCAGCGCATTCATTTCAGCATTTACTTCTTCCTCGGTAACTGTCACTTCGGTTTCTTCTACAAGCTTTTTAAATGCAAGATCATCCGCCATTCTTTCGAGCACATGTTGCTCGTCGGACATTGCGTAACCAATAAACTCATACATTCTCACAGTATCATTTCCAACCTTTGCAATAGGTTTAAGTAAAAAATGTCCTGTCACTATTACTATTACGAAAAAAATGATAAAAGCGCAACAAATTATTATTTTCTTATTCAATTTCTCACATCCTTCATATCACCAAAAAGCACATTGTACCCAGTAATAACAGGGGTATAAAAGGCAATGGTTCTTTTTTATCTCTTTTCTTTAAAATTATGGCCGGAAGATAAATAAGACATCCAATAACCGATGCAGTCGTCACTGAAATAAGTAGTCCACTAAGTCCGCCGATTACAAATATCATAATGAGAATATCAAAATCGCCGGCACCGATTTTATCTACAAATATCAGTGATGCAAGCATGGCAAGAAGTTTAAGGATAAATACACTTCCAAGCAGGTCGATTGCATCAATATAAAAGTCTGCATATATGTAATATCCACACTTAATGCATGTGGCAAGAATTATGCCGCCGTTTAAGATGAAACTATAGACCATCTGTTCTTTGAAATCTTCAATTGCTGCAACAGACATACTGAATAGAACAGCGGAAGCAATCATCCCGTATATTACTCCGTACCATTCAAAGCAAAGGGAGCTGACCAAAAAGGCAGCCCCCATCATAAGCTCG
>JAZNLG010000082.1:0-4775 GCA_045578965.1 Lachnospiraceae bacterium | reverse complement strand
TCAGTAGCGTGCTTACGCATCCATAACGGAAAATGATTATTTTGACAGGCTCTGTTCTCTCTCTGGGCAATACCCATAGTATGAAAGTAATTTCTCCACAATCGGGTATAGCGATCTTCTTGCTCAGTGTCGGACAGAGCCTGTAGTTCATCTTCCGACAAAATTCTAAGATAGCATTCCTCATCTTTGGGATGAATCATTGCTTCTCCGTGTACATCATCTATAATCATCCAGTGTTCGGAAGGCATACGTTGCATAAAATAATGAGCAACCGGCATCAACACCCGGCTGTGCGGCTCAATGTGTGCCACGTACAAATGCTTTTGCACCTCATAAAAACGTAAAAATTCGCGGAAAGCATGGGCTTCTCTTTTTACCTTCTTACATATTTCTAAAAAACGCACCACTTCACGATATTGAACCCTGCCCATAACATCTTTGCCAAAATGGAATCCCAGAATCAGAAATCGATACACGGTATCCAATACATCTTCCTCTGAAGATAATAGAGCATAAGAAATCTCCGAATATACGTCCGACGATATTTTATACCAAACAGAGCGGCTGACCCGTTCTGCTTTCTCTTCATCCGGTTCCACATGTATATATTCATTAAACAATCCGTATTGTTCTACGGGTTCTACCAACAATTGCACGTTCTTATGTCCGTGCCCTCCTGCCCATGCCTCATAAATGCAGGTCAACATGGAAGCATAGTCATTCCTACAAGTATAAATATACATATCACCGACCTCCGTTTCCTGCCATGGCATAGTCATCAAACAGAGACATCTGATGATATTGGTTTTTGTGTACAATCTCCCAATTTTCCTTACGGTTGACCACCGTCAGTTCTTTGGTAATGTACTGTTCTTCAATGGGAATCCTATACATCATTTTTCCGTTACACTCAATAAAATAATGCGCTCTTTTTAACACCACACCCATTTTCTTTAACTGCTCATAATTTAAAGTGCCGTATCTTCTTGATTGTATAATCCGCTTCGCAGAAGTAGGGCCGATTCCCGGTACGCGAAGCAGTAATTCATAAGAGGCTTTCATAATCTCCACAGGGAAGAGATTCAAATGTCTCAATGCCCAATCACATTTCGGATCCAGTTGTTCATTAAAATTCGGTTTCTCCTCTGTTAATAACTCCTCCGCATGAAACCCATAAAATCGCAATAACCAATCCGCCTGATATAAGCGATGTTCTCTCAATAGCGGTACCGGTGTACCGATTTCCGGCAATGCCGCATCTTCATTTAGCGGTACATAAGCCGAATAAAATACCCTCTTCAAATCGTAATTCTGGTAGAGACGCTGAGTGGTCTGTAACAGGTCATAATCGCTCTCACTCCCGGCTCCGATAATCATCTGGGTACTTTGTCCCGCCGGTGCAAAACTCCGCCGCAAATCCCCGTTCAAACGGCTTACAGGAAGTTCTCTTCTGCCAAAGTTCCCCTCTTCCAGACTTTTGGTATTAAAAATACTGTTCTCAAGATATCGGTTTCCCGCACTCCGCTCCATACGCGCATCTTTTCCCACAGCGAGGCGATGCAACGCTATCGTGTCCGATATCTTCTCCATCGGATTCATAATGGTTTTGAAATTCTTATTTGGCGCGAACTTCTTAAGGCTCTCTTCTCCCGCAAATTCCATATTAATACTGACACGGTCTGCAAGATACCCCGCCTTCGCAATCAACTCGTCCGACACGCCCGGAATCGCCTTAATATGTATATAGCCGTTAAACTTATACTCCGTCCGCAACTTAAACAAAACCCGGCACATCAGATCCATGGTATGACTTGGACTGCCGATAATGCCGGAACTTAGAAATAACCCCTCGATATAATTTCTTTTATAAAATTCAATGGTCAAATCACAGATTTCTTCCGGCGTAAAAGCAGCCCTTGGCACATCATTCGACTTACGATTGATACAATATTTACAATCATAAATGCAGTGATTTGTCATTAAAATTTTAAGAAGAGAAATGCATCTTCCGTCAGATGCAAAAGTATGACATATACCTGCAGCCGAACAGTTGCCCAGAAAACCGGTCTTCCCCTTGCGGTCAACCCCACTGGATGTACAAGCCACATCATACTTGGCAGCATCTGCCAGAATCTCCAATTTCTCTTCCGTTGTCATTGTTGTTCGTATCGTATACATACTCTGCTCCTATGCATTTTTATATACTGATATTATACGAACATTTGTTCTGTTTTTCAAGTGTTTTTCGAATATTTGTTTGGTATATTTTAGTTCAATACTATTCTTCTACCCAGTAGATTTCCACATCATTGTAAATGGATTTGGTAAAATCGAAATTCCAATATCCCGTCTGACTCGGCATTAAGGTGGGTTCTTTTACGATAGAGCCTGCCTCTACTTCCTGCATACCGAAAAATCCGTTATCCGTATAAAAACGAGCGGTATAAGTTTGTTGTCCCTGTGCACTTCCGAGCAGGTTATTCAACTCACCCTTACTGATGCATAAAACCGTGTTGTTTTCCGTAATATCCAATAACGATTGTATCGTCTGCTGAGGTAATGAACCGGAATAAATATTTGTTTCTTCCGCAACAAAGAAATTCTCTGCCGGATTGCTTCCGATCCAGGTTTCTTTTCCTTCAGTCAGCATAAGAGTTTTACCTGTAGTTCCGTCCACATTCATCAATGTAGTGGCAACCAAACCTTCCAATACGGTAATTCTTGTAAAACCGCTGGACAACTTACCGCTGTCATAATTACTTTTCATATTGGCCGGCATTCCGGAATTCAAATCTCTGCCTGCCAATTGACTTGTATTGCAGGCTTCCACACGGAATGTTGTTCCTCTTACCACCATCATGGCATTTGGTGCATATACTTCATAAGAATCACCATTTCCCAATTTACCGTCTATATGACAGGTAACGGCACCTCGTTCCAGGTTAATAATTGTTTTGCTGTCCCGTGTATCGCCTTCTGCAATCACGTTCAAAATCGTATTTTCTTCCACATAGTTATATTTATCATCATCCATCAATATAACAACTTTACTGTTTGCATTTACACGGATGGTATCGCCGCTTTTCAGCGTCATTCCTTCGGATGCCGCCACGTCCTGTGAACCTTCACGACTTACGGTTGCCGCACCTTCCATCTTCAGAATCGTGATCACTCTGTCGGATGATTTTCCCGCAAAAATCAGAATCAGGGCTACCACAACAGCAATCAATGCAATTGCTGATCCGCCGATAATTATCATTTTCTTTTTCGACATAATAGCCTCCTTTTAGTATTTACTGAACTGAACGGTTTTTTCACTCTTTACGTAGAAACTCGTACCGCCGCCATAAATCATATCTTCTCCGGACATCTTCCAGTTGCTTCCCTTCGGGAACATATATTTTGTGCCGGGAATTAAGGTCATTTCACCTTCGTGAACCAAACCTTCCAACATACTTTCGGTTGCCAGTTTAAAAGCATAAACAGCCTCATTACCTGCTTTGTCCGATATGAAAACTTCATATTCTTTTACTTCTGCTTCCGGCGTCAAAACCAAAACAGAATTTCCGTTTTCATCCTGTTCCAGCGTAACTGCCTTACCATTCACCGTCACACTTTTTACATTATCTTCTACCACGGGAATTACCAGACGGTCACTGTAATAAGTTTCACCGTTTACCACATCCTTTAATACCGGTACCGCTTTATCAATTCGTAAATGTGCAATGGATATCACATCCGTCATTTCTCCGGTATCTGTTTTCTTCAAATACAAACGAATGCCGTCTGCAGTTTCAGACACTACATAAGTATCATCAGAGAAATTGGAACGATTGCCTACAGACATCTGATAGCCTGCCGGCGGCTTAATTTTAACATCCGTCGTATACCAGCCTGCATCTCCCCGCACTCCCGTAAGGCTAAAAGCCGGTGTGGGCGCACTCAAATATCGAACGGTAAAAGTATCCGTTGCAACAGCTTCCGTATGCGAATTCGTTGACGGTAAAACGGCACGAATTGTATAATTTCCGGCTCCCGTCGGAACTTGTGATGTATAAGTAGTATCTGCAGTTCCGGTCACTTTAAACGTAACAACCGCATTTCTGATATCTCCGGTGGAAGAATTAAGCCAAACAGAAGGTGCACTGCCTGTATATGTATAATCATCTACGCGAACCGTTAACTGCCCTGCACTTTTGTTTGAACCGCCGGATTGGGACGGAGTCTCACTTGCAGGCGGCTGTCCGCCGGCAGACGGTGTCTCACTTGCAGAAGGTGTTTCGCTTACAGACGGTACTTCACCTCCTACGGGTGCATCACCGATGGATGAATCTTCACTTGGAACCGGAGTCTCTCCTCCTACCGGCGCATCGCCGATCGAAGAATCCTCACTGGCGGAAGGTGTCTCACTGGTTGCCGGAGGTACGCTTATGGAAGGATCCTCGCCGGTTGCCGGAGGCACACTTATGGAGGGATCCTCGCCGGTCGCAGGAGGTACACTTATGGAAGGGTCCTCGCTGGCGGACGGCGTCTCACTCACTGACGGTGTCTCACTCACTGACGGCACCTCACTTACAGGCGGTATCTCACTCACGGAAGGAGTCTCACTTACAGGCGGTGCAACCGCACCTTCATCGGGCAACGCCGGTGTTTCCGCCTCTGTAGCATAAACCACTTCCGGTAACTGAAGCCAACCTGCCAACAGTACAATTCCGATCAGAATTGCAAGTATTCCTCTCCATCTTTTGTTATTCTTCATTGCTTTCTTCATCTTT
>JAZNLG010000081.1:0-6843 GCA_045578965.1 Lachnospiraceae bacterium | reverse complement strand
ATTGTATTTGCCCTCGTCGTAAAAATCGGCATTTTAATTCTGATTGCTTTTGGCCTTGCTAATATGTGGGCTGCGGTATTTGCCGATGTAGGCGTATGTGTACTGGCCATTTTAAATGCCATGAGAGCGTTGAAATCGTAAGAAATCATATTCAGACATTATAAAAAGACTCACAATGTTGTAACTTTTTATTACATAATTATGAGTCTTTTCTTCTTTATAATCTTACGCCAAACCGCACACTCACTGACTTAACATTCTCTTTGCAAATTCTTGCGCTTTGCTTATATCTTCAGCATTCGGACGTCCTTTATGCATCGGTCCAAAGGAACCGTGACAATGAAAATCCTCTTTTTCGATTTCCACACCATATTCTTCTGCTACTTTCTTCATAGGCTTGTAAACTGACTTCATCATCGCTGATGTTCCGAAGCATACGATTTTCCCAATTTTATCTTTATTTTCGAAAATATATTTTTTGACAATAGGGTCCACGTCAAAGGCATAGTATGAACAGCCCAAAAATAAGATATCTGCTTTTTCTCCAAGCGGCACCACCATATTTGATGCGGTTACTCCAATTGCATCCGCGATTCCTTTTGCAAGTTTTTCCGTATTGCCGGAACGTGTGTAATATCGAACTGCTACTTTCATTAAAATTCCTCCTAATATATTTATACTTTAAATTTTCCGTAATTTTATCTTCCAATTTCTTCATATTGGTAGGTTCTAAACGCTCTTCGATATTTCCATCCCGACCAATCAAAAACTTTGTAAAATTCCATTTAATATTGCCGTTATTTTTATAATCCTTGTCCATCTTCTTCGCCATGCCGTTCATTACCAGTGCCATTGGACTCTTACCAAAACCTGCAAAGGTTGTTTCTGCCGTTAACCACTTATATAGCGGAATTGCATTTTCACCATTGACTTCAATCTTTGCAAATTGCGGAAATTCGGTTCCAAAACGCACCGTACAAAAAGAATGTATCTCCTCATCACTTCCCGGTGCCTGCTCACCGAACTGGTTACAGGGAAAATCCAAAATTTCAAATCCATTCTCTTTATACTTATCATATAAGCTCTGTAATTCATCATACTGCGGAGTAAATCCACACCCCGTTGCCGTATTTACAATAAGCAATACTTTATCCCGGTAATCTGCAAGCGATACTTCGCTACCGTCTCGTGCAATCACCGTAAAATCATAAACATTCATCTTCTACCTCCCATTTTATCTCAATACTCTTTTTTAACTCTTTACTCTTTTTTCTTACCTACTATAATTATAAAAAACATAAAATTCACTGTCAATTACGCAATAATTTATGAGTAAGTAAGAAAAAGTTGAGTGTAGGGAGGTACATATTATGTCTTTGAGTCATAACTGTCCATGTACCGAACAATCTCCGATGCAACACGCTATGGATATGATCGGCGGCAAATGGAAATTGTCTATTCTATGTTCATTAAGTGTGGACGGCAAAGTCCGATACAATGATTTAAAAAGAAAAATTGCCGGCATCTCAAATACAATGTTGGCGAAGTCTTTGCGTGAACTGGAGGAATATGGTCTTGTGAAACGCTCGGAATATATGGAAGTCCCCATCCGGGTAGAATATGAAGTTACCGATAAAACCAAAGAACTTTTCCCAATTCTTATGCAGTTGGCACAATGGGCTGCCAAATCATAATAAACAACATTCAAAAAGGCGATTGTTTCCAATCGCCTTACTTGTTTTATCACTACTTTATCAACATTTTACATTGCCCGTCGTCGCTTCTCTCTCCACTCATGCTGTTTTAATTATTTCTCAAAGAACGGTGTCACCTTGTCCGCAATTTTACCACCAAGATCACTGCCGCTTCCCATAATATCAAGGAGCATACCGCCTGTGTAAGGCTTTGCCACTTCTGCAAGCGCATCAAACACCTCTTTTTTATCGCCAATGTAATCCAATACAATTAAATAACTTTCATCCTCGCCCTGACACATCAACTGAAGATATGCCTTCTTAACAGCATCCTGTCCTTCTAAGTACTTCTTCATAGCCTCTACCATTTCAGTAGGATATTTTACAGGTTCACCAATATATACCTCTTCACCCTCTTTAATGGTATGTGTAGAAATGCCTGCATCCCTTTTATCCTTCATCGCCTTAATTGCAATGGCCTGCGATTTACCGAATACAAGATTTGCGCCAAAAGGATCAATTACAAATCCGCCCATATTGTCATCGGCCTCTGCCTTGGCAAGCATACCTGCATAATCATCAAAAGTCACAATAATGCTCTGCACATTCACGTTCTCACGCCATTTTGCCATTTCTTCAAACGACGTAAAAGCAAGGAAGAAGCGCTGTCCCATACCATTTTCAATCATATGAAAACGAAGTTTTGCATCGGGAGGCAATGTAATGTTTGCCATGTATCCGTTCGTTTCAGGAGGCGGTGTAATGGATACCGGTGCCAAATACTGGGCATCTACCATTTTATCCATCATCTTACTCTGATTCTCAGGTGTATTGTTTGCTTTCATTTCCGCAATGGCATCCAAAAGCCCTTTGCTGTTTAATACGTTTACATTTCTCATCTCTATTTCCTTTCCGGCTTATCCCCTAATACTCTCTTAACACAAGCTCCGTAATTCCCTGATTACTTCCGGGCACCACTCTTTTTACCTTGCTGTGACCGTAATATTCATACTCTTCTTTAATCATCTTCTTCAAAGCAGTTCCGCCATGAAAACCATGAATCAATCGAATACGATACACACCCGGACCCGCATCCGCCAATGCCCTGTCAATTTCACCTTGCGCCTGCGCACAATTTAAATTGTGTAAATCTAATTCAATAATCGGGGATTTCATTGTTATTTCCTTTTGCATATTTTGTAAGTTTCCTGTGCCTAATATCTTCATAAAATATTACGTTTTCCGGAAACAATTACCCTTACCGAATGAGTATAACATAAAACCAATCTTTCTGCATACCTTTTTCATAAAACTATCATAAATTAGCCGTTCTTTTACCCTTTACATTCCATTTTTATGAATATGCTTCTTCATAAAAAACGAACCCTAATAACCTCTTACGTCCTCTTTTTCTTGACTTCTTACCTTGACAATCCCTTTACAATCTAGGATAATATTCAAGTCTGCGCGATATCACAATTTTATCACCAAGTTATCTGTCATCAACCGGTGCAAGCTGTTGATATCGCTTACCAATGAACTTGCGTGCAATTCATCGAAAGGATAAATTATGAGTATATTAAATGTAGAGCATTTATCCCACGGCTTTGGCGACCGCGCCATTTTCCAAGATGTTTCTTTCCGCCTTTTAAAAGGGGAACACATCGGTTTGGTCGGTGCCAACGGCGAGGGTAAATCCACTTTTATGAATATTATTACCGGCAAGCTTATGCCTGACGAAGGCAAGGTGGAATGGTCCAAAAATGTCCAGGTCGGATACCTTGACCAGCATACCGTGTTAGAGAAAGGTATGACAGTCCGCGAAGTACTGGCTTCTGCTTTTGACTCTCTCTTCGCCTGGGAAACCAGAATGAATGAAATCTGCGACTTACTGGGCACGGCTGACGAAAACGAAATGGAAGCCTATATGGAAGAACTGGGAACTATTCAGGACTTATTAGATGCACACGACTTTTATCTTATTGACTCCAAGGTTGAGGAAGTTGCAGCAGCTTTGGGCTTAACAGAAATCGGTATTGAAAGAGATGTTACCGAATTAAGTGGTGGTCAGCGAACCAAGGTACTGCTTGGTAAACTTCTTTTATCCAAGCCTGACATTTTGCTCCTTGACGAGCCCACCAACTATTTGGACGTAAATCATATTGAGTGGCTGAAGAGATATTTGATTGACTATGAGAACGCTTTTATCTTGATTTCCCACGATATTCCGTTTTTGAACGAGGTGGTCAATTTAATTTATCATATGGATCATCAGGAATTAAACCGCTATGTGGGTAATTACGATAAGTTTATGGAAGTCTACGAAATGAAGCAGTCGCAGTTGGAAGCCGCTTACAATAAGCAGCAGAAAGAAATTGCAGATTTAAAAGATTTCGTTGCCAGAAACAAAGCCCGCGTTGCTACACGAAATATGGCAATGTCACGCCAGAAAAAACTGGACAAAATGGATATTATTGAATTAAATGCGGAACGTCCCAAGCCGGAATTTCATTTTAAAACAGCGAGAGTTCCCGGCAGATACATTTTCCAAACCAAGGATTTGGTCATCGGTTACGATACACCGCTTTCCTCTCCTCTCACTTTGGAAATGGAACGCGGCAGCAAAATCGTGCTCTCCGGTGCCAATGGTATCGGTAAGTCAACCCTTTTAAAAAGTATCCTAGGCTTAATTCCTTCCTTAAGCGGAAGCGTTACATTAGGCGACTACTTAGAGATAGGCTATTATGAGCAGGAAATGTCCGTAATGCCGGAGACAACCTGTATCGAAGAAATCTGGAACGAGTTCCCGGGTTACACCCAGTACGAAGTACGTTCTGCCCTTGCCAAGTGCGGTCTTACCACCAAGCACATCGAAAGCAAGGTAAAAGTATTAAGCGGTGGTGAACAAAGTAAGGTGCGTTTGTGCAAGATTCTGAATCGCGAAAGCAATCTTCTGGTGCTGGACGAACCTACCAATCACTTAGACGTAGATGCCAAAACAGCACTCGCACAGGCCTTGAAAGAATACAAAGGAAGCATCCTTATGGTATGCCACGAACCGGACTTCTATGCTGATTTTGCAACAGCAGTTTGGGACTGCTCGAAATGGACAACTATGTTATAAAACAAGCCCAGGCCAGCCCTATTGACCGGCCATAAAATAAATTTACAAACCCTAATAAACTTTTATTATTCATAAAGACATACAAAAAGCGCAACCAAAACCGGTTGCGCTTTCATTACATTCATAATTTTCAATTACATATAGAATACGTTTGTCTTGTCTTTCAATTCTGTTGCATAAGTGTTCATCTTCTGAGCATTCTGTGCAATATCTTCTACGATTGCGGTTACTTCTGTTACAGATGCTGATGTTTCCTGTGTAGCCGCCGCATTTTCTTCAGCGATTGCTGTTAAGTTCTGAACAATATCAATTACGTTTGCTCTTGCATCGTCCAACTTAATAGTCTTTTCTTCGATAGCTTCAACACCCTTAATAGATGCGTCGATACCGGCCTTAACCTGGCTGAAGGCTTCGCCTGCACGAACTACCTTTTCGTTCTGGGCATCCATAATTTCTTTTACTTCATCCATAGTAGCAACAGCCTTCTCAGAATCTTCCATAAGCACATTGATAATCTGAGCAATTTCTTTAGTAGATGCATTAGACTGTTCTGCCAACTTCTGAATCTGTGCTGCTACAACCGCAAAACCACGTCCCTGTTCTCCTGCTCTTGCAGCCTCGATAGAAGCGTTAAGAGAAAGAAGGTTGGTTTCTTCTGCGATACCTGTAATCATCTTGGTTACTTCGCGGATACGCAATGCTGATTCATTTGTTGTATGTGTCTGTTCGTAAATCACATCAATTGCTTTCTTAGTCTGACCGTTGATTTCATCCAACTCATCCAATGCCTGAGTAGCCACATCGCCTGCTGCCTGCATTTCTTCTGCGTGTGCAAGTAAGGTTTCCACTTCTTCTCTGGTCTGTTCAACCATTTCACCCATGATAATAACATTCTCGGTTGCACTCTGGGTTTCGGTTGCCTGTGAAGTTGCACCTTCTGAAATTTCGGAAACAGCCATATCTACCTGGCCGATTGCCTTAGCAGCTTCATTTGTCTGCTCGTCAACCTGCTGTGCCGCAAGCTGAACTGCATCACCTTTTTCAATAATGGCACCGATTACTTCCTTCATCTGTCCGCGAAGGTTAAGAACCGCACGCATTAACTTACCGATTTCATCTCTTCTCTTCAATGCACGTCTGTCAACTTCTGCATTCAAGTTACCATTTGCAAGGGAATCCAAAGCTCTCACGCTAAGACCTAAATCCCTTGTCATCTTACTGATACTGATAAACGAAATGATAAACGCGATTAATGAAATACCGCCAATCAAAACCAACATATTGGTAATGATGATTCTTGCACCGTTGTCTGCATGTTCCTTATCCATACCTGTGAATACCATACCAACGATTTCTGTATGCTCATCATTCCATAATGGTCTGTAATAGCCATAATATTCCACGCCTGCAATTTCAAGTTCTTCATCTATGTACTCACCGCCGTTGGTAATAACTGCTTCGACGATTTCAGGCTTGGCCTGTGTACCAATCATACGGTTACCGTTTTCATCCATTAATGATGTAGAATATCTGGTATCACCATAAAAGATAGTAACCGCAACCGATGACTCTGTCATAATATCGTCTACGATATCCGTATGCTGGGTTACATTTACCTGTCCCTTCCAAAGCTCACCGTCTTTCACCTCAAAAGGTGCACCTTCGTCTAACAAATGTAATGTATCCTGAATAGAGACTGCCGTTGCCTTCAATCCCTGCTCAACCGTTCCCGCACTGATATCTACGGTTTGCACACGCCCGATTGTTGCTACAAAAATTGCTACAACTACCAATGGCACCAATACATACATTGCAATTTTGAATCTTAATTTCATAATCTAAGCCCCCTAACTTGCATAGTTATATACATTATTTACTATACAATTTTTGTACATTTTTGTCAATGTAAAAGGGGGCTTTTAAACATTTTTATGCAATTGTCATAAATTGAATTTTAGAACTCTTTTTTCTTCATGATTCCTACGCTGATTCCCAACGAAAAGATTACAACCATCACCAATACGG
>JAZNLG010000080.1:0-2710 GCA_045578965.1 Lachnospiraceae bacterium | reverse complement strand
TTAATGCTCTGGGTATTGAGACCTTGAATCATAATCAATGACTTTTCTCCGTTTCCAAAAGTAATACAATTCATTTGTGTATCCTGAATATTTAACACCTGCTCTTTTGCATTCCAAAACATATTATTCTTTCCTTTCTATAAAACCGGTTTTTAATATCTCTATATAATTTGATAATTCTTGAATATAATTCTCCTTGAGCTGTTCAAAAGATTCCTTTTTAATATCTGCCTTTTTCAAAAAAGTTTCATTAAAACCTTCAAGAACCCACTTAAGTAGTTCTGCAATCTTTTCTTTAGCTATCTTAAGATTTTTTCCTTCAATATCGGCGAGCAGCTCATAATATATATTTTCTCCCCGCGCACCGTACCGCTCAGCCATCCTGCTGCAAATCTCTTCGTCCTTCTCCGTAACTGCACTCATTATCAAACGTCCCTTATCCGGATTCTTTATATACCAAGATATCTCTAAGGCTGAATAATCTATAATTCTCTGAAAAAGCTCTGTTGATAAATTCTCTACATCACTTTCTATATCCCGTAGCATTTCCCACATAACAGTATCCAATAAGAAGAAGTACAAATCCTCTTTATCTGTAAAATACTTAAATAAGCTACCTTTACTTATGCCACACGCCTTTACTATTCGATTTGTGGATGCATTGACATATGTATTTTGTGCAAACTCTGTGATCGCTGCCTGTATAATGCGATTCTGTTTTTCTGCTTCTAAATTTAAAAATTGATTTGTAGGCATTTGATAAATCCCTCCTAACAAGCACAGGTGACCACGTGGTCATCGTTAGTATATATACTTCGACGCTGTTTGTCAATACCCTCCCCCGTTATTATCACTTAATCAAATATTTTTCCAATCAAAATGCGGAGCATTACACTCCGCATTCACACTACATATATCTCAACAGAAACTTCAAATTTTCTGTTACTTTCAATCACTTCGCAAGTCTGAAAGTTATCAGTTCTCTTTCGATTTCTTTCGTAACAGCACACCTATAACAACTCCAAATATAAAATCAACAAAATGCGTAACAAAACTTTCTAACCCAAGCAAAAGTGATAACGCCGAAAAAACTATAATGTATATAAACTCTCCCTTTCTCAGATTTTCTTTACATATAGCGTCCTTTTTCAATTTTATAACGCATACAATACCAATCATTCCAAATATACCTGCAGATGCACCCACAGATGTACTATCCGGAAAAATCAAACACATAATAATCGCATTTACAATCGCAATCGTATGATACAATAACGCATAAGCTAAACTGCCGATTTTCTTTTCAACAACTTTCCCCGCGAACAATAATGCAAAAACATTGAACAACAGATGTAAAATACCGGCGTGTAAATACATATGCAAAAACAGTCTCCAAAACTCTCCGTCGATAAACACTTTGGTTTTAGACATTGAACCTATAAAGCCAAGTTTCCCTTCACATCCCGCAAGAAAATTTAAAATGTATGCCACCATTTTATGATCAGCAAGTTGATTTAGTGCAGTCTCACTTACAATGATTGAATTGATAATGAAAACAATAACACATATTGTTGCAATGGTTATGTTGGCTATGCCATACTTATCAATAAGACTCTGTTTTCTTGATTTCTTCATTTTACTCCACAATACTCATCTGAATACTACCGCTCGTCGTTGTCACTTCACACACACCACCGCTTGTTGTCTCCGGCACCTTCACGCTTCCGCTGGTTGCGTTCGCTTGGAAAATCTTCTCTGTAAGCAAGGTACCCCTGATGCTTCCGCTGGTTGCTTCAAGTTTTAAATTTGTCGCATCGCAGGCTTCCAGTGCAATTCCGCCACTGCTGTTATCCAAGTTGATATCGCTGGTTGCAATTACCTCAGCACAATCGATTCTTCCGCTGGAATTACTTCCTGTTAAATTTGCACATTCTACTTCATCAAGATGCAAACCTCCACTGGTTCCTTTTACATTAACATCGCCAGTCGCAACGATTTCCGACAGATGCATAACACCACTGGAATTTTCCACAGATAAGTTTATGCACTCCACTTTGGAAACGCCGATGCCACCACTGCTTCCGTTCACTTCTACATTGCCGGCAGCGCACACTGAAGTTACATCTATGATTCCGCTGGTTCCTTTTACCCAAAGGTCACCAACGCTATTATCGCCCACATAAATTCCGCCGCTGGTATTCTCAACCTTCAAGGTACCTTCCACATCTGCCATAAAATTCGTTTTACCGCTGGTGTTTGAAATCTCGGCCTCCGCAAAAGTAAAATCCCCCTGCACATCAATTCTTCCGCTGCTGTTATCAATGAAAAGTGTCTCATACTCACGTTCAGGAAGATATACCGTAATTTCAATCTCGCCAAAATGCAGACCAATGTTGTGATACCACTCACTTTCATCCACTCTTTCGATGGTTAAGGTATTGTCAACAACCGCAATTTTATCGTAAATGACATCATTCTCCGTACAAACCACTTTACACTTACCGTCCGTTGCCGGTACGATACCTACCGTTGCATCTCCGCCCAGAACCGATATATTTGTAAAAGGTTCTTCGACCGCATAGGTTTTGGTTTCCCATTCCATTGTATTTAATTTTGTCGCATCAAACCGAACAAAAGCCAGGCTTCCCACGATAGAAACAAACCCTACTGCTATCATGGATACAGCCACTATAATCGCAATCTTTTTTGC
>JAZNLG010000079.1:0-4356 GCA_045578965.1 Lachnospiraceae bacterium | reverse complement strand
AATATTATCCTTAAGCATAAAAAGCATCGGTACAATAATGAGTTTATATGCGTTTAACGAATCCTCCGTAGAAATAACATCCGCCTCAACACCGTACTCCATCAGTTTTTTCCAATAATCCCTGCAAACGCTGTCGTACTTCCTTGTGTCACGGCCAAATGCACTTGCTCCGTCGATTGCCCACCAGTTATCCCATTCAAAAATGATGGCGGCTTCATTTCGTTTTACGGAGCCTTCCACTTCGGCCAGTTTTGCAAGAACCTCTCCCGTTTTCGCCACTTCTTTATAAATTCTTGTGTCGTTGGTTCCGATATGATCAATTAATGCACCATGAAACTGTTCTGCAGCGCCCCTTGATTTACGAATCTGGAAATACTGCACAGAATCTGATCCACTGGCAATTGTCTGTATCGCAAACTGCTCATGGACACCGGGACGTTTTACCTTGTTATACTGCATCCAATTAACCAACCCCGGAGCACTTTCCATAAGCAAAAACGGCTTGTCCTTTTTCATACTTCTCATAATGGCATTATCAAAAGCAGCTGAAAGCATTGTGTCCGCATAGCTTTCGTAATCATTATGAAAAGCCGGATAACTGTCCCAGGAAATAGCATCTATCTTCTTAGCCAAAACCCGGTAATCAATTCCGTAAAATCTGCCCATAAAATTGGTTGTAACCGGAATATCTTTTCTTGGGGAATACTCTCTAATCGTATCAATCTCTACTGACAAATAATCCGAATAATTCTGTGTGGTAAATCTTTTCCATTCCAGATTTAATCCCATAATCGCAGTCTGTCCGTTATTATACGGAGGCTCAATCTCTGAAAAGTCCAAGTAACGTGCACTCCAAAAAGTCGTCCACCACTCATGGTTCAATTTTTCGATATCGTTATTGAAACGTCTTCTTAAATGTTCCTGAAATTTTCTTTTACAATTATCACAGTAACAATCTCCGCCAAACTCATTGGAAATGTGCCACATCAAAAGTCCCGGATGATCTCCCACAGCCTCAATCAGTTTCCTATCAATCAATCTGACCTTTTCCCGATATATTTCCGATGACATACAATGATTATGTCTGAGCCCGTGTCTGTTGCGGTTTCCCATTCCATCCACCCGCATCACTTCCGGATACTTATGGTCCAACCAAGCCGGTCTGGCTGCAGACGGTGTTGCAAGAATGGTATGTATACCGTTTTTGTACAGATTATCCATTATCTGCACTAACCAATCAAAATGGAATTCGCCTTCTCTTGGCTCATACATTGCCCACGAAAACACGCCAAGCGTGGCCTCATTAATTCCTGCCTGTTTCATATATTCAATATCTTTTTCCAGTATTTCCGGGTAATCCAACCACTGCTCCGGGTTATAATCGCCACCATGAATAAGTTTATTAACAGGCTTGCCAAATACATAATGATTCATATCTGATTGTCTCCTTTTATCTTGAATAATAAGAACAATAAAAGTTCTTTCATTATAGGTTGTTTTCCCCATATTATCAACCGATAGTTTCGCATCAACAGCCCGCCGCAATCGAACATATTTTCGATTTTAGATTGTAAAGCCCCTACATTTATGATATAATACAGATATGGGGTGTTACCGAAAACGGTAAGCGCTTCGCCTTTCGCCAGAGTACATTCTTAGAACTTCCGGTATTTTGGAGGTGATACTAGTGGAAAATACAGTGAAAGGCAAAGGATATGATGTTGGAAACCATAGTTGGTATTCTCGGTATTGTGGTGTCAATTATCAGTATCATTGTCACCATAATCAGTATCATGAAAACCACACAAGAAACATAGACATCAAAAAAGCAACCGCTGCTCCGCCAAAGTGTGTGGTTGCTTTTTTGATAAGTAACTAATAACTAAGGCGAACCGTTTGCTACCGGTAGCACCTCTTTATATTTTCATTCTATGTCGATAGTTCTGTCTTGTCAATCATTTTATGAGACAATGACTTTTTTCATCTGTAAATTCAATTTTTTCCCAACCGCACCAGATATTCCGTTGTATCTTCTTCCAATTTCCTGTCTTCTTTCTGTTACCAAATAAACGGAATCAATCTATATTTTGTTCTATTGGAATATTCAAGATATCCATCCAAACCCTCTTTAAGCATCTTATCTTCTAATGCAGTCCTTACAAAAATAATCAAACTGGTAATCACCATACATACCCAAACACTCAAATAAGGAAATATCATACATAAGCCAATACAATTCAATATCAATCCACTATACGCAGGGTGGCGCACAATTCTATACGGTCCTGTCATACAGACTGTCTGTTTTCTATCACTTTGTATTCTTGCTGTAGATTCTAAAAAAGTATTTTCCAAAGTTGCTTTTGTAGAAAACCATGCTGCAAAAAGAGTTATTACAATACCACACCAATATACAATAGTAAGATGTTCTTCTGCTTCAGACACTCCGGCAAGCCAATAAACAACATAATAATTCAATATCCAAAATAATGTTAATAGCACTTTATCCCATACCGGTGAATCCGTATCCGTTTTGCCTCTATGTGCAAGAGTTTCTTCATTAGATTTGAACAAAACCAAAGAAATAATAATTGTTGCCAAAAAAAGATAAATAAAGTAGATAATTCCTGCATAGGTCAGTATAAATCTCGCACCAATCATATACAATAAAAAACCTATCATCTTTTGCACAAGAACTCTTGCAATATATGAAACCGCTTGTTTTTTCATTGCAATTACCTCACTGTAAACTTCACTATTCGAAATACTCGGTATCAAACACTTCCAACAAGTCTATAAATACTGCCTTAATCATTTTCTCTCTCTTTCTGTTTTCGCAATCTGATGAACAATCTTTGAAAATCCTTCTGAATCGGATTCCAATAAACCATGCGTCATATTTTCCATCATAAACAACTGTTTATATGGTGCATTTACTTCTTCGAAATATTCCTGCGCCAATTGATAATTTGTTTGATAATCCCTATCTCCGTTTATATTATAAAAAGGCACTTCATAATCCGTTCTGCCGGACAAAGAAAAAGAAGTAAATTCTTCGGATGCAAAGAAATCCCAATATACCCCCATATCGCTCTTCAAATACTTTATCCAATCCATTAATGAATAGTTCGGATTAAATACCAGGGTTGTAACCAAATTGTAATCAGAACCGTTTACCATCATGTCATAACCATACTTTTGCATAATTGTATTTCTGGCAATGATATGTTCCTTCGTCATAAGTTCAGGCGTTAATTGATTCACAAGCGCTAAGGTCTCCTCATCACCTTTTGCCCACAAAACAGCCTCCTGCTTAAAGGCCTCTTCATTTTCGCCCATATCAACAAGCTGTCCTGTTCCGATAAAACACTCGAAGTATTCCGGATGTTCCAGTACCAAATTTGCTCCATATATGGAGCCCCATGAATGTCCCAGAAGCGTAATTTTATCTTTGGATAAGTAATCAAGAACAAACTCAGTTAATTCTTTTCCATCCGTCAAAAATAATTCTTTTGTCAACACGATATCATTTTGTTTTGCATCATAACTTTTTCCACAATTACGCTGATCCCATGTTACCACAGTATATACATCTGCCCATTTTCTTGTAATCGCATAGTCCAGGTGACTTGTTGCAGACCCCGGACCGCCATGCAAGTACAGCAAAACAGGATTATTCACATCCTCTCCGTAAATGTTAATCCACTGTTTCGTGCCATTAATGTCAACATACATGGATTCATTGATACCACCATCCGGTGTCCGATTGTAAATTCCTTTTCCGATTGCCCTAATTACAAAAAATGCAACTATAATAATCAATAAAACTATTGCTATTCTTTTAATAAACTTTATTATCCTTTTCTTCATTAGAATTCCCCGTTAATCTTCCGCTTTAGAATAATACGATTATTCCGGCCGCCAGCAGTGCTACCACCACACCGATTCCAATCCCCTTCAGTGCACCTTTCGCATGAAATAAGTAGTCTCTATAATCCTCATCCATGTCTTCCGTTCCGGGAATTCTGAGTTTCTTACTATGACAGAAAACGCCCCAGTCCAGTACCAACATATCGTACAGATTCACCGCCACAAAAAGTATAAAAACATGAAAAAACGTATCCGCAAAACCTCTGCAACCGGAAAAATAGGCCACAATTGCCAATAGCCCTGCAAAAAAGAATACCCCAAATATTTTTTTACCGATGTGCTTCTTTTCTCTCTCTTTAATACAGCCTGAATACTGTGGTAACTGTTCCACGCGCTTTATTACATTCGGCGGATAGGACATAATCATAACCATTGGGTCTTTGTACTGCGCCGGCATGATTATTAGTGTAAATAATATACATAATA
>JAZNLG010000078.1:0-6654 GCA_045578965.1 Lachnospiraceae bacterium | reverse complement strand
TCATAACTGGATACTTTTGACACCAAATCAAGAATTTCATTAATTTCCAATGAAGTTGCAATCATAGGAAATACACCGTCTGCAATATCATTCAACTGCGCAGGAGTCATTGTTTTCGCCTTATCCAATACTGCCTGCAATACTTTTCTCTGTCTTTCGGTACGACCAAAGTCATTACCTACCGCTCTGATTCGGCAATATGCCACTGCCTGATATCCGCTTAAGGTCTGAAGACCGGGTTCTGTAATTGCAACATAATCGTCGGTAAGTTTACCGGGATTTGCTTCTGTTGCATACATAGATGCCTGATAGTTATTTAAATGCTTGATTTCATTAGACTGAACATCAATTTCAACACCGCCGACAGCATCAACCACTTCCATCAAACCTTCAAAGCCGATGGTTACGAAATCTGTGATATATAAATCAAGATTCATATTTAACATGGAAATTGCCTGCTGAGGGCCACCCTTTGCATATGCCGCATTACATTTGTTATATGCATCATTACCTAAATTCAAATACGTATCACGATACACGGAAACCAAACGGGCATCACCTGTATTGTTATTTACAGAAAGAATCATAATGGTATCGGTACGTGTACCGCTCTCTAATGAACCACTACGGGAATCCACACCAAACAATGCGATATTGGTATATGTTTCTTCAATTTCTTCCCATTTGTCGATAACTTCCGAACTTACCTGCAAATCTTCTTCCGGTAAATCAACCTTAACCATACCGGTATCTTTATCCGTCGCTTTTAAGATGAAGCCTAACGCTACAATTGCACCAATTAAAACAACTACTTCCACTGCTAAAAGTATCAATTTACCTTTTGATGCTTTTCTCTTCTTTGCGCTCTTCTTTCCTTTACGCTGTGTGCTCATAACATCCTCCATTTGTACACATTAATATGCATTTTTATTTATAAAACCTTTAAAAATTGTTAAAAATAAAATTTTAATATCAAAACCAAATGTCCAGTTTTCTATATAGTATATGTCGCAATCAATTCTTTTGCGAATGGAAGTATCACCGCGATATCCGTTGACCTGTGCCCAGCCGGTCAGTCCCGGTCGAACCTGATGCTTAATCATATATCGGGGAATTTCTTCCTTAAATTTATCTACAAAAACAGGTCTTTCCGGACGCGGACCCACAAGACTCATATCCCCTTTTAGAATATTATAAAACTGAGGAATTTCATCTAAACTGGTCTTTCGTAAAAATTTGCCGAATTTGGTAACCCTGGGGTCATTCTTTACTGTCCAGGCCTTACTCTCGTCCTGCGTCTTCTGTACCGCCATAGTACGAAACTTGTACATCTTAAATGTTTTATTATGCAATCCCACACGTTCCTGCTTAAAAATAACAGGTCCGCCACCGGAGCATTTGATCACAATCGCAGAAATCAACATTACCGGAGAAAACAGAATCAAAGCAAACAAAGAACCGATAATATCTACGACTCTTTTGATAACCCAGTTCAACGTGTTTGTCAACGGTACATGTCGGATATTAATAACCGGCAATCCTGATAAATCTTCGGTATATGGTCTACTGGGAATTACACTATTGTAATCCGGTATAAATTTGGTATGAACACCGGATTTCTCACATAACCCAACAATTTCTTCCAATCTGTCATAATCTTCCAATGAAAGCGTAATTGCAATTTCATCCAACTTATTCTCCGGAAGCACGTAATAAAGATTATCTACGCGACCTACCACCTTGACGCCACGATACAAAGTACCTGCCGGGATGTGGTCATCCAAAATTCCGCGTACTACATATCCCCACTGGGGATTTGCCATAATACGGTCGATATACTGCTCTGCCGCCCTGGAATATCCCACCAGAACAATATACTTTACATTATATCCTTTTTTACGGATTTGACGCAAAAAAATACGAATTCCGTTACGTACCAAAGTGGTTACCGCAACATTTATTGCTGCAAAAATAAAAATTACGGATCGGGAAAAGTTAGGTTCATTGATAATATAAAGAGCCACGAAAAATATAATTGTACCAATCAGATTGGCTCTTACAACATCAAAAAATTCCCGTTTTGCACTGGAATACCGCTTTGACTTATATAAATTCAACGCTGAATATAAACACAGATATCCGGGAACAATCCCCAAAAGTGCAACAAAATAGGTCTCCGGCGCAAGAGTACCTTCACCAGCCTGCTGAAATACTACGATACGGAGCCACCATGCTGCAAAATATGATAAAATCGTAACCACAAGATCAAGTACGACGTGGAGACGATTCAAATATCTTTGATTATCTTTTATCATAATCATCACCTATTTTTCTACACACCGCTCTAATATTACAATATTGTTACAAAAAATTCAAGTTTATTACATTATTTTTATAAATATATTTCTCCACAACTGCCATTCCATTTTTATGGCATCACCTAAATGTCCTTTTACAATGCCTATCTTCTTCTGTTTCATCTCCAAACGACTGATATCTTTTAATCCTTCCAATACAGCCTTATGATATACTTTTCCGTACCCTTTTAACATAAAAAAGACTTGTTTTACCATAAAACCTGCAAACAAAGGAATAAAATGCCATATAATCTGTAAAATCGTCTGATTTTTGTATATTAAGTACACACTGTTTCTTGCCGCCAGACGTGTTTTGAATTCATTGTAACGTGATCCGGATGTGGCACTTCCCGCATGATACACAAGCGCCTCAGGTTCATACACATTCATATATCCATACAAACCGGCACGATATCCGATATCGATATCCTCCAAATATGCAAAATGCGCCTCATCAAAACAGCCGATTTCTTCAAAAACCGCCACTCTGTAAATTGCCGCACCTGCACATGCTGCAAAAATCCGTCCTTTTTTATTATATTTCGACGCACTTTTACCTTTTCCTCTGGCAAATGCCCAACCCATAACAGTGTAAAAATCGCCGGCATCATCAATCACTTCCGGTTCTTTTAAAGACAGCATCTTTGCCTGGGCAGAAAAAATATTGGAATCCGCCTCCATTGCTTTTACCATATTTTTTACAAAATCCGTATGCACCACAGTATCGTTATTTAAAAGAATCACGTATTCTGCACTATTTTCCGTTGCATAGCGGATTCCGTCATTTACCGCTGCTGCAAAACCACCGTTCTTACTTCTTTTGACACTCTTTACCCACGAAAAGTTGCATGCAATTTCTTTTAAACTTTCATCTGTGGAACAATCGTCCACAACAATAACATCAAAATCCTGTTCTGACTGCTTTTTTAAGGAGTTCAGGCAGTCCGCAAGATATGCTATTCCATTGTAATTAGGGATTACAACCGCTGTTTTACTCACGCCGCCTTCCTTTCTTTTATCCTAAACAAAAATGTATTTAAATCTTGACACTATATACCTCTATATGACAAGTTCCGGATCATATACCACTGAATATCCGCGTAATTTAGCCTGCTCACAGAATGCCACGCTGACCTGTATATAATCACAATGCTTTTCTGTAATTCTAGGAGCCACTTCCTTTTCCCACAATTCCTGCAACTCAGGTCTTATCACCATATTTCGCACATCGCCGGCTCCAACCTGCTGCATCAACGCTGCTCTGTGCATATATCCGCTGTATCCTTTGGGCAAGCCCTTATACATAACGGTTCCGTCACGCTTCATCGCTCCGCCTGCAATTTTACCGTTTTGATATACAGGTCCGGCTACAACTCCGACCTCCTTACGATTGCTGAATATATCAGGTTCGTAGGTAGTCCGGTAAAATCCCAGGTGCGTCATATGATCCACCTGCGCATTCCATCCTTTTCCTTTTATAAAATCTTCTACCGCGTATCGGCCGTTTTCATAAGCATACTGCTTGGAATCCGTATTTACCGCCGTAGATTCGTTATGACATCTCCAATGATACAGAATACGCGGAATATGTATCGCTTCTGTATCCTCTTTTAATTCTGCAATACAACGCAAAATAATGTCAAAATCCTGCGCACCGTCAAACTTCTTACGGAATTTTAATTTCTTCATTACTTCCGCCTTCATAACACAAAAGTGGCAGATATAATTATTTGTTAAAATTAAATCCAGATTTAATTTCTTCTTTCGATTGGCATCATAAAAGGTTTTCAGTCCCGTGTCCGTTTTATCTTCATCTGAGTACAATAAAATCGGAGCACTCTTTTCAATTTCTTTTGCCATAAAAAATAAAGCATCCGGCGTCAGCACATCGTCATGATCCAGAAGACCGATATAGTCTCCCGTGGCAGCCTCCAAAGCCACATTGGTATTCTCGGAAATACCTTTGTTGTCAGCAATCGTAAGATATACAATACTGCTTTCTTCCGAAAGTTTCTGCCTGTATTCCTCCACAATTGCTTCCAAATCGTTATTTCCGCTGGCATCCGCAATCACCAGTTCCCAATATGGATACACCTGCCCCACCACTGAATCCAATAATTCACGGAAGAAAACCGGATTCGTACGATAAGCCGGAACCAAAATGCTTATTTTAACAGGATTATCAAAATGATAATCTTTCATATTATTGATTTCTTCCTCTGTCAAAGGAACAAATTGAAATTCTTCATACTTCGGTGCACTGATTCTTTCCATAACGGCAGAAACGGTTTTTTTCAAACCGTTTCTACGCAAATATCTTCTTGTTTTTGCAATGGAATCCAAACCTTTTCCCATCAGTTCACCTCATAAAAGGCTAATACTAATCAAGTTTTGCCTTTAAAGCATCTGTTAATGCTGTTACTTTTACGCTTGCGTCTTCCAAACTGCTACCCTTAACGCCCATATAGAACTTAATCTTAGGTTCTGTTCCGGAAGGTCTTGCGCAGCACCATGAATCATCGGATAAATCAAAGTAAAGAACGTTTGAAGTAGGTAAGCCTGTTTCACCTTCTTCACCTGTTTCGGGATTTACAGTCTTGCCACTCTTGTAATCCCGCATTTCTTTTACTTTCCAAGCACCAAACTCCTTGGGAGGATTTGCACGAAGCTTCTCCATAATCGCAGCAATCTGTTCAGCACCGTCTTTACCCTTCATGGTAATGGTATATAAATCTTCTTTGAAATAGCCGTACTTCTCGTACATTTCAACCATCATATCCCAAACGGTCTTGTTGTTCTTCTTGCACCATGCAGCCACTTCGCAGAGACACATAACCGCAACAATTGCATCCTTATCTCTTGCGTGGGTACCTGCAAGGCAGCCATAACTTTCTTCCAAACCGAATACATAGTTATAAGTATTATTTTCTTCAAACCACTTAATCTGCTCACCGATGTACTTAAATCCGGTTAAAACTTCAATCATCTTAACATCGTAAGCTTTAGTAATGACATCTGCCATATTGGTTGTAACGATGGTCTTAACCAATGCAGGGTTTGCAGGCATAGTGCCGTTAGCCTTTCTCTGGCTTAAAATATATTCCGCAATCAACATACCTGACATATTTCCGGTAAAAGGAACATATTCACCGCTCTTGGTATCATATGCATAAATACCGAGTCTGTCCGCATCCGGATCCGTTGCAAGAACAATGTCAGCCTGCACTTCTTTTGCAAGTTTTAATGCAAGTGTGAATGCCTTAGGATCTTCGGGGTTCGGATAATCCAAAGTTGTAAACTTAGGATCCGGCATTTCCTGCTCGGGTACTACATAAACATTCTTGAAGCCGATTTCTTTTAAAATACGGCGTGCAGGAACGTTACCGGTACCATTAAAAGGTGTATATACAATCTTAATATCGTCTGCAACTTCTTTGATTACTTCAGGATTGATAATCTGCTTCTTCAATTCTGCGATAAAAGCATCATCTACTTCTGCACCAATGGTAATATAAAGGCCTGCATCGATTGCTGCCTGCTTATCCATGGTTTTTACGGTATGATAATCGGTTACTGCTTTTACACAGTTAATAATATCCACATCGCGGGGAGATGTAACCTGTGCGCCGTCTTCCCAGTATACCTTATAACCATTGTACTCAGGGGGATTGTGGCTTGCAGTAATTACGATACCTGCAGTACATCCCAAATAACGAACGGAGAATGAAAGTTCAGGTGTAGGTCTTAACGCATCAAATACATATGCCTTAATACCGTTTGCAGCCATACAAAGAGCCGCTTCATCCGCAAATTCAGGGGACATAAAACGTGAATCGTAAGCAATAGAGATTCCCTTATCCTGTGTACCCATTTTTAAAATATAATTAGCAAGACCCTGGGTAGCTTTACGTACGGTGTAAAGGTTCATTCTGTTGGTTCCCGCACCGATTACGCCTCTTAAACCGCCGGTACCGAATTCCAATTCACGATAAAAGCGGTCTTCGATTTCTTTTTCATCGTTTGCAATCGCTTTTAACTCTTCCTTGGTCTTTGCATCAAAATAATCATCTTCTAACCAAAACTGATACTGATCTTTGTAATTCATACATTGCCTCCTATCTGAATTCGGGAGTTTTATCATCCCGTAAAATAATTATTTCCCCAATTTTATTTTTCCCACAAAGATTTTACACTAAGCAAGCAGAATATTCAAGATACAATACCTTCTGCAAACTTCCTATTTTTAAAAGATTTATGCCTGTTTTTTCGGCACATTCAACGAATAATCGCTTCTGTC
>JAZNLG010000077.1:0-5040 GCA_045578965.1 Lachnospiraceae bacterium | reverse complement strand
AATATGGCGGAACTGGATAGCGGTATTACCACAAGCGGTATTCTGGAAGTTATGCCGGACGGTTTTGGTTTTATCCGATGCGAGAACTTTTTACCCGGTGAAAACGATGTTTATGTAGCTCCCAGCCAGATTCGTCGTTTTGGTTTGAAAACCGGTGATATTATTGAAGGAAATACCCGAATTAAAACCCAGAATGAGAAATTTGCGGCACTTTTATATATCAAGAGAATCAACGGATACACACCGGAAGCGGCACAGAAACGTGGCAATTTCGAAGATATGACCCCGATTTTTCCGGATGAAAAAATCAAATTGGACATCCCCGGAGCGCCGGTGTCTATGCGTATTATGGATTTAATCAGTCCGGTAGGTAAGGGTCAGCGTGGTATGATTGTATCACCGCCCAAAGCCGGAAAGACAACCCTTTTAAAATCGGTGGCTAAGTGCGTTAAGCATTCCAACCCGGATATGCATATGATTATTCTGCTTATTGACGAACGTCCGGAAGAAGTAACGGATATCCGTGAAGCAATTGAAGGTGATAATGTGGAAGTAATCTATTCTACTTTCGATGAAACACCGGAACATCACAAAAGAGTATCCGAAATGGTAATTGAGCGTGCAAAACGTCTGGTAGAACATAAGCAGGATGTTATTATTCTTTTAGACAGCATTACGCGACTTACAAGAGCGTATAACCAGGTTATTCCTCCCAGCGGAAGAACTTTATCCGGTGGTCTGGACCCTGCGGCGTTACATATGCCCAAACGATTCTTTGGTGCGGCGAGAAATATGCGCGAAGGCGGAAGTCTTACCATTCTTGCGACAGCCCTGGTGGAAACAGGAAGTAAAATGGACGACGTGGTATATGAAGAATTTAAGGGTACCGGTAATATGGAAATGGTATTGGACCGCAAGTTATCCGAGAAGAGAGTATTCCCGGCTATCGATATTCCCAAGTCCGGAACCAGAAGAGAGGATTTGCTTCTCACACCTGAAGAGATGGAAGCCATTAATTCCATGCGCAAAGCCTTTAACGGTATGAAAGCGGAAGATGCCGTGGATAAGGTTATTGATTTGTTCTCAAAGACCCGAAATAACAGGGAATTTGTGGAAATGATGAAAAAAATTCATTGGGTATAAAAAATGCTTGCATTCCCGATAAACGCGTGTTATAATGAACAAGCTGTTGAAAAAAGCGAAAAAAGGTTATTTTTAATATAGAGAGGTGAGAATAATGAGAGAAGGAATTCATCCTGAATACTATCAGGCAACCGTAACCTGTAACTGTGGCAACACTTTTGTAACCGGTTCTACTAAGAAGGATATCCACGTAGAAGTATGTTCTAAGTGCCATTCTTTCTACACAGGTCAGCAGAAGGCTGCACAGGCTCGTGGACGTATTGATAAGTTCAACAAGAAGTACGGTGTGGAAAGCTAATAAGCGACATGATGGGTTGAGGTATCTAGGTATCTCAACCTTAATTTTTACTTGGGAGGAGTATTAATGAGTAAAAAAAAGAAATCATGTTATTCCGGCATTGGCGGACAGGCTGTAATGGAAGGCATTATGATGCGCAACAAGGATCGTTATGCCGTTGCAGTACGCAAGCCTGATAAAGAAATAGAACTTCATGTGGCTGCATGCAAACAATCGGAGAGTTGGACAAGAAAAGTGCCTTTTATCCGAGGCATTTTTAATTTTATTGATTCTTTGACGCTGGGTATGGAAACATTAACCTATTCGGCGAGTTTCTATGAAGAAGAGGAAGAAGAAACCGGTTTTGACCGTTTTATGGGTAAAATCTTCGGTGCCAAGGCAGAAAAGGCCATGATGGGAATTACGATGGTAATTTCATTGATTATCGCAGTGGCGATTTTTATGGTTTTGCCTTATTTTGTTGCGTCGTTTTTGGAGAAGTATTTAAGCAATCCTTCTTTAATAGCGATTATCGAAGGTGTTTTGCGTGTTATTATCTTTGTGGTGTACGTACTTTTGATTTCTCTGATGAAAGATATTCGCAGGGTGTTTATGTATCATGGTGCGGAGCATAAATGTATTAACTGCATTGAAAGCGGTAAGCCTTTGAATGTAAGAAGTATTATGAAAAGTTCCAGATTTCACAGAAGATGCGGAACCAGTTTTCTTTTGATTGTAATGGTAATCAGTATTATTTGCTTCTTTTTTATCCGTGTGGATAATGTGGCATTAAGACTGGTGTTACGAATCGCTTTGATTCCTGTGATTGCGGGTATCTCTTATGAGGTGTTGCGATTGGCAGGTAAGTTTGATAACTGGTTTATTCGTTTGATTTCTGCACCGGGGATGTGGTTACAGCGTGTTACCACGAAGGAACCGGATAAAGATATGGTGGAAGTGGCCATTAAGGCTGTGGAAGCGGTTTTTGACTGGAAGGAATATCTGAAAGAAAACTTCGATTACGAAGTGGCCGAAGAGGATTGGCTGGACGAAGATGATGAAGAAGAGCCTTCGGAAGCGGAAGTAGCCGATGATGAGAGCGATATAGAAGATTAGACGTATCATACGTCGATGGCGAAGGATTGAATGATGACTTACAGAGAATTATATGAATCCGGAGTAAATCAATTAAAAGAACATTGCAAAGAAGCCGTGCTGGATGCCAGGCTTCTTTTGGAGTTTGTGTGTCATACCAATCGAAATGATTTATTGGCGCACGGTGACCGAGAAGTGTCAGAGGTTGAATGCAAGCAGTATGAGGCTTTTATTCGTCGAAGAAGTGTGGGAGAACCTCTGCAGTATATTACCGGTGAGCAGGATTTTATGGGGCTTACGTTTAAAACCCATGAAAGTACATTGATTCCAAGACAGGATACGGAGTGTTTGGTGGAAGAGGCTATGATGCATTTGCATGACGGAATGCGGATTCTTGATATGTGCAGCGGTTCGGGATGCATACTTTTAAGCCTTTTGAAGTACAGTAACGACTGCGTAGGCGTTGGAGCAGAGTTACAGCCTGAAGCAGTGGCGTTGGCAAGAGAAAATGCCGAAAAACTGGGCATTGAAGCGACTTTTATAGAGAGTGACTTGTTCGGTCAAGTTGAAGGAACGTTTGATTTGATTGTATCAAATCCGCCTTATATCGAGAGTGAAGTGATTGAAACGCTTGACCGGGAAGTAAGAGAGCATGAACCGATGAGTGCCTTGGACGGCGGGGCGGATGGCTTGGATTTTTATCGTCGCATTGCGGATGAGGCAAGAGGGTATTTAAGCCGCGGCGGTATGTTATTTTTTGAAATCGGATATAATCAGGCGGAAGCAGTAAGTGAACTGTTGCGTCTGAATGGATATATTGATATAACAGTAAAAAAAGATCTGGCAGGAATGGACAGAGTGGTGTATGCCACCTATGTGGAGGATTAAAATGTTTGACAGATTAGAAGATTTATTGATTCGTTTTGAAGAAATTATGGGAGAACTGCAGGAGCCGGGTGTAACCGACAATCAGCAGCGTTTTCGTCAGTTGATGAAGGAACAGAGCGATTTGACTCCCATTGTGGATGCTTATAAGGAATATAAGCAGTCTAAACAGGATATTGAAGACAGTATCGCCATGTTGGAGGAAGAAAGTGACGAAGACATGCGTGAAATGTTAAAAGAAGAACTTACGGATGCTAAGAAGCGCGTGGAAGAGTTGGAACAGACTCTTAAAATTCTTCTGTTGCCGAAGGACCCTAATGATGATAAAAACGTTATTGTGGAAATTCGTGCAGGTGCCGGCGGTGATGAGGCTGCTTTGTTTGCGGCGGAAATGTATCGTTTGTACGTACACTATGCAGAGAGCCAGCGCTGGAAGATTGAGACCATCAATGTGGATGAAATCGGTATCGGCGGTATGAAGGAAGTTGAATTTATGATTTCCGGCCAGGGTGCATATTCCAAGTTAAAATACGAGAGCGGTGTACATCGTGTGCAGCGTGTGCCTGAAACCGAATCCGGCGGACGTATCCACACATCTACCATTACCGTGGCAGTTATGCCTGAGGTTGAAGAAGTGGACGTTGTAATCAACGATAATGATATCCGAATTGACGTAATGCGTGCATCCGGTTGTGGAGGACAGTGTGTCAATACCACAGACTCAGCGGTACGTTTGACACATATGCCTACCGGTATTGTAATTTACAGCCAGACTGAAAAGTCTCAGATTCAGAACAAGGCAAAGGCGTTTGCTTTGTTACGTGCGAAATTATACGATTTGGAAATGCAGAAACAGCATGATGCTGAAGCGGAACTTCGTAGAAGTCAGGTTGGTACCGGTGACCGTTCCGAGAAGATTCGTACTTATAACTTCCCTCAGGGCCGTGTAACGGATCACAGAATCGGATTGACCTTATATAAGCTTGAGAAGATTATGAACGGTGATATTCAGGAAATTATTGATGCTTGTATTGCAGCCGACCAGGCGGCAAAACTGGCAAAGATGAACGAATAGGAACGAATAGCACGAACGCAGAATATAACAAAGACTACGTGGACTGCTTGCAGGACAACGTGGTCTTTTTATATTCTATGTGAGTCAAACGAACCGCGAAGAAGTGCGAAGCACTTTTGAGCGGGCGTTCGTGCTATGAGTGTAAGGCGTTCGAACTGAACGTTTGCATGGCATTCATAGATTGTTAGGTATGTGAGTCAAACGAACCGCGAAGAAGTGCGAAGCACTTTTGAGTGGGCGTTCGTGCTATGAGTGTAAGGCGTTCGAACAGGACATTTGTGCGATAAGACTTTATTTTATCTAAAGAAGTACAAAAATTAAAACAAGATTTAATTTAAAATGTGTATAAAATTACACACAACGGAGATATAATATAGTTATGGAATTATTATGGAAAGAAATTACATTTGAAGAAAAAGAAGTTTTCGAACAATTTTATAAGTATAAAACCAGTCGCGGCTGCGAATTGTCATTTTCGAACAATTTCCTGTGGGTTTCTCATTACGGGACGAAGTGGAGTATTGTAGAGGATTGTTTGGTTTTTTATAATCCTCACAGGGACAGC
>JAZNLG010000076.1:0-14521 GCA_045578965.1 Lachnospiraceae bacterium | reverse complement strand
CTTTCTCTGAATTGTTCTCTTAGCAACTTGAGTATCAGATACTCGCAATGCGAACTCATAAGTGCTTCGCACTTATTTCGTCACGGGCGGTCGCCCTATCAATCTGAAATCTGTGCCACAAATTTATGCAAGCATAATTTGCGTCCCGTCTTTCGGCTTGGCATTGCTCGTCGCTTACTTGAATTTTCAGGGTTGGATTGCTGTTTATTTGTCAAGGTACATCTTTCAAAGAATTTCTTCTCTAAAAAAGTGCCGCTCGTTCAGCGGCTTTTTTATAATAGCAAAAGGTTTTTGTGTTGTCAACAACATTTTTCAAAAATTTTTTATTTATCCACATTTGTTTTCTCTGTTGCATTTATATTGAAACATTTTTATCTTATAAAACAAAACGACATGCTCGAATTCTTCAGCATATCGTTTGTTATTTTTATCTCAATTCAATTGTATCTATAGATTCATTGGTTACCACCACAAAGCGGTTTGACACTTTTGTCGGCATAACTGCCAATACACCCGGACCGATTTCACCTTTGTATTTATCGATGCCGTTTACATTGTGAACAAAGAAATATTCCGTTCCATAGATGATCAATCTGTCCTCATCAAAAAACATCTCGCTATATTCTTCATTATAATATACGGTATCTTCGCACTCTCCGGAACCGTTGTATATATCAATGCGATATTTGTCTTCGCCTTCCGTATTATTATGCACCAACGCTACATACTCTTCCCCAAAGAATACCGCCTGAATTTCTTCCTGTACCAACACTTCTCCGGTACTTGTAGGAATCTCCGCCCCGGAATAAACCATCAGACGATTATCAGCGACCGCAACCGCCTTGGAATCACCGACAAACTCCATACAAGGAACAATAGCATTCGCATATGTATTTCCGCTCACAAGGTTATCCGTTTTGTTCTGTCCGACTTCACCAAAATTATAAAATGCAATATTGGTTTTATAACTGGCTGCATCTTCATATAAATAGGAAATGCCTACCAAGTAGCCGGCATCTGAAATGCAAACCGCAATCGGGTAACCGCTGTTGCGCATGGTTGTGTGAAAAAATGCCTTCTGCTCTCCGTCCGAGCCGTATATATAAATAGGCATTTTCTGTGAATCATCCAAAACCGCAATTGCCAATCCTTTGGCAGAAACCCTAAAGAGTCTTATCGGCATACCGGTACTGATTTCTCCCAGCACACTTTCAGTATTCATCATATGAATGGTACTACCGTTATAATCTGCAATTCCCACAACATTATTATCAATATCGACTTTCGGATTCTGCATTTCATATGTTACATTCCAGATAACATCACCTTTGTTGTTCACACATTTGGCTCCGTCATTTCCATATATAAGAAACTTATCTCCTAAAAGTTCGACACGTGCCCCGGTTACCACCTGATTCTCCACGGTGCTTAACACTTCGTATGCCGTATATTCTTTATTAAGATATCTGATATAAAAGAACAACGCTGCCAAAATCATCACAGCCACAAAAACAATGATGCGGGTTGCTATTTTAGCACGATGCTTAAAAAGTTTTTCTTTCCAATCACCGTTATTTTCCTGTTTAGGTGGCGTAAATCGTTCCAAAGGTTTCAGCTTCCCTTTTCGACGTGATGAAGTTTTGATTGCGAATCTGTTTTTCTTATTTTCCTTCATTCTATTCTCCGCTGCTTTTGTATTTAAATCATCTTGTATCAGTCACTTTGTATAGTATAACACATTTTTTATTGCGGGAGTATAATTTTTTGTCCATATAAAATATTATCCATATCTTCGATATGATTCATTTCACATATTTCTTTCGCGCGACGCAAATCACCGTAAAAACGGACGCATATTCCATACAGCGTATCTCCTTTGGCAACCTCATATGTAATATAACTTTCGGAGGACATATTTGCAGCCACAAATTCCTCCTGCACAGTTTCTGATTGCGACAACTCTGCCACATCCTCAATTTCCAAAACAACCTCCTTCGGTGTTTCCGAACTTATCGCCT
Organism: Lachnospiraceae bacterium; assembly: GCA_045578965.1. Classification (GTDB taxonomy): domain Bacteria; phylum Bacillota; class Clostridia; order Lachnospirales; family Lachnospiraceae; genus UBA3766. The sequence continues at coordinate 12,503 of JAZNLG010000076.1, read as the reverse complement.
CTGCATTTTCTGTCGTAATAATCTCTTCCGTCGCTGGCATTTCGGGAACAGACACATCTTCCGTTTCCGCAACAATTAAATCGTCACCGCCTGCCGTAATGTCAGTTTCCTTACCATCCTCTGCAGCCACTTCCATTTGTATCGGAACCAGTTGCACTTCAGGTTCCTCACTCAACGCATTAACCTCTTGTGCAACATCTCCCATCTCTTGTATTTTATCATATCCGTTCAATCTATGTACCGAAGTCCCCAATACAAAAAGCAATAAAAGCATAGCCGCCATAGCCGCCGCGCCGGCAAGTCTTTTTCGAAACAGTTTTGCTTTCTTTTCTTTATAATAATTGCGGCAACTTTCCGCCACATTATCTCCTTCCTCATCACACTTGTCTTTATTTATTTCGCCGTGCCAATCAATCAAGAAACTTTGCATTGCATCATTTTGTTCATAAAAAATAAAATATCCATCGGTCTCTTTCGGCATCTCTGTCGGATACAAATAAAAATGTTCTTCACAGGTCTTACATTTTAATGTCATTAAAAGTTCCGGTCTGCCGGCCAAAGTTTCCATACGCGAACGATAACAATTCTCCCACATCCTCCCCTTATTCTCAGAAAAAATTAATGCCCATCCCAAAAAGAAGTACTCCGGAAAAAGTTCTCCGCGGCATCGCATAATCTTTTGAACCGTTTCCCTCGGGATATTTCCTCCTGACGCGCTCTCGCATTCCTGATAAGCCGCCGCGTAAATATAATACTCTTTTATCCCTTCAATTTCCCGGCATGTCCCAAATAATCCGGCCAAACCGTTCTTGGTTTCCGATGCTCTTGCAATTTGATTTAAATACGTAACCGCATAATCCTCTATGTATATTTTATCTCCTTTTCCGATGCGACCTATCTGCTTTTTATTTTTAGGTCCTTTCCTGTTTACACACTCCTGTGTCGTATTCATATCCATACCTCCTTGTCCCTTTTTTCGCAGTTTACAATCTGTTCAGTTGATTTTCTAAAATTTATCACAGGCAAGTTGTCGTTTTTTATCAAATCTAAGGTTGAGAATCCAATAACTTTTCGACACGGTACGATATACATTGAAAGACCTTTTGCGCAGGCGCAACGGACACTTGTCTCGTTGCCATAATAGAAAAACCTCCGATACATCATACGATATACCGAAGGTCATATTTCTTTATTATAAATACTTCTTTAAATCTTCTGCTCTGTCTAACTGTTCCCAAGGAAGATTCAAGTCATTTCTTCCGAAATGTCCGTAAGCAGATGTCTGCTTATAAATAGGACGGCGCAAATCAAGCATCTTAATAATTCCGGCAGGACGGAGATCAAAGTTTTCTCTGATAATTGCTACCAATTTCTCTTCCGAAATCTTACCGGTTCCGAATGTATCAACCATTATCGAAGTAGGATGAGCTACACCGATTGCATAAGATAACTGAATTTCACATTTATCTGCAAGACCTGCAGCAACAATGTTCTTTGCCACATAACGCGCTGCATATGCTGCTGAACGGTCAACCTTGGTACAATCTTTACCGGAGAAAGCACCGCCGCCGTGACGTGCATATCCGCCATAAGTATCAACAATAATTTTACGTCCTGTCAAGCCGGAGTCTCCATTAGGTCCACCGATTACAAAACGTCCCGTAGGATTGATAAAATACTTGGTATTCTCATCTAAAAGTTCTTTCGGAAGTACCGGTTCAAAAACATACTTCTTGATATCTGCATGAATCTGTTCCTGGGTTACATCCGGATCATGTTGGGTTGATAAAACAACTGCTTCCAATCGGATAGGCTTACCGTTTTCATCATATTGTACGGATACCTGACTCTTACCGTCAGGACGAAGATACTTTAATGTACCATTCTTACGAACTTTTGTTAACTGTAAGGTTAACTTATGTGCCAATGAAATAGGATACGGCATATATTCCTCAGTTTCGTTGGTTGCATAACCAAACATCATACCCTGATCGCCTGCACCGATTGCCTCAATCTGGTCATCACTCATTTTATCTTCTCTTGCTTCAAGTGCTTTATCAACACCCATTGCGATATCGGCAGACTGCTTGTCCAAAGAGACCATAACCGCACAGGTATTTCCGTCAAAACCATATTCAGAACGATCATAACCGATTTCTGTTACAGTCTTACGTACAATTGCAGGAATATCAATGTTTGCTTTGGTGGTTACTTCGCCCATAACCACTACAAAACCTGTATTTGTACATGTTTCACAAGCCACACGGCTCATGGGATCCTGTTCCATTAACGCATCCAATACCGCATCAGAAATCGCATCACAGATTTTATCAGGATGGCCTTCGGTAACTGATTCTGAAGTAAATAATCTTTTTTCCATCTTCTTTTCCTCCTTCTTGTTCCATAACAATAAGAGTTCGACCGCGAACTCTTCGCGCCCGAGCGGAATTGCGAAGCAATTAACTTCCTTTCCGCGAGGTACGCATATGATTTTATGTTATGGACTTGTTCCATAACATAAAAAAACCGCTTATCAATAAGCGGACCTGATGATACCATATCAAATCCTCTTATTGTTCGACGCATTGTTCATACAATGCTACTCGCTCAGGCAGGCACCTTCCTTCTTAAAGGGGTTGCCGTGGCTTCACCGGTCCTCTGTACCTCCACCACTCTGAATAAGAGATATACATACATTACAACGACTTTACAAAAAAGTCAAGATATTTACTGCAATTCCCTTTTTTTTACAAAATTCACATTTTATAATGACAAGTTACGTTGACTTTGAACCTGTTTTTCCATATAATATTACATAGAAAAAACAGATGGGAGGGAATATATGAGAAGAGTCAGAACATCCGAATTGCTTCCGGGTATGATTACCGCAGAAGATGTTTATAACTACAACGGACAAATGATACTTCCCAAAGGCCTTACATTAACCGATAAAGCCATTACCCGACTTGAGTTTTATTCTATCTTAAGCGTACGCGTTGAAGACGAATCTTTAACCGGTATGGATGTAAAAGAAGATACACGTACGCATTCTGAACGCATCCGTGAAAGCGAAGAATTCAAAAAGTTTCATGAAAGTTTCGATGAAAATCTGGCAAGTTTCAAAGCATCCATTAATGACATCGTAGATATGAATGCCAATATTGATACCGACACCATGTTAACTAACACCTTGGAAATTCTTTCAGAAGCCACTTCAAGTTATCATGCCTTCGATATGTTACATAATATGCGCCAGTATGACGACTTAACGTTTGCCCACTGTATGAATGTAGCCTTGATTTGCAACATATTTTCACAATGGTTAAAATGGCCCGAGAAAGAACAGAACCTTTTAACCTTATGCGGGCTTTTACATGATATCGGCAAATTAAAAATTCCCGACTCAATCATCAAAAAACCGGACCGCCTTACAGAGGAAGAATATAAAGTTGTTAAAACTCATACAGTAGAAGGATTTCATATTTTAAAAGGCAAAAACATCAATTCACACATTATGAATGCCGCCTTGATGCATCACGAGAAATGCGACGGTACCGGCTACCCTTTGGGCATTCAGGCTGATAAAATAGACCGCTATGCCAAGGCAGTTGCAATTGCAGATGTTTATGATGCCATGACCTCTGCCCGCATTTATCGCGGTTCTCTATGTCCTTTTAGGGTTATCGAGATATTTGAAGCAGAAGGCCTTCAAAAATATGATCCTGAATACATTATGATTTTCCTTGAAAACATCGTAAACACATATCTTCATAATGAAGTGCGGTTAAGCAACGGCGAAACCGGTACGGTAGTATTTATTAACAAACAACAATTATCCAAGCCGGTAATCCGACAAGGCGATAAATTTTTGGACCTGTCCAAAGAAGCCGATTTACATATTGATGCAATTCTTTAAGCAGTTATGTTTTTTCATGACTGCTTATTTTTATAGCATTTCAAAGTTAGCATCATAAAAGGACATTTCCTTTCGAAATGTCCTTTACATCTAGCCTATCTTTAATTCAAATTTACGCAATTCCTTCTCGCTTTCAATCTTTTCCATATGAGCACCCAAATGCTTAAGTTTCAAAGGAAAGTCTTCGTAACCTCGCTCAATATATTTAATATCGTCTATTACGGTGAGCCCTTCGGCCGCAAGGCCCGCCAAAACCAATGCCGCTCCTGCTCTTAAGTCCGGTGCAGAAACGCTGGCTCCGGTATATTTGCTGATTCCGCTGATAATTGCAGTATTGCCTTCCACTTTAATATCAGCACCCATCCTTGCCAATTCGTCCACATACTTAAAACGATTATCAAAAATACTTTCTGTTACAATGCTGATACCATTCGACAAACCTAAAGTTACCGTCATCTGCGGTTGCATATCTGTAGGAAATCCGGGATAAGGTAACGTTTTTACCTGTGTATTGTTTAAACGCTTGGTCGCCACTACACGAACCGCATCATCCGATTCTTCAATTTCACAACCAATCTCAATCAACTTCGCAGAAATACATTCCAAATGCTTGGGAATAACATTCTTAACCGTAATGTCACCCTTGGTGATTGCCGCTGCCATCATATAGGTACCGGCTTCAATCTGGTCCGGAATAATTGTGTATTCGGTCTTGTGTAACTTACTTACACCATTAATACGAATTACGTCCGTACCTGCACCTTTAATATTAGCGCCCATACTATTCAGGAAATTGGCAAGGTCTACTACATGAGGTTCTTTTGCCGCATTCTCAATAACGGTTTTGCCTTCTGCCATCACCGCCGCCATCATAACATTAATGGTAGCTCCGACAGAAACTTTATCCATAAAAATATGGTTTCCTTTTAACTTATTTGCTTCTGCAATTACAAAACCATGCTCTACACGTACGTCAGCACCCAAGGCACGAAATCCTTTTAAATGCTGATCAATTGCTCTGGTTCCCAAATTACAACCTCCGGGAAGGGGAACCTCCGCATGTTTGTATTTACCAAGCAAAGCTCCCAACAAATAGTAAGAAGCTCTGATTTTCTTTATATGTTCATCATCAATCACAAGGTTATCAATCTGAGAACCGTTAATCTTCACGGCATGTCGTTCCGTCTTAATTACCGTAGCACCGACACTCTCCATCGCTTTCATTAGTACATTCGTGTCGCGCACATCAGGAACGTTCTCTACCACAACGGTTTCATCTGTCATGATTGCTGCAGCCAAAATTGCCAAAGCCGCATTCTTCGCACCACCAATCTCAACTTCACCGACCAGAGGCACGCCACCTTTCATTGCGTATTGTTCCATAAAACACCTCAACTTATTAGGTTTTGTAAGCCCACTAACCCAATCATGCTTATAGTATTATATACCAAAACACTTCAATTGTAAACCTTTCGACCAAAATCCATATATTTCAGTCAAAAACCTTCACACTTTCACTCCTGGAAATTCAACTTTTCTTCGTTTTCCTGTGCATCATACATTATAAATAATCCAACGGATTTACCTGACTTCCGTTGATTAATATTTCAAAATGTACATGCGGGCCGGAACTTACACCGGTATTACCGCTCAATGCAATTCTGTCACCTTGCGATACGGTCTGTCCCACCGATACCTGTACCTTACTTAAGTGTGCATATCTTGTCTGTCTTCCATCCGGATGATTAATATAAACCACGTAACCATATCCGCTACCCCAGCCGGCCTTAACAACAGTACCGCCGGAAGATGCATAAACAGGCGTTCCAACCGGCGTTGCCCAGTCGACACCTTTGTGATAAGTGGACGCACCTGCCGTAGGCGCCTTTCTGCGGCCAAAACGCGAAGATAATCGGCCACCGGAAATAGGCTTCACATACGTAGGCGGCACAATGGTACCTCTTTCCACAATTTTAGGAACCGCCTCCATAATGACTTCCTCTTTTACGATAGTACGGTTTATTTCATCCTCATTTTCATAAGTCACATCCGCAACCACTTCTCGAAATCCTGCCGACGGCTCCTGCAACGTTACCATTTGCGTCGTATACCAGTCATCATTGGGTATATAAATAATTTCCGCTTCGTATATTTCCTTGTAATGCTCGCGATTTGTCCATACTACCGACAACTCCGGTTCCGGCACGGTAATAATCAATTCATCGCCGATATTAATCGTCGAATTTACATTATCCAAAATATTCCCGTTCATTTCTACAATTGTTTCCATAGGTATTCCGACAATCATAGAAATTTCAGACAAGGTATCACCTGCCTGCACTTCATAAATCTGCTGTACTTCCTGTTCTTCGGTTAAGAGGTTCATCGCCTCCTCCAGAGTACTCAATTCCTCCTCCAGGATATAAGCCTCCACCACTTCTATCTCTTCCGAAAAACCAATTTCTTTCAGTCCCAAATCAAACTCGTCAAAATTCAAATAATCACTCAGTAATTCTTCATCTATGGATTGCGGCATATAATCTTCCGCTCCGGCTGAAGTATTCCATCCATCATATTGACTGTTGCTACGCGATACACTTGCAGTTAACACATTCAACTCACGATCCGGATTTAGATTCATATTTAATTCATAACGTCCTTCGGCATCGTATCTCTTAATTGTGGAAGATAACAACTCGCTTACTTCTTCCGCGGTCCGCAAATTCACAGTCTGACTGTTTACCTTAACAGTATAAGCACGAATCAGGGTTTCTTTCTCATGTTCAGCCATTACTTCTTTGATATTGGCGGTTACCGTTTGGGCATCATCGCATTTACTCCAAATTACCTCTTCTCCCTCAAAACGGATTACCGGTTCTTCTACGATATATAATCCATCCGCTTCCTTTGCCAGTTCACGTCTTGCTTCACGAATACACTCATCCACCATTTCCTTGTCTGCTACAAATCCCACTTCATGATCGTATAAATAAACATGAAAACGATTTTCTCCCGTGGATTCATAAAATTCTATACGCGGCAAAAAGAACGCAGCGACACACCAAGCACCTAACAACACTTTAAGAGCATGCACTTTTAACTTTTTATGATAATGCGTAATATATTTCATAAACTATTCTCCATAGTTGCAATTTGCATATAACAGTTTATTTTAGCATTCTATAATATAGCAAGTCAAGTTAAGGTTTTTCGAAAAGCAGACTTGACTAGGTTCTTAAAAAGGAGTATTTTTTTATTTGTTGGTTTTATTTTTAATATAAAAGTATTGCTAACAGCACATTTTATTTATCTTGGAGGCACATTATGAATTACGCAGAAGAATCATTAAAAAAGCATGGTGAATGGAAAGGAAAACTGGAAGTAGTAAGTCGAGTTCCCGTATCTACAAAAGACGATTTATCTTTGGCTTATACTCCCGGTGTTGCAGAACCCTGCTTAGAAATACAGAAGGACGTAGAAAAGAGTTATGAATACACCAGACGCTGGAACACCTGTCTTGTTGTGACAGACGGTACCGCGGTTCTCGGTTTGGGCGATATCGGTCCCGAAGCCGGCATGCCCGTAATGGAAGGAAAATGTGTACTTTTTAAAGCATTCGGTGATGTAGATGCTTTTCCTCTCTGCATCAAATCAAAAGACGTAGATGAAATTGTAAATACAGTATACTTAATCTCCGGCTCATGCGGCGGTGTAAACTTAGAAGATATCGCAGCACCCCGTTGCTTTGAAATCGAAAAGAAATTAAAAGAAAAGTGCGATATCCCCATTTTTCATGATGACCAGCACGGCACGGCAATCATCACACTTGCAGGTCTCATCAACGCATTAAAAGTAGTTGGCAAGACTAAAGAAGAAATCAAAGTAGTTGTTAACGGTGCAGGTGCTGCCGCAACAGCAATCACGAAATTAATTCTTTCCTACGGTGTAAAAAATGTAATTATGTGCGACCGTACAGGTGCTGTTTACGAAGGTCGTAAAGAAGGTATGAATCCATTTAAAGAAGAAATGGCTAAATTAACCAACTTCGAAAAGAAGACCGGTTCCCTTGAAGATGTACTTGTTGGCGCTGACGTATTTATCGGTGTATCTGCTCCCGGTGCATTAACCACAGAAATGGTTAAGACTATGAACAAGGATGCTATCGTATTTGCATGTGCAAATCCCACACCCGAAATTTTCCCCGACGAAGCTAAGGCAGGCGGTGCTCGCGTAGTTTCTACAGGACGTAGCGATTTCCCCAATCAGATTAACAACGTACTTGCATTCCCTGCATTATTCCGTGGTGCATTTGATGTACGCGCAAAAGACATCAACGAAGAAATGAAAATTGCTGCTTCACTTGCTCTTGCAAACTTAATTTCAGATGATGAATTAAATGAAGACTACATTATTCCTGCAGCCTTTGATCCTCGTGTAAAAGACGCCGTATCCAAGGCAGTTGCTCAGGCAGCAAGAGATTCAGGCGTTGCAAGAATTTAATTACTTTAAACTTCATCACTTAATGAAAATAAATCAAAAGAAGAAGCGTAGGTTTGATTATGAACCTACGCTTTGATTTTTATTCATTCTGCCTTCTATAAAAACAGGTCGGTATCCCTACCGACCTGAAATTAAAATTCTATACAATTCCCAAAATAGAAAGTACTGTAAGTATAATGTTGGCTACACCAATCAGAATTGCAATAATAACCATAGTCTTTGTCGACTTCATCTTCGTATACAATTCCTGATTATGCTTGGTTAAACCTTCCGTCTGATTCTTAAGTTCATCTACCACAACAGCCTGTACATTACGATATACTTTAACATTCTCTTTGTGAACAAAATCATCAGACTGGCGGAACATCTCTTCCAATGCCTTTTTGCTTTCAGCCTCTCTGGCAACACGCTCCTCTTCTCTGCGGAGTTCTTCCTCTGCTTTACGCTGTTCTTCTTCCGCTTTGCGAAGTTCATCCTCTTCTGAAGGCTTCTGGATGGTATCAACCGTAGAACGAATATACTCTAAATGGTCTGCAATTTCACGATTCTCTCTGCGAATGGTCAACAATGCATTATCAACCGATGTCTTAACCGAAGACTTCAAGTCCTCATTGGAATTCTTCAAATCTTCTGTGGTGGCCTTGATTTCTTCTGTAGAAATCTTCATATCTTCCGTCGAAATCATAACTCCGTGAACAGTAGAACGCATCTGTTCCATAGATTCTTTAACTTCGTCAGCAGAATTTCTTACTTCAGCCACTGCTGTCTGCATTCCCTCTACTGAATTACGTACTTCCAATGCCGAATTGGTAACATCATCCGCCGAAGAACGAACCATATCGGTAGCATAACGGATTTCATCTGCTGTAGTCTTCACATCTTCCGCAATCTGACGAACTGCTGCAACCGAACCGGTTACTTCCTGCGTTGTCTGCTTCATCTGATCAACAGGTGCCATCAGCGCGCCGCTTACAGATTCATTTAATGCAGTACCTACCGTCGAATCCAGATTACTTAAAGCCTCGTCCACAGCCTTCATAATTTCGTCAGAAAGACTCGCTGCCAATTCTCCGGTATCTCCGCCGGACTTCTGCACACCCTGAACCTTACTGATACTCTCATCCACCAATGCATAAATACGGTCAGTCAATTCGGAATTCTTATAATTTAACTTGCGCATATCCTGCAGAATACCTTCGTATGCTGCAACCTGCTCCTGCAATCTCTGCATCTCAGATGCTTCCGCCTGTGCATTGGCGCGAATCATCTCCTGCGCATTGTATTTCTGTGCCAGTTTATCCATAAAATTATCCATCGTTTTCCCTCCAACTTACCCCATTTCTATATCGAAACGAAAAAATTCATAGATTGCATATATTTTATCATTTTTTAGCATTTTTTACAATATGAAAGTGCGGAAAGTTGTTCTGATATGCGTTTTGTTGCAATTCCCTGCTTTCTGCATCTTCTAATATTACACATTTTCTTTTCACAAATTCATAAAATTATGTAAACGAATTATTTAAACTACTTTTACTTTATGTTCATTTTTTATTCATATTTTTCGGTTATACTAAAAACAGTTAAAGAAAACAATTCATTCATGTGACATTAACATTGCTAACAATTTTTTTCATAATGCCTCGGTGTCGGAATCGACATCGGGGCACTCCTCATTTTATGGAGAATTTTGATTGGAACCATAGTATTTTTCTGTTATAATTATTTTCGCAGACACTATCGCTTCTGTTTATTTTATTGCAAAGGATATGGTTTATGTTTCGTTTATGGGTAAAAATTATAAAAGAAAGTCGCCTGGTAAAAGATACCATCATCGAGGATTCTGCGGACAAAACCCGCACGCATAAAATCTTTGACGGTTTAGAAGAAGCCTGTGTACAATTTGATTTGTGCAAACCAATATGGCTCGATTCCACCATCGCAGATTTTAAGCGTTTAAATAAAGCGCGGTTTACTGCAGATAATTTTATCGAGCCCATTGATTTTGATTATATGGAAATACAGGTTTTAGAAGAAGATATTTTATAATTCCATTTGTTTTCCAAGGAAAGAGGCTGCCGAAAGTACCAATTTGCGCTCCACCTCACCCATGCTATCTTTTTCGTCTGCTGACAAGAGAAAGACCGCACCCACAACATCACCTTCGCTGATAATGGGTGCCATTACTTGCCAGTTACATTCCTTTTCATCTTCTGCAAGCACTACAAAGGACTTATCATTCTTGCCTGCAATAACACCTTCACGTTTTTCCATTTTACGTTCTACATCTTTGCTGATATGCTTATTCAATAAAGTCTTCATCCCTCCGGAAACCGCGATGTAACGGTCTCTGTCAGCAATCACTGCCACTTTGCCGGACACCTGCGCCAAACTGTCTGCATATTGCTTGGCAAATCCGTTCATTTCACCAATGGAAGAGTATTTTTTCAGAATAATTTCTCCTTCTCTGTCTGTAAATATCTCCAACGGATCACTTTCCCTGATGCGCAATGTACGACGAATTTCTTTCGGAATTACAATACGCCCCAAATCATCTATTCTTCTGACAATACCGGTTGCTTTCATTCTTTCTCCTTTCGTGGATATTTTCCAAACAAAAAATACCACCCTTTACTTTTTCTAGTTCGTTTCTAGTATCTGTAAACAGTGGCATTTTATACCTTAATCCGGAATAATATCCTCAATATATTTAAATCGTTTTTTTATTGTTCCCCCTTTATTTTTACGTTGAACTATAGTTGAAATTCTTTTTGAGAGGGAAATTAAATTGCTTTTTCTGCGTTCTCTAAATAAAAGAATTTATTACAAAGCTTATAGTTTCTCTTTATGATTCTGTATATAATAAATCTTCTTCTCTTCGTACATACGCTGATCTGCTTCATAGAGCTGTTCCTTAATATGTACATTTTCACCACGCCAACTTGTACCGATTGATACCTTGATTTCATCCTTCTCGGCGCGACGTCTTAACTCCTGCGTTTTCTTTTCCAGTTCATCCAATTCAATCCCGGGGCAAATCGCCACAAACTCATCTCCGCCGATACGGTATGCATCCTTGCCAATTACCTTCGCAAGGATTTTAGCAGTTTTACGAATCAGTTTATCACCATAATCGTGTCCGTAGGTATCATTTGCCTGCTTTAAACCATTTAAATCCATATAAATGATTCCCAGCTTGTCCGGTGCCTTCTTTTTATATGCCTTTCGCACCTCATTATAGCGGTTACGGTTATAAAGTCCGGTCAAGGTATCTTCATAGCTTAATTTCTCTAACTGCTCCATAACGCGTCTTTTTTCCAAATCGTTCTGGATAAAATACAAAACCGAAGTAAGCAAATCGAATTCTTTCATATTATCTTTCGGATCGTCCACGCCAAGGAATCCTACCACTTCATCATCTTTTACCACCGGCACTGCCAAAAGGCCGTGAATTCCCTGTGCCTGTAAAATCTGATATGTCAAAGTGTCTTTAGAGATATCCGCATCCAAATCCGTAATATAAAACATTCCCTTTTCTTCAAACATATCCAAAAAAGGCTTAATCGACTCAATGGGCACATCCTGCAAATTATCAATTTCAGCAGTAGTCCCTTTTTTTACCCACTCATAAGTATTTGAAGTGGTTCCCGCCTCATAATCAATTTCAAACAAATATGTCCTGCCGGCTTTGTAATATTGGCCTATAATTTCAAACAGGCGGTTAATGGCATCTTTTACCTCTAATTCAAGACCTAATGTCTTGGCACAACGAATCAAAACGCGTTCACGCTCTAACTGGTGCAACGTATCCTTCTGCTGTTTAATCTGCTTCGTCACCTCATCTGCGATTTCCAAATACAAGGTATGCCCATCAACTTCCATGGACTTCCAACGAATCTGAAAATATTCATCGTGTTCTTCGTTGTGGTACAGTGCGTGGGTAAATCTTCTGGTATCACAAGCACCGCATGCCTTGCAATTTTCACAGGAGTGTGTAATTTCTTGCAAAATTTCACTGCATTTCCTTCCAATATAGGAATCATCATCCTGCTCAATACCCAATTTCTCTTTCATCTCTTTATTCATA
>JAZNLG010000075.1:0-1918 GCA_045578965.1 Lachnospiraceae bacterium | reverse complement strand
TTAATGCGGTCAAGTTCTCCCCTATAATTCTCCGTATCGGGATGAATTCCGCCAAAAGATAAAAGTTTCCCCTGATACTGTTCATTGACACTTGCGGCAAACGTGTTTACGGTCTCAAATTGGCTTGGTTTAGTTACTACCGGTAAAATAACCGACATATCAACTCCGGCAGTCTCCATAGATGCAAGAAGACCGTTTAACGTGCCATCCGTGGATGCGGTAAGCCCTGCCTTTGCTTCCAAAGCCTCTATGGTACGCGCTGCAATTTTATCCGGGAATATATGTGTATGAAAATCAATAATCATTTTCTTTTACCTCGTTATATCCAATCTTGTTATTTTTTTGCAATCAGTATGCGCCTAAATAAATCATCGCCTGCATTTATTATCTGCAGGCGATGTGAAAAATATTTAACTTTCGTATCCTAAAAGGAATGCTTTTTTATTAATTTCTACAGTTTTAGGCGGAACAGTCTTCTCAATTACTTCAAGCCATGCTTCTTTTGAGAAGTCCATATGCTTAGCTGCTACACCGAGAACGATAATATTAAATACTTTGGAATTGCCGAGTTTCAAGGCTTCTTCCATCGCATTTACTTTGTATACACTGTGTTCTTTCTCTAAGTTTTCAATAATGTTTTCAGGATACTGTGCAACACCTGTCACTACTGTAATGGGATCGATTCTGTGGTCATTTACTACAATCGCACCGTCTTTCTTTAAGAAGTGTGCATAGCGCAATGCTTCCAATTTCTCGAATGCGATTAAAACATCTGCCTGACCTTCTTCTACGATAGGCTCTGCTACCTTCTCGCCGTAACGCACGAAAGTAACAACGCTACCGCCACGCTGTGCCATACCATGCACTTCAGATAATTTCACATCATATCCTGCCGCAACGGTAATACCGCCTAAAATACGGCTGGTAAGAAGTGTACCCTGACCGCCTACACCAACGATCATAATATTCTTAGTTGTATTTGCCATGATTACACCTCCACTTTCTCGATTGCATCAAACTTACAAAGATTCATACAAAGTCCGCAACCGTTACACATTGTGGCATCAATTGAAATGGTTCCGTCTGCATTCTTGGTAAGTGCAGGACAGCCGGGTTTTAAGCACATACCACACTTTTTACACTTATCTGCTACAGGTACACACTTGTAAGGGAATTTGTTGCCCTTAAGAAGTACACAGGGAGACTTGGTAATAATAACGGATACTTCTTCTCTTGCTGTTTCTTCTTTTACTATTTTTTCAAGTGCTGCGGTATCGAATGCATTTACTTCCACCACATTCTTAATTCCCATAGCCTTGCAAAGTTCGTAAATATTGATTGCGGGAACTACCTCACCCATAAGGGTTTTACCGGTTGCCGCATGGTCCTGATGACCTGTCATACCGGTCGTAGAGTTATCAAGAATCATTACGGTTCCTGTCCCCTGGTTATAAACCATATTCATAAGTGAGTTCACACCTGTATGCATAAAAGTAGAATCACCGATTACAGCTACCCAATTCTTAATGTAATCCTTGCCTTTGGCCTTTTCCATACCGTGAAGTGTGGAAATACTTGCGCCCATACATACAGTAGTATCTACGACACTAAGGGGTGCAACCGCACCTAAGGTGTAGCATCCGATATCGCCGGCTGCATGAATTTTTAACTTATTTAATACAGAATATACACTTCTGTGAGGACAGCCGGGGCAAAGAATGGGCGGACGTGCAGGCACCTGCGCTGCTGCCTTTCCTTCTACGTCTTCTTTTAAAATTGCCTTACGAATCATATTGGCGCTGTATTCACCCTGTACGGTAAAAATTTCCTTACCGATACACTTGATTCCCCATGACTTAATCTGCTCTTCAAAAACAGGTTCCAATTCTTCAAAAATATAAAGTGTATCTACTTTAGA
>JAZNLG010000074.1:0-3587 GCA_045578965.1 Lachnospiraceae bacterium | reverse complement strand
GACCTTGTAGAAGGTATGCAGTTTGACCGCGGTTACTTATCTGCTTACATGGCTACAGATATGGAAAAGATGGAAGCGGTTCTTGAGAATCCTTACATCTTAATTACAGATAAAAAGATTAGCAATATTCAGGAAATTCTTCCTGTACTTGAACAGATTGTTCAGTCCGGTGCAAAACTTCTTATTATCGCAGAAGATATCGAAGGTGAAGCACTTACAACCCTTATTGTAAATAAGTTAAGAGGTACTTTCAATGTAGTAGCTGTTAAGGCGCCCGGATACGGCGACAGAAGAAAAGCAATGCTTGAAGATATCGCTATTCTTACAGGCGGTCAGGTAATCAGTGAAGAACTTGGCCTTGACTTAAAAGAAGCAACACTTGCTGATATGGGTCGCGCAAAATCTGTTAAGGTACAGAAAGAGAACACCATCATCGTTGACGGTGCGGGAGATGCTAACGCTATTGCTGCAAGAGTTGGTCAGATTAAGAGACAGGTGGAAGAAACTACATCAGAATTTGATAGAGAGAAACTTCAGGAACGTCTTGCGAAATTGGCAGGCGGTGTTGCAGTTATCCGTGTAGGTGCTGCTACAGAAACCGAAATGAAGGAGGCAAAACTTCGTATGGAAGACGCATTGGCAGCTACCAGAGCAGCAGTAGAAGAAGGTATTATTGCAGGCGGCGGTTCTGCATATATCCATGCTTCTAAGAAGGTGAAGGCATTGGCTGAGACTTTGGAAGGTGATGAAAAGACAGGTGCCAAGATTGTGCTTAAGGCATTGGAAGCTCCTCTTTATTACATTTCTGCAAATGCAGGTCTTGACGGAAGCGTAATCATTAACAAGGTTTATGAATCTGAAGCCGGCGTAGGTTTCGATGCATATAAAGAAGAGTATGTAAACATGGTAGAAGCAGGTATTCTTGATCCTGTTAAGGTAACAAGAAGTGCATTACAGAATGCAACCAGTGTTGCATCAACACTTCTTACCACAGAATCTGTTGTGGCTACCATTAAAGAAGATGCTCCTGCAATGCCTGCAGGCGGCGGAATGGGTATGATGTAATTTTTATAACAAAGGAGAAAAGTAAAATGAAAAAGTTTTTAGTTGTTTTATGTGCAGCAACAATGATGTTATCACTTTGCGCATGCGGCTCAAGCAAAGAATTAATTATGGCAACCAATGCTGAATTTCCTCCTTATGAATATCATGAGGGTGAAGAAATTATCGGTATTGACGTAGAAATCGCAGAAGCGATTGCAAACGAAATGGGTAGAGAACTTGTAATCGAAGATATGAACTTTGACTCTATTATCATGGCTGTTACCACAGGTAAGGCTGATATCGGTGTTGCAGGTCTTACTATCACAGAAGACCGTTTGGAGTCTGTTAACTTCTCAACACCTTACACAACAGCAGCACAGGTTATCATCGTAAAAGAAGGCAGTGATATTGCTTCTCCCGATGACCTTGTAGGAAGAACTGTTGGTGTTCAGCTTGGTACAACCGGTGATATCTATGCAGGTGATATTGAAGATGCAACCGTTGAACGTTACAACAAAGGTTATGAAGCTGTTCAGGCACTTCTTCAGGATAAGGTGGATGCGGTTATGATTGATTCACAGCCTGCTAACGTATTCGTAGAGCAGAACGAAGGTATCTATGTAATCGACGAAGCTTTCACATACGAAGAATATGCAATCGCAGTAGCAAAAGAAAATACAGAACTGTTGGAAGAAATCAACGCAGCAATTGCAAAACTTGAAGAGTCTGGTGAACTTCAGGCAATCATTGACAAGTACATTGCGGCTGAATAATTACTACGGAGATTTTCATGAATTTTATAACGAATTTTTTTACGGATTTTGCAAATGATTTTTATTTGAACTTTATAAAAGACGACCGTTGGAAATATATCGTTGACGGATTGGGAGTTACTTTACAGGTAACTCTCTTTGCCGTTTTAATCGGTATTGCATTGGGCTTTATTGTAGCCATTATTCGTGCTACCCATGATAAGACAGGTAGTCTTAAATTTTTTAACTGGTTATGTCATATTTACCTGACTGTTATCAGAGGAACACCGGTATTGGTGCAGCTTTTGATTATTTACTTTGTCATCTTCGGAAGTGTCCGTGTTGATAAGGTTTTGGTAGCGGTTATAGCGTTTGGTATTAATTCCGGTGCGTATGTGGCTGAAATTGTCCGTGGTGGTATTATGTCCATCGATGCAGGGCAGTTTGAAGCGGGACGAAGTTTAGGTTTTAATTATACACAGACTATGATTCATATTGTATTGCCCCAGGCTTTGAAGAATGTACTTCCTGCTTTGGGTAACGAATTTATTGTTTTGTTAAAAGAAACTTCTGTAGCGGGTTATATCGCGTTAGAAGATTTGACGAAGGGTGCGGATATTATCCGTAGCCAGACGTTTGCACCTATGATGCCTTTGCTTGCGGTTGCGGCAATTTATCTTGCCTTTGTCATGATGTTAAGCTGGTTGATTAAGTTGCTTGAAAGGAGGTTACGTAACAGTGAACGATAAGAAAAGATTACAGATGGAAGAAATGAAAGCTGTTTGGGAAGCCTCCGGCGCACCGTTGATTCAGGTAAAGGATTTGGAGAAGCATTTCGATGATTTGCATGCATTGAATGGTGTTTCCGTTGATATCAATAAGGGTGACGTTGTGTTTGTGGTAGGTCCCTCCGGTTCCGGTAAAAGTACCTTTTTACGTTGCTTAAACCGATTGGAAGAGCCTACCGCCGGTGCGATTTTATTCGAAGGTGTCAATATTACTGATAAAATGACTGATATCAATTTACATCGTCAGAAGATGGGTATGGTTTTCCAACAGTTTAACTTATTCCCACATATGACTATTATGAAAAATCTGACATTAGGACCTATGAAACTTCAGAACATGTCCAAGGAAGCAGCGGAAGCCCAAGCGATGGAACTTTTGGAACGTGTAGGTTTGGCGGATAGAGCGGATGCATATCCCAACCAGTTGTCAGGCGGGCAGAAACAGCGTATTGCCATTGTGCGTGCACTTTGTATGAAGCCTGATGTAATGTTGTTTGACGAGCCTACTTCAGCCCTTGACCCTGAAATGGTTGGTGAAGTTCTTGCGGTTATGCGTGATTTGGCAGAAGAAAAGATGACCATGGTAGTTGTTACTCACGAAATGGCATTTGCCAAAGAAGTTGCCAGCCGCGTGATTTTTATGGCAGACGGTAAAATTGTGGAAGAAGCGGCACCTGCGGAATTCTTTGAGAATCCCAAGACCGAGAGATTGCAGAACTTTTTAGCGAAGGTGTTATAAAAGTAAAATAAGTAAAAAGATAAAACCTTGGAAATTGTTATTTCCGGGGTTTTTTGTTTGTAAGGTTTTTAAAAAAAGTACTATGATTTTTTATAAATAACGTATTGACTTTCGTAAAATGAAGTTATAATATACAAATAGGCAATATATTGCATAAATGGAGGAAAAAGCAATGAATGCATCAGAAATTGTGCAAATGATGGACCATAAATATGCTTTGTTTGGCTTGTTTTTTGCGTTTCATAACAGGCTTCAGGCGGTAGG
>JAZNLG010000073.1:0-5060 GCA_045578965.1 Lachnospiraceae bacterium | reverse complement strand
GGCCACATGCTCCGAATCAGCTATGTCTGTTTTCATGCCTATGTCCCGGGGCTACGGTCCACACGCATGCTAAATTATTATAGTATAGGAAAATCTTGGTGTCAATGAGTTTTTTATAAGAATTTTCACTTTATAACCCATTTTTTGCATTCTTTGTATCATAAAACAAACAAATCCCGGGTTTCCCCGGGATTTGCATATCCATATATACTATTTATCCAAGTTTTTTATTCAAACGGATTAATCAAAGTATGTAATTTATTTACATTTACCAAATATGAAGCCCACTCTTCCGCATATGTGGTTCCTACGATAAATGTATTTGATTCAGTATCATAATCCCATACCTTGTATTCCTCTGCATCAATAATCGTCTGTGTTTTGGTTTTCGCATCATAAACAAACAACTGGCTGTCTATCCGGTTATCATTTCTAAAACAGATTAACTTTCCGTCATCAATAATAACTCTGCCCTCATGACTGTTGATGCCGCTTATCTGAAACGGGAAATATGCCCCAATTTTTTGAGGTTCAAATACCATAGTTCCGTCTGCTTTCATAAAGCACATATAATCTGTTCCGGATCCGTTATCACAAGTAAAGCAAATATAATCCCTTGATACGGCACGCACAACAACATCAATATAAGGTGATACATCAAATGTTACACAAACCTTATTATTGACATCAACACCATATACGGTGCCACCCAACTTATACCAGAAGCAATTGTCATTCCTATAGCCGCAGTTTGCCCAGAAACTGTCATCCCAGGGAACGGTGTGAGGCGCATCTGCCTGGGCAACCATATTATATTCACCGGTTTTTATATCATATATTCCATAATTACGCCAGGTTACTTTACCGAAGATTTTACCATCCATATAATCAAGAACTGTAAACTCGGCGGGCCACTCACTCTGTACAGACTTGTCGGCACTGTTCAGGACATAATTGTTTCTTCCGTCACCAATGAGATAATAGGTATCGCCTAAATAACGATAATTTAATCTACCGCCATTTGCATCCCACGGAAATCCGTTTGTCATAGGCATAACCCATTCGCCCTTATCATTCAGAATACCTAAAGAATAAGTGTTTCCGGTAAAACTTTCCTTCACTTCATAAACAAGTACCGTATTACCTTCATTCCAACTGCAGTAAGGACCTTCGTATTTACCTACTTTAGCCGGAATATCAGCAATACTATCACGGCCTATAATATCCTGACCTACTCGATTTTGATTATTACTAACCCACTGTTGATTCTCTTTTAAGGTGAAGATTTCTTTTCCTGTTTTTAAATCCAATAATCCGGTTTCGGTAATCAATACATCATTATGAATATGTGCAGGATTCGGATAACCTTGACCCAAATATTTTTTTACACTGTCTCCGGCAATATTATAACTAAAAAATGCATCCGGCTTACTTTCATCTTCGGAATAACTATGGAAGTACCACTGTCCGTCCTGAATCACTCCATAATAATTATAGGCTGCAGTCATTCCTTCATAAGGATTAGCCGGTGTATCAGGCTGTGTTGTACCTGTACCGCTGGATTTAATCATACCATTTACAACATAAAAGGTTGCTCCGTCATACTCTACGTTACCGGTAAAGTTTTCTGCAAGACAACCGTTCTGTAAGTAAAACCATTCTCCGTCATACTGTGCCAAACCTGTATACTGCTCCTGTAACTGGCCGTCTGCAAAGAAATACCACTTATTGTCAGCGCCGGGACCTTTTGTATGTTGGTATAATCCCTTGTACTCTTTTACCAAACGTCCCTCTGCAACCAAAAAGCGGGCACCGTCATAGGTATAAATTCCTGTCTTGGAACTATCAAGCATACCTTTGTTTAAATAAAACCAGGCACCATTATACTCTGCAAATCCTGTTGTAGCCTGTTGCACCTGTCCCTGCGAGAAAAAGTACCACGCATCTACACCGGGTAATTCCACATGACACATACCCATAAAATCAGCACGCACCACGCCGTTAATTACAACGAACAAACCTCCGTTATACTCAACCATACCACTTTTGTTGGTATCCACTACATCATTGTTGTAATACCACCAGGTTCCGTTTGCATCCTGCTTTAAAGTAGCAGAACCTGCAAATGCAACCATTGTTGTTGCCAACATTGTAACAATCAATGTTGTTAACACAAGCAATGTTTTCTTCATTTGTTTTCTCCTTTTTACCTGTAAAAATATAAATTAAAAATTGTACTACAATAGTACCCCCCCGCAAAAAATCAAGGTTTTTTTGCATTTTTTGTTTTTTATTTTTTCGGGGCTTTTTTTATTAGTTTCTGCGTACTTTATACTTTTAGAAAATGAAAAAGAGCACTCCCTAAGGAATGCCCTTTCTAAAAAAACACTATGTAATTATTTCACCATACCGTTTACAACGTTAAAATATTGACCATCATATTTTACTTTGCCGGTATAATCTTCCGCAAGGATACCTTTTTGTACATAGAACCACTTATCATCATACTCTGTAAGGCCTGTGTATTGTGTCTGCGCCTGTCCATTCGCAAGAAAATACCAGGCACCTGTATTAGGGTCCTGCGCAAGACCGCTTACATTTGATAAATAACGTCCCGCACCAACGTAGAAGAGACCGCCATTATACTCTACATAACCTGACATCTTGATATCCAACTTACCTTCTTCTACATAAAACCATTCATTATCGTACATCGCAAGTCCTGTGTACTGTGTCTGCGCCTGTCCGCATGAAAGGAAGTACCAGTCATCGGTATATATAGGATCCTGTGCAAGACCGTTGATGTGAGTTGCAACAAATCCATTAGCAACAAGGAATTTTCCGCCATCATAATCTACAAACTTATATGCTTTGTCTGCCCAGTTACCGTCTTCGTAATACTTAAAACCTTCCGGAGTATTTCGGATACCTTCTAACTGAACAATTTTATTCCAACATTTTTCAGGTGTAAAAGTGCAATATTTACGTTCTTTCATTAACTCCAAAGTACCAATTCCATCCTTTCCAAGAAGTGTAATACTTTGGTTAGATGCACCGTTTAAAACCACATGTTCAGGATGGAACATTCCGGCTGAAGTTTTGTCGATATCGCCGGCAATTTGGATTGTTCCTGAAAGTGTAAACATATAGGTTGAATCAATAATTAAATCCTTCCCTATCACAAACAAACCACCCTTGTCTGCATAAATACCACCACTGCCACAAATATAATTGCCTTCTTCGTCAATACCCTGCAATCTTAAATTTTCTTTTACGATAACCTTTCCGGTACTTACATTTAAACAAGGCTTAGTCTGCACATAGTCCTTATTTACAGTTAAATTTCCATCTCGCACCTCTACGGTTCCATACGCATGTACCGTTCCGGGAATTACCATATCATAACCATTTAAATCCAAGAAACTTACTTCACAAATGCCGTCATCCAAAGTAATCTTTGTTGCATCACTTCCCAATTTAGCATTAATGATTCCACTGATTTCAACATTCTGATTCGTAAATACCAGATTATTGATATACATATCATTAACTAAACTTAACTTCTGTTTTGATTTGCCTGCTATTTCAAGAGCAACCATCTTATTGGCTTCACCAAAAGCGTAAGCATTTTCAACAATGAAATCACCTTTTGCTACAAAAGTACCGGTGGGCATACCACAACCATCATGGTGAACCACATCAATATAGGTATCTCCTTCAACGGTGATTGTACCACCATCATAGTAACTTCCATAAAACCCACCTCTTGACGAAACATATTCGCCGTTTTCATTAATATCCTGTACGCGGAAATCACCGTTTACTGTCAGATTACCGCCATTAATTACTAAATATTCGGCTTTTTGAATATAATCCCCTGCTACAATTAAAGTTCCTGAACTTATGCGAACATTTGCTTCAGCAATAACGTCTCCTTTTACCTCGAGTTTGTAACCGTTCAAATCCAGTTTAGAATATACTTCCAAGTTGTCCACTGTCATATTCTCGGTTAACGTATAGGTAGTATAATCATCCAAATCAATAATCAGATCATTTGCTGCCTCTGCGTTCATCGGAAGCAATAATACAAATGCCATCATTGCCACCAAAATCATTAGTCGTTTCATATAATTCCTCCCTTGTAAATAAATTATAAAATTGTACTACAATAGTACCCCCCCCCGCAAAAAAATCAAGTTTTTTTGCATTTTTTTGTTTTTATTTTTTTGTATATTTTTCAGCCCCGCCTGGCATCCATTTTTTGTAAACTTTATACTTTTACATATCAAAAAGAGCACTCCCTAAAGAATGCCCTTTCTAAATTCACTATTAACCTTTTACCATACCGTTTACAACGTTAAAATATTTGCCGTCGTATTTTACCTTGCCGGAAAAATCTTCCGCAAGCATACCCTCTTCAATGTAGAACCACTCTCCGTCATAACTTGCAAGGCCGGTATGTTGGGTTTGTACCTGTCCGCCCGCTACATAATACCATTTGCCGGTTTTAGGATCCTTCGCCAAACCATTCACTTCTGACATCACACGCCCTGCACCAATATAAAACAGCCCTCCGTTATAGTTTAAATATCCGTTGATTCCGGTATCCAATTTGCCATTGGTAACATAGAACCACTCGCCATCATAAGACGCAAAACCGGTGTACTGTGTTTGTGCCTGTCCGTTTGCTAAATAGTACCAATCATTCGCTGTTTTTGGATCTTTGGCAAGACCGTTGATATGCGTTGCCACCATACCATGCGCAATCAGGAATTTACCACCGTCGTAATCAAAATACTGATATGCATCCTTTAACCAATAACCATCTTCAAATAATTTGTGTCCTTCCGGGAATTGGATCAAACCATCCAATTGAATAATTTTATTCCAACACTTAGCCGGGCTAAAAGTACAGTTTGCTCTATCATCCGTTAACTCTAACGTTTGGATTAGCGAGTTCGCATTAAGTGAAATCTTATGCTTATCTTTCGGCGTAAGTACTACTTTATTCGGTGTAAATTTATCTGCTGACATCTGCAGAATATCACCACCCACAATAA
>JAZNLG010000072.1:0-2249 GCA_045578965.1 Lachnospiraceae bacterium | reverse complement strand
TACGAGTCCGAATCCACACCCATAAGAATTTCCCCTCTGGCTGCAATCAGACCCAGATACAATGCATTTGCTTTTCCGTTATTCTCTTTTAAATCAATAAAACGTAATCTGTCATAAATCGGCAACAGTTCCTGTATCACTTCGGAAGTTCGGTCGCTGCTTCCGTCATTAATCGCAATAATTTCATAATTCGGATAACGCAATTGGGATAACTCTGCTACCGTAACTTCAATTGTTTCCTCTTCATTGTAACAAGGCACCAAAATGGAAACCATAGGCGTCTCATACAAAGGAAGCGGCTTTTTACGTTCATTACTGAAATAAAAAATAATTGCCCCTATAATCCATGCCGCCGACATAACTGCCGGATACCAAAACACAAAAATCTCTATATAACGAAGCATTTTCTTGCCTTTCTTTTATAGTTCTATAACACACTAACAGGTTACATCGACATGATTTGACAAAAATATTAATAAAAAAAACAGAATCTTCACCAAATATGAAGATTCTGTTATGAACTAAAATCGATGTTTTTTATTTATCACAGTCGTTACCGTTTTTCACAACGCTTATAACCTCTTCCCAGTTATCCAACACATACTGCCCGATAATTGGATCGTACATTGTTCCCAGATTCTTTTTAATTTCCTCATAACAATACTCAAAACTCAAAGCCTTACGGTAACAACGATTAGAAGTCATAGCATCAATACTGTCACAAATTGCAAGAATTCGCGCGCCCACCGGAATTTCCGTACCTTTGGCACCGGTAGGATATCCCTTCCCATCGTAGCGCTCGTGATGCATCAACACAATATTAGACAACTCACTTAAGCGATGTGACTTATTTAAAATATCAGCACCAATCTGCGGATGCTTTTTTATAAAAGCAAACTCCTCATCCGTCAGTCTGCTGTCTTTGTTCAAAACCGCATCTGGCACACCAATTTTACCGATATCATGCAAATGACCGGCAATATGTATCTTCTCCGTATCATGCTCCTTAAGTCCCATCAGGCGGCATACGACCAACGCCATATCACTGACTCTGTGAGAATGACCTGCCGTATAAGGATCTTTTGCATCCAACGCTGACGCAATACACTCTACTATTTCATGAAAATCTATTTCATTGGAACAAAAATCACACTCATGCATTTTATTCTTCCTCCAAAATTATCATTTCCTCTTGTTTACTATAACACACTTTTTGTTGCTTGGAATCGTTTTTTCCCTTTTTCTTCCTATAAACAAAACCCCCGCCCTAAGGCGGAGGCTCTGTTGTGAGATTATGATTTAAGTATGTTGGTCAACCAAATTAATTATGCGTTTGTTCCGCTCCGGTTCCGCAATTGCAAGCGCCTTGACGCTTTTTGGCGCACTCGCCGGCATGAGGGCAACCTACACAAACCGCACCTTTCTTCTTCTCTTTTATTATGTATGCCACTGCTCCGCCTACAATCAGGAGGATTACAGTTACGATAATAAAATTCTCCATACCATACCTCATTATAAAATTCTTTTACACAATTTACATTATGCTGCTTTCTTTAAAGCATACTCTTTCTTCATCTTCTTATCTGTGTTAATGATAAGAAAAACTATTACTGCTACAATAGCAATTACTGCAATCAATCCTGGGAAGAATCCTGCGCCCAAAGCACCTGTTGTAATTAAGGTACCTACCTGGTATACAAGATAACCAATCGTATATCCGGTAGCAAACTGCAACATAATACCACCAAAGAGCCACTTCTTATCCTTGATTTCAGAGTTCATGGCACCCATAGCAGCGAAGCAGGGAGGGGTATAAAGATTGAACATAAGGTAAGCAAGAGCCGCAACCTTCGTAAGACCCATAGCAACCGCAACTTCGTTTGCACCGCCGGTTAATGCCAATTCTTCTGTATCAATGAAGTTTGTTAATGCATAGCAAACTGCCAATGTACCAACAACGTTTTCTTTTGCAATAAAACCTGTGATTGCTGCCGCAGCCAACTGCCATGCCGCAAAACCAACGATAGGAACCAAAAGGTAAGCCGCAGGAGTTGCGATGGTTGCAAGAATGGAAGTATTTTCCATACCTTCTTCTACCAACTGGAACCGCCAGTTGAAACTCTGCATAATCTGTACTGCCGTATTACACACCAGAATTACCGTACCCGCTTTAACGATGTACGCCCATCCGCGGGCACACATGGAACGAAATGCATTCTTTAAACTCGGAAATTTATATTCCGGCAATT
>JAZNLG010000071.1:0-26462 GCA_045578965.1 Lachnospiraceae bacterium | reverse complement strand
TTATGTAAAAAATGTATCGTCTCATACTGTCTGCACGTCACTTTATGCCGTGCGCTCAAATATTATATCATAAGTTTCCCTTATCTGCCACCCTTTTTTGAAAAATAGCACTTTGTCGTTCTTTTTTCAAAAAAGATTGCTTATTTCTATCAAAATGCACAGAAAAAGGATTCAAAAAAGTCCCGTCTTCCTAAAAAACGGGACTTTAATCTGTTATTTAAAAATCAAATTTGTCTGCAAAGAATGCATCTAATTCGACAATTTTAACACGAACCTGTTCCATAGAATCACGAAAACGTACGGTAACTGAATTATCTTCTTCCGATTCAAAATCGTATGTGATACAGAACGGTGTACCGATTTCGTCCTGACGACGATATCTCTTACCGATATTACCTCTGTCATCAAATTCACAGTTGTACTTTTTGCAAAGTTTAGTGTAGATCGCTTCTGCGCCTTCATTTAACTTCTTGCTCAAAGGAAGCACACCAATCTTAACGGGAGCAAGTGCAGGATGGAACCGAAGTACGGTACGTGTATCGCCCTCACCCAATTCTTCTTCATCATAAGCACCGCAAAGGAAAGCAAGAACCACACGGTCAGCACCCAATGAAGGTTCTACAACGTAGGGAATATATTTCACACCCTTAGCATCATCAAAGTAAGACATATCCTGCTTTGATACGTTCTGATGCTGTGTTAAGTCATAATCGGTTCTGTCAGCGATACCCCAAAGTTCACCCCAACCGAAGGGGAATAAGAACTCGATATCTGTAGTTGCTTTAGAGTAGAATGAGAGTTCCTCGGGATCGTGGTCACGCACACGCATCTCTTCTTCCTTCATGCCAAGTGCCTTTAACCAATCGATACAGAACTGCTTCCAATATGCAAACCATTCAAGGTCGGTATCCGGTTCACAGAAAAACTCCAATTCCATCTGTTCGAATTCACGGGTACGGAATGTAAAGTTACCGGGTGTAATTTCGTTACGGAAAGACTTACCAATCTGTCCGATACCGAAAGGAACTTTCTTTCTGGAAGTTCTCTGTACATTCTTAAAGTTTACAAAGATACCCTGTGCGGTTTCAGGGCGTAAATATACGGTATTCTTCGCATCTTCGGTAACTCCCTGGAAGGTCTTAAACATTAAGTTAAACTGACGGATATCCGTAAAATTGTGCTTACCGCAGGTAGGACAGGGAATGGAATTTTCTTTGATAAAATCCATCATCTTTTCCTGTGACCATGCATCTACCGCTTCTGTCAAAGCAATGCCCTTTTCTGCACAGAAATCTTCAATGACTTTATCTGCACGGAAACGTTCATGACATTCCTTACAATCCATCAAAGGATCGGAGAAACCACCCAAGTGTCCTGATGCAACCCATGTCTGAGGATTCATAAGGATGGCACAATCCACACCTACGTTATAAGGATTTTCCACGATAAACTTCTGCCACCATGCCTTTTTAACATTATTCTTCAATTCTACACCAAGATTACCGTAATCCCATGTATTTGCCAGACCACCGTAAATCTCGGAGCCGGGATAAATAAATCCTCTTGCTTTTGCAAGGGTTACAATTTTGTCCATTGTCTTTTCCATTTTGATTTCTCCTCACTTATTTTTATATGTATTCAGGACCGTCGTCCTGTTCTTTTTTACTTTAAGCAAACGGTCTCTGAACGAATCACCTTAATATACAATTACCGTAGCATCCGGATTGTCATATCCGTCCACTTCATATTCATCAATATATTTTGCATCCGAACTCATATATAAAATCTTGCTTTCGGAACGAACACGTAATGCATTTTCCACAATAATAATATTAGAGTCCTGCATAGCGAGCAATTCATGTTCACCTATAACATCATCCGCATTTGCCGGATTATGCAAACTGAATTTCAATTCATATCCCTGTTCCAACGCTTCTGCCACAGTCCCGCAAAAAACATCTTCTCCGATATAATCCGTATATGTTTTGGCATCTGCAAATTCCATTTGCATTTTGGCCACATTTCCTTCCACCGCAAAGAAGGTCATTTCTACCTTTCCTTCTCCGTTGGAAGCATTGTATGAAGTAATATTTGCTTCCGTATCACTCTGAAGTTCCGCCATATCATAATATGACTGACTGAAATCCTCCACATAAGTGGCAATAATGCTGCCGTCATTTCGTACATAAACTGTTGTGGTTCCGATATCCTCCGGCTTCTGTTCCGCACATGCGCACAAAGCAAACATCAGAAACACCGTAATAAGGATTGATACTTTTTTCATTCTCAATCTTCCTTCCGTCTCCAAAAATCAAGTCCTTTTCTAACACACGTACCTAATTATAACCAAGTCCGATTTGTTTTTCAAGGTTTTATTTTATCTTGTCTTCTCCCTCATATCAATCCCCTGTTTGTTTCCGAAACGTTTTTTAGAAAAACGCGAACGTCCTGTGATGAACAAAGAGATTCCCAATGATAAAATACTGATCACTAAGCCTTCCCGAAATCCTGCAGGACAATACTTAAATTCCAGTGTATGTTCTCCTTCCGATAACTCAAATGCCAAAAAGGCATCCTTCCAGGCAAAGGTCTGTGTCTTTTGACCGTCCACCTTAACCGTCCAGCCTTTATCATACGGTACTGATAAAAGCATCACGCCCTCTTCGTTCACACGGATGTTTCCCGTAAAACTTCTGTTGCGAAATGTCTGCAATTCTATGGGTTGTTCACTTAACACATCGTATATCTGCATCAAAACATCTTCGTTCATTTTATAGGAATAAAAACTGACTTCATCAATATTTTCATCCTTCGGCGAAATAACAATTGTACGGTCATAGTCTTTTACACCTATGGAAAGGATTTTTTTGAATTTTAAATCATCAAAGGTTGTTCTTTCCACTTCTCCCGTCTCTTCATTGTGCATTTCCACCATAATCTTATCCATATAGGTAGACACAAAAAGAAATACATTCTCTCCGGCAGGAACTTCCAATGCCACGCGGGACTTCTCATCCTCTTGTTCTTCCAAGTCCGCTCCGGCTCCTACATCAAAATTCAACAACGACAATTCCGTATATTGAACCACCGGTGTAAACAAATCAGCATTATTGTCCAATACTGCCTTACCGTAGTCATTCATCGTGATAAAAGGATTGCTGAAATTATAATCAAAAGCAGTATCCAAATTAGCATCTACCATATATCCCAACGGCAGAAGCATATTGTTTTCATAACAGTGTATCACTTCTCCATCCACCACTTTTTCCGTTTCGGTAAAAGTATTTCCGGGGTAAAACTCATCTTCGCTGGCAAATATATACTTCACGTTCAGAAGCATTGCCGCCAAAGGCGTTGCGCCTTCAAAGGAATAAGACACACTACTGTTTCGCATACCAAACGCATCGTACCATTCTTTCAATCCGCCGGGAATGGTAGAAGAAAAATATGACGCCCCATAGTAGCCGTCCCATGCAGCATCGTTCACCGTATGTCTGTCCTGTTCTTCTATTCGGTAAAAATCTCCCTCTTCCGGCAAAATCTCTGCCAAAAGCGCCTCTGTCTCCCTGTCATCCTCCAAATAAGGTGCTCTGGTTACCACGGAATCTACGCCCGATACACAGGTATGTACCCAGGCTTCCGCCATACAGGCAGCCAATAGCAACGCAAGAATTACTTTTTTATTCAGTTTGCGTTCCAACACCAGCAACACACCATATAATAAAACAAAAATCAGGGTCCACAAATAAATTTGCATTCCGTTGTTATCACTGTCTTTTGTTGTAAAATACCATGCTGCACCCGTTACAGCCATTAGCACCGGTACTGAAACATACAATACTTTTACGGATACACTTTTTCGCTTGCTGTATGCTTCATAGCCCATAGCCAGCAAAAGGAAAATATAAAAGAAGGATTGTCTTGCCGGAAAACTGTTGGGAAAATGTAAGCCGTGCCAGATATAATCCAATACGTTGATGTTAAAACTTGCCAACAGGAACAACAGCACCGTCCCGCAAACAATTTTATCCCTTAAGCGGATGCTTTTATTTGCAAAATATACCGGCAACATTACCAAGGCAAACACCGATGCATAAATATTGGGCAAATCCGAACCTTTCAAATTAACGGATGTATTAATAAGCATACGCTCAAACAACTCATAAAAGGCAAAATATGTTTCAACTTTGTCCGGGAAACTGCTGTCTCCTGCCGGCGTGTTCATGAGCGCCGATGCTACCGGAAGCAGAATCACCGCACACATTCCCACAAACAAAAGTGTTGCGCAAAGAAACTTAACCATTGCCTTAATCACGTCTTTTGTATGTTTTTTGCGACCTTTGATTAAGCAAATTGCAAACCAAAGCACACAACACATTCCGATAATAACCGCCATATAAAAGTTACTGAACGTACAAATCAGCATGCTGATTACGTACATTTTGGCACTTTTTCCTTTAGCAATACGCAAAACACCCAATGCAACCAACGGAAACAGCGCATAGCCGTCCGCCCAAATGACATTACAACTGTATGCCAGGTAATATCCGGAAAGTGCATAAAAGATACCAAACACCGCCATTGCCATGTTTTCCTTACGATTCTCTTTCAGAAACCACACAAAAACACTTCCTGCAATACCGGCACGAAAAATCAACAAAAGATTCATTGCTTCAATAATAAATTCACCGGGAATCAGAATCAAAAGCCAGTTCAGCGGACTTGCCAGATAGTACGCAAAATGTGCCCAGTAATTGGTTCCCAAACCGGACTCCCAACCGTACAAAAGACTCTCACCGTTCAATATATGACGGCAAAACTCCTTCATAAAAGGTGCATACTGATGATAAAAATCCATGCGTACATACATTTTTTCTCCAAAAGGAAAAACACGTCTTAACGTATATACCACAAACAATATTAATACCGGCATCAAAAACGCAATGACAGCCGGTCTTGTCGATTTTTTATTCATATTCAAATCCATATGTATCTTACTCATCTTTTCACCCTGCAATTAATTTCCATTCCATATAACATAAAATATACACAGTCTTTATCACATGTATCATTCCGTCTTCAAACTGTTCAACATCTCAAGACTTTTGAATTCACGGTCCAACACCTGTTTGCAAATTTCTCCGCAACGTATTTTCAGTTCTTCAAAAACCACTTCACTCACCTGAAAAGAATACACTTTTTCAGCAGACGTATCCCACAAATAACGTATGGCCCTGTCCGCACCGCTTAAGTCTTCTCCCTTCTCGGGAACGCCCGGGAACTCGCCGTTAATCATAATCGCTTTCATTTCATAAACCAGTTTTACAAAATCCCGCCCCAACGCCGGATGTGTTAATGCCTTCAATGACTGGTATAACAGTTTAAGCATCTGCTTTTCATCTGTATTCTCTCTCGCATAATAGTCCGCCAGTTCCATAAAATACATTCCGTAAAATGCCAGTTCAAAATCAGACCTTACTTCTTCAAAATAATTTGTAACCGTTACATCGGAAAGCGAATAGGAATTACGTCCGGCAAACAATTTAAATTCGCCGAAGCAAAAAGGTGTTGTTGCGGCAAGAAAACGATTGTTTTGTCTTCTTGCCCCTCTGGCAAACACCGTTATTTTTCCTTTTTCCCTGGTCAAAAGCACAATTCGCCTGTCATATTCCCCGATAGGCTCCGCTTTCAGTACCAGACCTAAAACCTCCGTAAAACTCTGCATCTTTATCTTTTAAACCTCTATCTGTTTCCGACGTCTCTTTTTTATCCCTGTTATGACAGTAGTTTAAATAATCATCCACTCTGCCGCTTTTATAAAAGGTATCCCAATCACTTCCGTCTCTCATAGCAAACCCGCCTTTCTGCTTTTTGTATTTTGACACAGAAGCCACGACCTTTTATCCGGTTCGCGGCTTCTTTTTTAGGGTTTGCTTTTTTGATAAAACTATTCGTAATCTTTCGATTGGAAACCAAAATTTTTTAACATAAAATCACTGTCACGCCAGTCTTTTTTGACCTTGACCCAAATCTTTAAATTTACTTTCATATCCAGCATTCTTTCAATGTCAACTCGGGCCTGGGAACCGATTTTCTTTAACATCTGACCACCTTTTCCTATGATAATTCCTTTGTGGGAATCACGTTCACAAACAATGGTAGCCTCAATATCAGCCATTTTTTTACTGAATTTCATAGTATCAATGGCAACTGCAATACCATGAGGAATTTCATCTTCCAGACAACGCAATGCCTTTTCACGAATCAATTCTGCCACAATCTGACGCTCCGGTTGATCGGTTAAAGTATCCGGGTCATAAAACCAGGGACCATAGGGCAGATATTTACCAATGCACTCCAAAAGGGTATCCGTATTATTGCCCTTCAGGGCAGATACCGGAACCACTTCCGCAAAATCCAGTTCTTTGCGATAAGTGTCAATAATGTGTAATAATTCTTCTTTCTTTACGGTATCAATCTTATTAATGACAAGGATTATGGGGGTATGCACCTGTTTTAAATGATCAATAATGCTCTTCTCCCCTGCACCAATGTAATCCGTAGGTTCCACCAACCAAAGAATTACATCTGCCTCGTTTAATGTACTCTTGGCAGCATTTACCATATAATCGCCCAATTTATTTTTGGACTTATGAATACCGGGCGTATCCACAAACACAATCTGCATCACATCATCCGTATACACCGTCTGTATTCTGTTGCGTGTGGTTTGCGGTTTATTAGAGGTAATAGCCACCTTCTGACCAATAATCTGATTCATCAATGTGGACTTCCCCACATTGGGTCTTCCTATGATACTTACAAAACCCGATTTCTTCTGTTCCATATGCTACCTGTCCTTATCAGGAAGTACGCAACACTGTTATTTTACTGTTTTGGCATCCGAAACGTTTTCTATCTCTGTAACGGTTTCGCCGGTCTTCACATCATCAGCTACCCCGGAAACGTTGTCCGTTTTAACAGATACCTTATTCTGTGTTGCTGCCTTCTTTATTTTTTTCTTTTTTACTACCTTTTTTATTATAGCAATTATCAGTCTGATTGCAAGAATAATTAAAGCAACAACCACAAAGAAACGAATGATATAAGGTAAATTAATAATCAGATTTTTTGCAAATCGAACCACGGAGTTCCAGATATCCTGAAGACTTGCCATAAATCCTTCTTTAATTTCTTCACCAAATGTCTTTTCCTCTGTTACAACCGGTGTATACACTTCTACTTCTTCAATGTAAAGATGAATAGTAGCATATTCCACTAAATCATCATATTTCAAAAGTCTTGACTCAAGATTCTCGATACTATAACGTACTTCCGACAAACGGGTGGTAAGATATGTGATATCCTCTACCGTTTCTGCCTTTTCCAAAAGGGCAAGAAGGCTTTTTTCTTCCGCAAGATACATATCACGTAAACCTTCCGTATCCACATATTCCAAGGTGATATCTTCCGTTGATGTCGTCTTACTTACCACATTGGAAAATCCTGCTATCTGTTCCACAAACTGTTCTAAATCCTTATCAGGCACCCGCACTGTCATTTCCGCATAACGTCTGCCTCTGCTGTCATAAGCACTGCCGTTATATGTATAGGCATGCTCAATGTAACCTCCCATGGCACTGACTTTATCTTCCACATTTACCATCATACTCTCAAATTCTTCTGTTTCTACATCCATGGAAACCGTACGGATTAATTTACGGTTTGTGGTAACATCTGCACCTTGCGCAGAATCATTCATCGGTGCTTCTTCCATATCAATGGCCTCTTCCGTTACCATATCATAACTTCCGCCGGATTCCTTATCCGCATATGCGCCCTGCGTGTAAGAGTATGAAGTATTTACCTCCGGCGCCGCAGAATCCGCATATTTCATTCCGCATGCTGTCATACTGCACATCAACATTCCCAAAAGTACCAATGTCATAACCTTTTTTTGCATCTTTTTCATAAAAAAACCTCCTTTTATCCTGCCGCCTTATTGCAGACTGTTTTGCCACCTGTTTTATGTAAAAACAGCCTTCCATGTGACTCATCTGTATAGAATACGTATCCGGAAAAGGATTTTTATGGCAAATACCGTTAATTTTTTAAAAATTTTGAAAAAATCATATACTTATGATAAAATAAGTATCATTTTTTATTGTAAAATACGGAGATTATGGAAAATGAAAAAATTTGCTTCTTTTATACGGAATAATCTGTTGATTTTGATTGGCGCCCCTCTAATCGGGTTACTTCTTATGTTTCTTGTACATATCCTTCCTACGGAAACCATGCGCGAAAATGTTGCCTGGTCCATGGATATGATTGTTCCGGAATTCACGGACGAAGTTCTTGTCGAAGGATACAGAGCTACTTTAACCGGCAATTTTACCGACTGTCTGATGTTACATCATGCAATCTATTCCAATGATGAGCACTCCGCACTGGAACAGGTTTTGCATATGTATCGCAGCGAATCCTATAATGTGGAAGGCGATCCGGACGGTTGGGAGCCGGGACGTTCGTTATACGAATACTTATATGATATTGAGCAGCCCCGCGAAGTAGAATACGGGCGCTACTGGCATGGCTATCTTATCGTGTTAAAACCCCTTCTGTTGCTCACTTCGTTTAATACCCTGCGTTTATTAAACGGAGCGCTGCAATTAATCGGAGCAGGTCTTATCCTCATTGGTTTTACACGCAGAAATGCAGAACCTTTAGCCAAGGCTTTCCTTGTATCCCTGCCGTTTTTGTTTTTTATCAGTACCTATGCCTCCCTGTCTTTAAGTATTTGCTTCTATCTTATGATGGCTGCATTATTGATTCAATTAAAATGGGACACACATTGGTATGAGAAAAAAACATATTATATCTTTTTCCTCATTGTGGGGATTGCAACCTCCTATTTTGACTTTTTAACTTATCCGCTGATTACATTAGCATATCCGCTATGTGTATATCTTTATTTCCATAACGAACGCCCCAAAAAACAACTCCGTAAAATTCTTCTGTTCACTACAGAGTGGGGCATCGGCTATATCGGTATGTGGGCATCCAAATGGATTTTGACCGACTTATTGTCAGACAGTTCCACCATCAAAGATGCATTGGCCACCATCGGTACCCGCACACAAAGTGCCAACGGCGGCTACGGTTTGAGTGGTTTTACGGATGTATTGCAAGTCAATCTTGCTCCTTTTATGAATCGAGGGTATTTGTTAATTGTATTGGCAATTCTGTTACTTACACTTTGGGCATTTCTTCGAAATGGTCCTCTGAAATCCTTACGGAACACTAAATATGCCATTCCGTATTTTGTCATTGCCTTATCACCCTTCCTTTGGTATCTGGCAACACAAAATCATTCCATACAGCATTGGCAATTCACTTGTAGGATTGTTTCAATTACCGTATTTGCCGGAGTGACTGCATTACAATGCATCACAGGTCCCAAAAAGAAAGCGCACAAATAGCACAAAAACCTCTGCATTTCAATTGCAGAGGTTTTTTATTTTATAAATCATATATCAGTTCTTACCCTAACGAAACAGCGGTTCCACATGATTGAACAATTGCTTCTCATTTTCGATTGCATTGCTGTTACCGATTACACAAATACAATCCTGTTCCAGGAAAGTCTGCATATATTTTGCAAGGTTGCGAATGTCCGCTTTGGTCGTTCCAAGCAGTTCATCGCGTTCTTTCTGTAAAAGATCCTCATCAATACCTGACATATATGCCATAAAAGAACGATTTCCCTTAGCCGACGGCGTCAACGGAGTATCTTCACTACTTAAAGTACCAATGATATACTGGGTCATTTCGCGCTCTCCCGCCTCGAAATTCTCAAGATATTCCACTACTTTTTCATATACTTCATTGGTTTTGCCAAGATTAGGATCTCTGTAAGAAACAAAGTAGGAACTTCCGTTTCTGCGGAAGGCTGACATACAGCCGTAAGCACCACCTTTTACTCTGACATTGTTCCACAAATAATCATAACCCATAATCACGCGAAGCACTTTTAAGGAACCTGTATAAGGAAGTCCGTTTCGCGAGAAATCTCCGGCACGGCATACATACTGTACCTGGGCAGACGTTTGGAATCCTTCGTTTCTTTTTACTACGGGTACTACCCTGTCATATTTCTCTACCGGTTCGGTATAGAGATTCTTTTTGAAAGAGCAAAATGCCTGTCGGATACCGGCTTCTTCTTTTAACGGTGAAGTATAGCCCAGTAAAACATTTTCCGGGCGGAACAACTGCTTCATCAGAAGTTGTAAGTTTTCAATCAACTTACCCTTCTCTTCTTCAAAATTCTTTTCAATTTGTTCCAGCAAACGATAAAAAGGTATACCTCCCATAAGATCTGTCAAAGCAGCACTCTCATTGAAATATGACGCTCCGCGCATAGCGGCCACGGAATGAGATGATGACATAAGCACAGACTGCATTCTGGATTTACTTTCCGCAATAATTTCATACAAGCGCTTTTCATCGGTCACATCGGTATGCAGAAGAATCTCTTCCATCAAATCAAATCCTTTCTGCATATTTTCATACAGCACCTTGGTCTTCATCTCAAAAACCACACGATAATTGTTTATATTTTTCACATCATCCGCCAGCACAAAGCCACCGGAAATTCCACCGGTATGCAAATGAATCTCGTTAAACAAATCACCATAGGTATGCTGATTGGTATCCATATAACCCAGTACATTCTTCAAAATACCGGAATATGCCAGCAAATCCGTAGAGATATGCTCTGCCGAGAACACAAGCCTTACATAACCGATACCATTGGTAAAAATATCATGACGAAGGAACGGAGTCCCGTCAATTTCTTCCATGTGATTGCTCAACGGAAGAATCTCTTTACGCAAGTCTTCTCTTGTAAGCAAGGGAATACATTCCATTGCTTCCGGAGCATCCGGTGTCTCCTGGTATGATTTTAATGCTTTCGTCTCCTCAACAATAGCCTGAATATCTTCTGCAGACAACGATGCTTTGTATGCAGCCAACTTTGCGGCCAAAGCCTCCTCTTTACGGTCTCCCAAGCCTTTTACCGGCACTGCGGTCACAATGGATTTATGGGTATTGTTTAAAATATATTTCTCCAACAATTCTTCAAAGAATCCGGTATCAATCTTCGCTTTTAATCCCGCAAAGGTCTGATTTGCTTCTATATGCCAGAATACTTTCTTCTCGTCATACAGCCAACTGTCAAACATCTGCAATCCGTACATCAATCCCTTCGGATAGGAACCAAAATCCGCCTCACGATACTTGAATTCAAAATACTGAATTGCCGCAGCCAAGGCTTTTTTATCAATACCATTGGTAATCAAATCTTTTAAAACACTTTCAATCGTATTTACAAACGCTTCCTTGCGATTTGCGTCAGTATTTTTGGCAATGACCGAAAAATAAGGTTGACTGATACCATTCTCATATACGCTGTAAACATCCTTGCCGATTCCTTTACTAATCAGAGCCGTTTTCAAAGGTGCTCCCGGTGCGGAAGATACGGCATAATCCAGAATCTGGAACGCTACATACAGTTCCCTGTCCAGACTGTCTCCCACAATAGCATTATACGAAAGATACGCATTCCCCTCCTCCGATTCTGCTTCCGAAATGGGATATTCAATCTGAATATCTTTTACCTGCTCAAAAGGCTTCTGCGCCTTGATTTCAGAATCAATTTCAAGTGCCTCGAATTTACTTAAATACTTTTCGTCGATAAACTGCAGTTTCTCTGCCATATCCATATCGCCGTAAAGATAAATATAACTGTTACTTGGATGATAAAAACTTTTATGAAAAGCAATAAATTCCTCATACGTAAGTTCCGGGATTACATCCGGATCACCACCGGATTCTACACCGTAGGCCGTATCCGGAAACAGTGAATTCATGATTTCGCGTTCCAACACATCATCTGCCGAAGAAAAAGCCCCTTTCATTTCACTGTATACAACACCATTGATGGTTAAATCATCCTCTGCGCTTTCCAATTCATAATGCCAGCCTTCCTGCTGAAAAATCTTCTTTTCCTTGTGGATATTGGGATAAAAAACAGCATCCAAATATACATGCATTAAGTTATGGAAATCCTTGTCGTTGCAACTTGCCACCGGATATACTGTTTTATCCGGAAACGTCATAGCATTTAAAAACGTATTCAAGGAACCCTTTGCCAACTCAATAAAAGGATCTTTTACCGGGAATTCTTTAGACCCGCATAAAACCGTATGCTCCACAATATGGGCCACACCCGTGCTATTATGCGGCGGTGTACGAAAACCGATATAAAAGACCTTGTTATCGTCATCATTGGATAAGAGTGCAATTTTCGCACCGGTCTTTTTGTGTTTTAATACAATTCCTTCACTTTTTAAATCGTCAATATTTCTTCTTTCAAGTATTTCATAGGCTTTTAATTCTTCCAATCTCATACTGTTTCCTCACTTTCCTATCTATATTCTCGGTAAAAAACGGGAAGAATATGTATCTCTTCCCGTTTCATCGCATCTTTAGGTTTGTAAATCCGTTTCATTACAGAACTTCGGAACAAAAATATGTATGTTTTCAAATAAATCCGAAGGATCTGCCAAGTACTGATAAGTACCTTCTGTTGTCTCGATTTTTTTACGATATGGTTCGCTACTCTCAATAACCTTAGGAAATACCGGCATACCATATGCATTAACAGGCTGTACACCATCGCCCAAATCACAGAAAATATTACCGCCTGTGATTTCCAAACGACCTTTCAAACCGCCCAAAGATAAAGGATTGGCAGCTAAAAGTACAATCTTAACCGTACCGGTACGAATATATGTATTACCACCGCCGCGATAATTACCAATACCGCCTACATCAGAACCTTCTACATATACAAAGACTTCTTTACCAAAAATGTAAGTGTCAATGTCACCGTCTTTGGAACCGATACCCACACCTTCCATACAGTGTAACAGAATCTTAACAATACCATCATTGATTGCCACACGGCCGGCTCTGTCCCAAAGCGTTCCGATACCGGTTGATACACTACCGGAAACATCCATTTCAATATTCGCAATGGATGCAATATCCACATCACCGTTAAAGGAGCCGATACCAATGGAATCTGCCGCTGAAGAAGAAATTGCAATATCACAATTATCCAAAATAATACGGGTAGGACCTTGTACGGAACCGATACCGATTGCCTTACTTCCTGTCGCAATGATTTCAATATTACCGGAAGTAATTTTGATTTCAGACTCTTCATCCGACACGGTACCACCAATACCGATTGCCACCTCACCGTTTGTTTCCACACGGATAGTTCCCTTACTTTCAATTAAAATATTACCGTAAGGTTCACTTCCGGCACAACCAATACCGATACCGTTATTATGATCTACATGGATGGTCAGATCACCGTCACCCTGAATAATCAATTTAGATGATCTGGGAACATGTATACCTTCGTAAGAAAGAATGTTATCCCCTTCCACGCATAGAATCACCTGACAATTTTCACCGATTTCAATAGCCGGAGCCTCACGTCCGCGCAAGTTGATATTGGAAATGGTAAGAACTGTTTGTGTATTATCTTTAATACGGATTCCCATACATACTTCTCTTCCGGTTTCACCCACAATACGTGTTGTGGAATGTCCGATATAAATCTGGGAATAAAAGTCCAGTGCCAAGTTTACCAATGAAATCACATCATAATTATTTGCTTCGTATACTTTATTCTCATAAGCCAGTTTTGCAAGTTTTAAATTAATTGCAACAATCTGATTCTCAACATCCTCATTGATGTGGTCCACAATCTGAGAATTAGGACGTCCTGTATAAAATCCCTGAATCAAATGACAACCAAGTTGGATAACCATCTGAAGTTCTTCCGCGGTTTCCACGCCCTCTGCAAGAATCTTCATATTATGGTTATTGGCAAAAGAAACATAACTTGATACCAAATGCTGTTTCTTGCTGTCTGTATCAATACCCATAATCATGGAATGATCAATCTTTAAATAATTGGGACTGTTATTTAGTAGCGTAGATGCATTGGAATAACCGGTACCGTAATCATCTAAGGCGAGTTCGCAACCGCTCTTCTCCATATACTTATGTACTGCCGCACAGGATTCTTCCGACTGAAAACCATTTTCAGTAATTTCAATAACCAGGTTTCTCATGATATCCTGATACTTGCCCAACAGTTCGTCAAATTCTTCTTCTTTTATGATTGCCGTAGGAATACTGTTTAAGAACAGTTTTCTATCCTCGAAGGTAGCACCATGCTCATTCATAATTTTTAATACATTATAAAAGGTGTAATGCTCAACCTCATATAATCTGTCCTGACGCTGTGCCAATTCCAAAATATCCACAGGACTTAAACCGATTTCATTTTTAGAACGCATCAATGCCTCATAAGCATAGATTTTACCGGTCTTGGCACTTACGATGGGCTGAAACTTGTACTGCAACTCATTTTTATCCAAAAGAATACGAAGTTTATTATCCTTCATATACTCTGTTTCCTGACGTTTAAAAGCATCCGGTGAGAAATAATGCGGGTCTGATTTACGGAACATAACCGCCTCATATACCGCAAAACTGGAATTCTTTACCATTGTTTCAATGGTTGCCGCATGTCTGGGGAAGTTACTGTAACCGCAGTAAGTTGTAAAATTCTCTGCCGTTGCCAATTTTAACAGAATATTATTAATCTGGTTGGTAATGTTCTGCAAATCAGCCTTAAAATCCTGTCGGTCACAATCCTGTGCCAACACCAAAAACTCATGTCCCGACTTACAACCGCACAATACATTTCTTTCGTTGCGGAGTTTCTGATATCTTTTAAAAATATCACCCACTTCCGCCATGGTATCGGCCGCTTTCTGATATCCGACAAAATGTCTTAAATGCTCCACGCCTTCAATCTGAAAACACGCCAAATAACAGGTAGTTAATGCAAGCTGCGTTCTGGTATCCGCCTGTTTCATAAACTGATCATAATATAAAAGTCCTGTTTCGGGATCTACATCTTCCGACTCTAACAGATTCGCATACGCAGGAATGTCATCTCTTTGAAACGCTTTAATCATTTTGATGGCAATAATCAATCCTACCACAAACAGAATAATACCTGCACATACATAAATATAAGAAATCCAATAAGAAAAACCGGATGCCCAAAAATTGTACGCTCCTACTGCAATCAAAAGAAATGCCAACACAATAAAGACATTCTCTGTTACAAGATAGTATCGTATTTTTTTGTATCCGGTCTGTTGTGAATTATTCTCTCGCTCCATGGCTACAAGTCCCCTACAATGAAATCATTCATATACTTTGCCACAATATGACATCTTTATAATTATATCATACATAGAAACTTCTACCAAGTTTTTTTTACTCTTTTTCAGCAAAAATACCAAGAAAAGAGACCTGTTTTTAGATATTTCGCATTAAATCAAAGTGAAAATGCCATCATTGCCAGTTTTGATATAATAAATTCTTCTGTAACAAGCGTTTTCTCCGCATTACAAAGTTCCATATACTCATCCAAAGAATATACCGTACTCACATACTTTAAGGTTGCTTTTCCAAACAAACTTTTCTTTGACTGATAGGTACCTGCTTTAATTTTGATTTTTAATTGTTTTAGTATCTGATAACGAAAGTCATCCTGCTGAAGCGAAGCAATCGTTTCTGCAAGACTGCTCTCATTTTTATCCTTAAAATATTTATTTACAATTGCTTTGATTTTAAAAGGTACATCCCCCCAGGTCATCATATCCTCATAGGTCATGCGCCCCCCCATAAACACGTGGGAAGTATCCTGCATCACATATTTAAAATCTCTATCGTTGGTATATTCCATCTTTGTACCACTCTTTTTGTATTCTGCTGTTTTACGAAATATTTTCTCCGTACCATTCCGGTA
This sequence comes from Lachnospiraceae bacterium, assembly GCA_045578965.1. Classification (GTDB taxonomy): domain Bacteria; phylum Bacillota; class Clostridia; order Lachnospirales; family Lachnospiraceae; genus UBA3766. Next base: position 10,492 of record JAZNLG010000071.1, on the reverse strand, counting down.
AAATGATACTTGCTACTTATTTACTGTCATCAATCACTTCAATCTTCCAGCCTGTCACCTGCAAAACTTCCGCAATCTCTTCCACGCTCATACCGGTTTCCTTACTAACCTCTTCCAGTGTGACTTTACGAAGCAATTCATCTGCCAATGCGTTGGCTTTCTCCATCACAAGGTTCGCCTTTTCGGCCCACTCGCCCGCACTGTCATTTTCAGCACGGTTCTCGTAAACCAGGTTCTCCATTGCTTCCATAATCATTTGGGCAATCATTTCCTCCGCTTCTTTTGCGCTTTCCTGACTTCCCAACATATCCATCAAAACAGCCAAAGCTACATTTCCTTCACCGATTAAATCTTCCAAAAGCACACCCTGACCGGTATATAATTTGGCAATATCCACTACCTGAGGTAAAAATGCCTCTGTCAGTTCGTTTCGCACCGAAATATCTCCTGCCATTGCAGATAAAAGTAATGCCTCTTTTTTTCCTTGGGATACCGGCGGCAACTGTGCCAATTCTTCCAAATACATATCCAGATACTTGCGATCTTCCCCTTCAATGTACTCATCCAAATCGACGGGCACATCGATGCCGATTTTGGCCCCTTTTAAATAGGCATATACCAGTTCCATCTGCTCATCATTCAGTTGGTACTCCGCAAACTGCTCTTCTACCTGTGCAGCGGTTAATACATTTCCCTGTACTGCTGCATTTTCTTTTAATTCAGTTAACAGTTTTGTAAATGTTGCTTCATTCAATCCGTTCATTTTACACCTATATTCCATGGTTCGCACCGTTAAAATTCATTATCCTTTTAATTCCGTTTTACATGTTCATGCGAAAACAAATGATCGGAACAATATTCATAGTTCCCTTCACATTTCGAACAATAACGGAATGCTAAATCAGGATTATCCTTCTCCGTACGACCGCAAATCGCACATTTATGTCTTGTAACATTGGACGCAGCCTTTACTTTTACTTTATACTCATGCTGGCGTTTTATCTGTTTCGGGCTTTTCCGTCCCAATCTTGTTTTAAAGATTAAGAAAAACAAGAACGTATTCATGAGAGACATACCAATACTTACCAGACTGATCATACCAATATAAAAGTCTCCGTTTATAAAAGCATTCACAATACTGAATCCCATAATCACCACATAGATGATACCCATTACTTTTACTTTGATGGGCAGGATGAAAAAGATATACACCTGCATATCGGGATATGTCATGGCAAATGCAAGGAAAATAGACATATTAATATAATAAATACCAAACGACATGGCAATTACGGAATGAATGTAAGAACCTCCGTACAATGCCGGACACTCACCGTATGCATAAACATATGCCTGCTCCATAGTCATCAACCAGTCCTGACCAAAAATCTCCAGGAATCCAAACAACATCAATGCACCGATTACCGTCAAAACCAATCCCGAGAAGAAATACACATTAAACAAAAAACTTCCCCAGGTACGTTCCAATGTTCTGCCGATAGAGTAATAAAAATACAAACTAATCAAGGTAAAAAAGATATTCATTCCCTCCGGAATCAAAATCCATGTAAAAAGTCTCCAGACCTGTCCTTTTAGAATTGCATGAAAATTCAGTGAAAACAAATCCATAGTCTGAGGAAACAGCATATACAAAAAGAAACCGAAGGCATATATAATTGTAATGTATATCGGAAGATTGCGTATCGCATATTTACCGAATTTTCGTTCCATTTTAGCCAAGAATTGTCCCATATCGAACATACCTCATTTTACTTAATTTTGTTATAATACCGAATGCTTTTGTCCATTATCCGAATATGATTCTTTTTATCAGGGCATCGTATCTATACTTTATAAGAAACTTACAACTCGTACGGTGTTACCTGATATACGTAATAATTTAACCAGTTGCTGTACAGATTAATACTGTGGGAACGCCACTGTAAAAAAGGCTCCTGCTCCGGATCATCTTCCGGAAAATAATGAGCGGGCACTTCAGGATTCAAACCTTTACCGCAATCTCTTACATACTCATTCTTCAAGGTTACACGGTCATACTCCGGATGTCCTGTAATAAAAATCTGCTTACCGTCATCCGTCATGGTAATGTAAATGCCGGCCTCGTCCGATTCTGCCAGAACTTTTAACGCTTCACAAGCATATACGTCTTCTTTTTTTACTTCCGTATAGCGACTGTGAGGTGCATAAAAATAATCATCAAATCCACGTACTAACGGTTCCCTGCGATTTCTCACTCTGTGTTTAAAAATACCGGATATCTTTTTCTCCAAGAGGTGCTTAGGCAAACCAAAATGGTAATACAAACCGGCCTGGGCTCCCCAACAGATATGAAGTGTGGATGTCACGTTCGTCTTGGACCAATCCATGATTTTGCACAACTCTTCCCAATAATCCACCTCTTCAAAATCCATTTTTTCCACAGGTGCTCCTGTAATAATTAAGCCGTCAAACTTCTCTTCACATACATCATCATAGGTAATATAAAATTTATTGAGATGACTTGCAGACGTATTCAATGAAACATGACTCTTTAATGTCATAAAACTCACATCAATCTGTAGCGGTGTATTGGATAATACCCGAAGCAACTGCAACTCTGTCTCTTCTTTTAACGGCATCAGATTCAAAATACATACTTTCAGAGGACGAATATCCTGGTGCATCGCCCTGGTTTCATCCATCACAAATATATTTTCATTTTCCAGTTTTTCTTTTGCCGGCAAATCACTTTGTGTTCTAATGGGCATAAAAATACCCTCCTTTTATCTAACAATCTTTGGAAATCATACCATAAAAACATTCGTCAGGCAACTATATACGACAGCGATACTTCCAATGTATTCTCTCGTACGAATACGATACGGTACTCCTTCCTAAATCGTACCTTCCACACCATACTTTTCCATAAACATTTCTTCCGAGAGAATGGGGATGTTTAATTCCTTCGCTTTCTTATTCTTGGATGAAGCAGAGGTTGTATCGTTGTTAATCAGACACTCGGTTTTGGCAGAAACACTGCCTGCTACCTTACCACCCATATTTTCAATAATTTCTTTTAGTTCACTTCTTCCGTTAAAATGATTTACGCTTCCGGTCACAACAAATGTTTTACCTTTTAACTTATCTGCATCGGCCCCTGCTTCGGGCTTCTCCAAAACCAATTCCGGAAGCAGGTCATCCAAAGACTGCATTTTAAGTGTATCACGAAAATATGAACAAAATGTGCCTGCAATCACATCACCCACACCTTCAATTTGGCTGACTTCTTCTGCATCAGCCCTGCGCATTGTCTCCAACTCATAATCGAAGTGTTTGCAAACAACCTTCGCCATTGCGACCCCGATATTTCCGATACCCAAGGCATAAATCAGTCTTGGCAAAGTAGTTTTTCTGGCCGTCTCAATACTGGCTACCAGATTGTCATAAGACTTCTCTCCAAAGCCTTCCATACCTACAATTTCATCACGGTAATTATCTAAATGAAATAAATCTTTATAATCTTTGATAAAGCCCTTTGCCACAAACTTCTCTAATGTTGCCTCGCTTAAGCCCTCAATATTCAAGGCATCCCTGCTTACAAAAAGAGACAGTGACTTAATCTTCTTTACAGGGCATTCCGGATTAACACAGTATAAAGTCTGAACATCATTCAGCATCTGAATCTCGGTTTTATTTTTGCATACAGGACACTCGCAGGGAATTTCCACATTATTACTTCCGGTCAAATTGTCTGCAATCTGGGGAATAATCATATTGGCCTTATACACCGTAATTCGGTCTCCGATTCCCAGTTTCAGGCTACGCATTACACTGATATTGTGCACACTCGCACGACTGACAGTGGTTCCTTCCAATTCCACAGGCTCAAAAATAGCTACCGGATTAATCAATCCCGTTCGGCTCGGACTCCATTCAATTTCTTTTAAAACCGTTTCCCGAATTTCATCAGCCCATTTAAAAGCAATGGCATCTCGGGGGAATTTAGCCGTACGCCCCAGTGATTTTCCGTAGGCTATATCATCCAAGATTAACACAAGCCCGTCAGAAGGAATATCGTAGGTTGCGATTTTTTCCGCAAAGTATTCCACACTTTCCAGAATATTCTCCGCCGTAACGGTTTTATACTCCACTACTTCAAATCCCTGATTACGCAGAAATTCCATCTGTTCTTTGCGGGAGTTCGTATCCGCCATTCCTTCCGCCTCTACCAATGTAAAAGCAAAAAAACGCACATGGCGTTCTGCCGTAATTTGATTATTTAACTGGCGCACAGAACCGCTGCACAGATTTCTGGGATTCTTATATTGTAAGGAAGGGTCTGTAATTTGTGCATTAATACTGTTAAAATCCTCATACCCGATTACCGCTTCCCCACGAATCACGAGACGTCCTTCAAAAGCAATTTTCAGCGGAATATTCTTAAAAAATCTGGCATTGTTGGTTACAACTTCTCCCACCTCACCGTTTCCGCGGGTTACTGCTTTCAACAGTTCTCCGTTTTCATAAGTCAAAACTACCGTTAATCCGTCTAATTTCCATGAAAGCAGACCGGTCTGACTTCCCAGAAAACTTTTTAGTTCTTCCCGCTCCTTGGTTTTAGCCAAAGATAACATAGGTGCCGCGTGGGTTTCTTTGGGCAATTCATCCACTGCTTCATAACCTACTTTTAAAGTCGGACTGCCTGCTAATACCATATCACACTCTTTTTCCAATGCCTCTAACTCATCATAAAGCCGGTCATATTCAAAGTTACTGATAATCTCCTCATCTTTGGCATAATATGCCTGTGATGCCTCGGATAATATTTTTACCAATTCCTTCATTCTGGTAATTTTTTGTTCCTGATTACTCATATCATTGCCCTTTCCCTGCAAGTTCATATAATATTCTGCGCTCCTCGCCTTCTATTCTGCGATAGTCACCGGGTTTTAAATCTCCTATTCCCACATTCATCACACGTACACGCATCAACGATTCCACTTTATATCCCAAAGCAGCACACATCCGTCGAATCTGCCGGTTTAGCCCCTGTGTTAAAATAATGCGAAACGTATACTCGCCTATCTGTGTTATGGTACAAGGTCTGGTTTGAACCTCTAATTCATCCAGATATACGCCCTCTGACATTTTCTGCAGAAAATCGGTTGTAATCCGTGCATTCACCTTTACAATATATTCTTTCTCATGACCGTTCCTCGCACGCATCATCCGGTCAATCAAATCTCCGTCATTGGTCATAATCAGAAGACCTTTGGAATCCTTATCTAAACGCCCTGCATAATTCAAGCGTATCGGATAACGAAATACATCATCAATGGTTACTTTGGCGTACTTATCTTTCTTGGTACAGGTTACACCTTCCGGCTTATAAAAGGCTACCACATGCTTTTCTTCCTGCATAAAAATTTGTTTGCCCTTAACACAGACAACATCACCCTCTTTTACCCTGTCTGCATTCTTTGCTTTCATACCATTGATGGTAACTTGTCCGCTTTCCACCATTTTATCCGCCTGCCGCCTGGACGCCACACCGGCATCCGCCAAATATTTATTAATTCTGACGTCCATAAGTCCCTCATTTCACAGTTTAAGAATCATTAATACCACTGTATATCATATCATATTTTATGATTTTTTGGAAAGCAAAAAAGGTTTATAATCCTCATGATTATAAACCTTTTATCTTCTGCATGATTTATTCCACAAATTCAGATTTTACATATGCAGTCTCGCCATTGTATTTTACTTTGGTCCAACCGTTGCTCATATGCTCTACCAATTCCAATTTGGTTCCGGCATAGGCAAGTGCCACTCTGTCAGCATCCTGACTGGCTGACTCACGAATGTTTACGTTTTCCTTAACCGTCACATAAGATGCCGTCGGATTATCGCCGGTTTCCTGTGATACTACTTCCAAAAATTCAGACTTAATATAGCCTTCCTTTCCGTCATAAAGGACCTTGCTCCAACCATTTACCTTATCTTCCAATCGGGTTAATTCGGTTCCTGTAGACACCTTACCTAACTTATCCGCAGTTTCACTATCTGAACTTCTGACATTTACGGTTGTAGTCGCTCGCACAGTCTCTGTCATTACAACTTCCGGTGCTTCACTTTCAGATTCCGTTTCAGATGTTTCCGCTTCACTTTCAGACTCCTGAATTGCCTCACTCGCTTCACGGATTGCAATGATTTTGACCATTTCATTGGTTACCATTTCTTCGAAACCGTCCATATATGTTTTAATGTCCGGATTGGAATCTAATACTTCGTTATACTTTAAATCTACTGTATTATATAAATCCTGAACTTCCTGTTTCATATATGCGGAATAGTAATTATCCAAAACATTCTCGCTCATATCTGCCTTACGGTAAATATGATAATCACCCGCTTCGTTCGGACAATAATACAAACCGATTAAGCCAGGAATCATAGTATCAAATTCCGTCAACTTCAACTGATAGGATACATATACGTAATAGGATCCTTCTTCAAATCCCTCCTGCGTATAACAGTGGAGGTCATTGTAACTTTCCACATAATCACTTTTTACCGCAATATTTACCAGTTCATTTTCATTTACATATAAAAGATATTTTTTGATAATTTCTTCATCGTTTTCAGCTAATGCATTGTGATATGTTTCCATCACTTCATTGATTTCCGGATATGCATCACATTGTAATGTCAAATCCTGAATATCATCCTGTTCTTCCACAATTACCTGAGAAGCACTTTCCGATGTCTCATTCACATCATCACCAATGGTACTTTTATCTTTGTTTCCAATGGTGAAAACCAATATGGCAACAATACCTACCGTAATTGCAAATAACGTGGTAGCTGTTATTAACGAATGTTTCGCTATAAAAGCCTGAATCGCTTTCATTATGGTCCCCCTAAAATTCTTTATAATGCACCCGACAGGAATCGAACCTGCATTAAAGGCGTCGGAGGCCTCCGTTCTATCCATTAGACTACGGGTGCATATACAACAGTGGCTAAATGTTACAAAAATATTACGCCACTGTTGCCTATCATATCATACAATTCTCTTTTTGTCCAGTATTTATAAACGCACAATCCCCCTCATTTCTCCGTCATAATAGTAGACAAAATCCGACAATTGTTCCTGCTCTTCCACTTGTGTGGCATTCACCTCTCTCACCATCTCCCCCAGTTTCTCCTTGGTAACATCACCACTGTCCGGTACAAGAATCACCTCATGTACAGAACTCGGTAGAATAAAATAGTTTCCGCCTAACCGCTCTCTGCACATATCAAGCACACCATTATATATAATTACACCTGCACCATATAAACGTGACATATTACTTAACACATACATCCCTGTTTTATCCTTCTCATTATGTAATTCCAACAATAATCCTTCTTCTTTTGGTTCCTCACCCATAATCTCACACCAAAAGTCTTCTCCGGCCAGTTCTTTTAAAATATCCATCATTCCGCAGAAACTTTCTTTTAACAGTTGGGGAGTATTTTCCATCGCTAACTGATACAGGTTCTCTTCATCCGTTTTCCAATTTTCCATATGTTTGTTATGTATCAAAATAGTAGCGTTGGCAAATTCCTTCATATCCACCAGATAATAATATACAATTGCCAGATCTAAATATTCCCTGTGCGGAATTTCCTTCAGCAAATCCCTGTTTTTATCATAATTAATCAATTTAAAAACAATCCTTTTTTTTGCCTGTTCGTAATCAGTAAAAAAACTCATATCAATGTCCTGTTCCATTTTACTTTTATAATAGATTTCTTTGATTTCTTCCATAATTTCCTCCATTGATTTTCCCTTCTTATAATCATCATAAAAATCTTCCAAATATATGGTAGGGGATATATTTACATTCTTTTGCGTAAATGTAAGACCGGTTAATATGACCCCATTATTCTTGGTAATATCCTGAATGGAAATGTTTACCGCATCCCCCATGTCCTTCTGCATCTTTTGTAAAATCTCAAAAATAAACGTATGAATTTTCATATGAACCTCCTATGACACCCGAACGGGCAATTAAAATAAAAAGATTTGTGTTTAGAACGATTGAGACTGCGCTTGTTTGCAAACGCAAAAAAGACAATGAAAAGTATTCTCTTCACTGTCTTTATAAGCTAATGATTTATTGAATTATACAGATTAAACTCTACTCAAGTACTCGCTGGTTCTTGTATCAATCTTAATCTTGTCCCCGATTTCAACAAAAAGAGGAACGCTAACGGTTGCACCTGTTTCAACTGTAGCAGGCTTACTTGCACCGGTTGCTGTATCACCCTTGAATCCGGGTTCTGTTTCTGTAACTTCAAGTTCAACAAACAGAGGGGGTTCAATTGCGAATACGCTACCGTTGTGTGATAACATCTTAACCATTTCGTTTTCTTTTACAAACTTCAAAGAATCACCGATTTCGTCCTTTGTTAAGGAAATCTGATCGTATGTTTCTACATCCATGAAGTTGAACATATCGCCATCAGAATACAAATACTGCATTTCTTTTCTGTCGATACGAGCCTGAGGACATTTTTCGGTAGGTCTGAAAGTCTTTTCAACTACACCACCACTCTTAATGTTTTTCAGCTTGGTTCTAACGAACGCAGCACCCTTTCCGGGCTTTACATGCTGGAATTCAATAATCTGAAAAACGTTGCTGTCTAATTCAATCGTAATACCGTTTCTGAAATCGCCGGCAGAAATCATTGTTTCTTCCTCCTAATTTTTAACATAATAATTCACCAATAGTTTAATATAAGAACAATTATATTTCAACATTTTTTTACTTTTTTTATTTTTTTTTATTCTCGTTATACTCTTTCATAACGATATTTTCCAATTTTCGCTTCAAAACAATCTGTATTTCTTCTTTTGCATTGATGGGTTTTACCAGAATGGAACGGATTCCCAAACGCTTGGCTCCCCATACATCCGTAAAAAGCTGGTCGCCGACAAAGAATGTATTTTCTTTGGAAGTTCCCATAATTTCCATAGCTTTTTTGTAATTTTTCAAAAGAGGTTTTGCTCCTCTGGGAATAGTATTCAAATGTAAGTCTTTATTGAACATATCCACTCTCGTCTTGGTATTATTGGATAAAAGAACAATTTCAAAACCGCGGTCACGCAAATAATTTAAAAGTTTCTTGCTGCGCTCATCCGCCGGCGCACCATGGGGAACCAGTGTATTATCGATATCAAAAATAACACCGCGGTACCCGTCTTCATACAATTGTTCAAAATCAATTTCGTAAGTAGAATCCAGATACTCGTCCGGATAAATGGCTTTAAACATGTTTACTCCCAATCTATTCCTGCGCTCGTCAGCAATGCTTTCGTATACTCTTCTTTCGGATTAAAGTATAACGCATTCTTAGCGCCTTCTTCAACTATTTTTCCGTTTTTCATCACAATCACACGCTCACAAAGTTCATAAACCGTACGCAAATCGTGTGAGATAAAAAGAACGGCCAAATTTCTTTTATGGCTTAAACGCTTTAAAAGAGATACAATCTGTTTCTGTACCGTTACGTCCAGGGCCGAAACAGGTTCGTCTGCAATCAGCACCTCCGGCTTTGATAAAAGCGCCATGGCAATCATCACACGCTGCCTCTGGCCGCCGGATAATTCAGACGGGTAATGGTTTAGGTACTGCTCTTCCAACTCCACCGCATCCAGCATTTTAAGAATTTCTTTTTGTCTTGTTTCTTTGTCTTTAACGCCCTGTAAACGCTGGACTTCGTGTAAAAGCCACTCCACTGTTTTTGCAGGATTTAAGGCACTGTAGCTGTCCTGAAAAATCATTGCGGTTTTCCCGCACTCCACGATGCCGGAATCCTTTTTTAAAAGTCCCGTCATCACCTTGGCAAGAGTCGACTTGCCGCTACCGCTTTCGCCTACAAGTCCCAGAATTCCGCCCTTTTTCAGTTGCAATGAAACATCTTCCAAGGTAGGTTTATTTTTCTTCCCTCCGTATGTGAAGAAAAGATTCTGCACGTTGCATACATATTCACTTGTCATTTCTTCACACCGCCTTTCTCGTCTTGCTAATATTCTTATGCCGACATATATGTTTTCTTTTTACGCAGCCTTCTACTTAATCCGGTTTCTTCACCACCGGTATCGCCGCAATCAATTCTTTCGTATATTCTTCTTTCGGGCTTGCAAAAATATCTTCCGCCTCGCCCTGTTCCACGATTTTACCATCCTTCATCACAAGTACGCGCCGACACAACTGACGCACAAGACTCAAATCGTGGGAAATAAAAAGAATGGACGTCTTCTTCTCCCGGTTAATTCTTCGCAACAGTTCTATTACCTGCGCCTGCACCGTTACATTCAAAGCGGTAGTAGGCTCATCCGCAATCAAAAGCTTCGGCTTACTAATCATTGCCGCCGCAATCATCACACGCTGTCTCTGTCCGCCGGATAATTGGTGGGGGAAAGATGCATAAATCC
>JAZNLG010000070.1:0-3458 GCA_045578965.1 Lachnospiraceae bacterium | reverse complement strand
AAAGAGCGTGAATATTTCGTATACGGTAATGAAGAGCTTAATATCCCCGGTTGTGTAGGCAACGGCATCAGTGATAAGGTGGGCAATCAGATTTATGATAAAATGATTGATTTTGCCAAGTATGCGTTTAATAAGTCCCATGCGGCAGCATACGCAGTGGTATCTTACCAGACGGCGTATTTGAAATATTACTATCCCGTGGAATATATGGCAGCATTGCTTACTTCCGTTATCAGCAATGCAGGCAAAGTTTCGGAATATATTCAGGTAGCCAAGGAAATGGGTATTCAGATTTTACCTCCGGATATTAATGAGGGTGAGGTTGGCTTTTCGGTATCTGACAATGCCATTCGTTACGCTTTGACTGCGATTAAAAATGTAGGACGTCCCGTGATTGAATCCATTGTACAGGAACGTGAAGCGAGAGGACCTTTTACCAATATCAATGATTTCGTTGTGCGTATGGCGGACAGCGATGTGAATAAGCGCGCTGTGGAGAATTTTATCAAAGCGGGAGCCTTTGACAGTCTTGGCGGTACAAGAAAGCAGTTCCTAAGCATTTATATGCAGGCCATGGAACGTGTTCATAAAGATAAAAAGAACAGTATGGCCGGGCAGGTAACTCTGTTTGACCTGGCGGGTGAGGATGAAAAGGAGAGTTTCGAAATTGCGCTGCCTAACGTAGGCGAGTTTAATAAGGAACTTTTGCTTACTTTTGAGAAGGAAGTGCTGGGTGTGTATATCAGCGGACATCCGTTGGAGTCATATCAGACCATGCTTAAGAAATATGCTACGAATATTACCACCGATTTTTACCGGGAGGATAGCGGAAGCGGAGAAGATGCCGGTATGACGGATGAAGAAAGCATTAAAGTCCGTGAAAACGAACATGTTACCATTGGCGGTATGATTACGGAAAAACGCGTAAAATATACCAAGAATAACCAGATGATGGCGTATGTAACGCTGGAAGATTTGGTGGGCAGTGTAGAAGTTATTCTGTTCCCTAAAGCGTTTGAAAAGTTTTCAACGAAAGTATCGGAAGATGCCAAAGTATTTTTATCCGGACGAGTGCAGATTGAAGATGAAAAAGATGCCAAGTTAATTTGCGATAAAGTGGAAAGTTTCTCGGACAAACCCCGTAAATTGTGGATAAAACTCCGAAACAAAGGCGAGCATGACGTTTTGGAAGCGGAAATCAGGGAGTTGTTATCGGAATCCGATGGTAAGGACGAGGTAGTCATTTATCTGGCGGAAGAGAAGCAGATGAAATCTTTGGGACGCAGTCAGACCGTGAACGCGGAAGGCATTCTTTTAGATAAATTAAAAGAAAAATTCGGTGATGACAGCATTGTTGTGCAATAAAAACCCATTTCTTTGTCATAAAAAGATTGAAAACCACAAAGAATTAGATTATGATATTGTGGACGGAAAGTGTGACGGCGCGTTAATTTGGTAATAAGCAGGCGCCGGATTCTGTCAGTAAATGTTGTAACAGGAGGCAGATATGTCTGATACAATCAAAACCATCGGAGTTTTAACCAGCGGCGGTGATGCGCCGGGTATGAATGCGGCGATTCGTGCCGTAGTACGTAAAGCAATCCAGAACGGAGTATCCGTTAAAGGTATAAAAAGAGGATATCAGGGACTTCTTGCAGAAGAAATCATTGATATGACCAAGTCATCGGTGTCCGACACCATTCAGAAGGGTGGTACGATTTTGGGTACTGCGCGTTGTTCTGAATTCGTAACAGAAGAAGGACAGGCGAAAGGTGCTGAAATTTGCCGTAAGCACGGTATCGACGGTATCGTGGTAATTGGTGGTGACGGTTCGTATCGTGGTGCACTTGCATTGTCTAAGCAGGGAATTAATACCGTAGGTATCCCCGGAACCATTGACCTTGACATTGCTTGTACCGATTACACCATCGGTTTTGATACTGCGATTAATACCGCAATGCAGGCAATTGATAAGGTGCGTGATACCTCATCTTCACATGAACGTTGCAGTATTATTGAAGTTATGGGACGTAATGCGGGTTACATTGCACTTTGGTGTGGTGTTGCCAACGGCGCGGAGGATATTTTAATTCCTGAGAAATACGACTATAACGAACAGAATATTATTAATAACATTATTCAGAACCGTAAAAAAGGCAAAAAGCATCATATTATCATCAATGCGGAAGGCATCGGTCACTCTACTTCTATGGCAAGACGTATCGAAGCGGCTACCGGTATTGAAACCCGTGCAACTATTTTAGGTTACATGCAGCGTGGTGGTGCGCCTACGTGTAAGGACAGAGTTTATGCATCCAGTATGGGTGCTTATGCGGCAGACATTCTTTGTGAAGGCAAGACAAACCGTGTGGTTGGTTATAAGAACGGTGATTTTACAGACTTTGATATTGATGAAGCACTTGCAATGAAGAAGGATATTCCCGAATATGAGTTCATGGTAAGCAGACAGTTATCACAGTAACCAAGAATGTGAATTACAAATCAGTGAACCGGGACTAATCATAAGAGCGAAGTGTTAAACATTTCGCTTTTTTTAGTAGGAGACAAAAGAGATGATTACATCAGCATCCAACGGTAAAATTAAATGGGTATGTACCTTGCGTGAGAAGGCAAAACTTCGTAAAAAAGAGCAGAAGTTTATTGCAGAGGGTTGTAAAATGTTTCTGGAAGCACCCGCGGACAGATTATGTGAGGTATATGTGTCGGAAAGTTTTCTGAAAAAGGACGGCGAGTTGGAAACGGCGTGCAAAGAACGGTTAAAAAAAGTACCTTACGAGGTGGTTTCCGATGATGTGTACAAAAAAATGTCCGATACGGTAACACCCCAGGGAATTCTCTGCGTAATTAGCATAAAAGAGGCAAAATTAGAGGAATTGCTTAAGACGACGGACAAGCCCTTATTTGTCTTATTGGAAAATCTTCAGGATCCGGGGAATTTGGGTACAATTTTAAGGACTGCAGAAGGTGCCGGCGTAACCGGCGTAATTATGAGCAGGGACTGTGTGGATATATATAATCCGAAGGTGATTCGTTCCACTATGGGGTCGGTTTATCGCGTGCCGCACTTTTATGCGGAGGACTTATGCGGTGTTATTGTGGAATTAAAGGGGAAAGGCGTAAATGTATATGCCGCAGCCTTGGACTCCAGTGAGATTTATGATACATACTCTTATATAGAAGCAAGTGCTTTTGTAATCGGTAACGAAGGAAACGGTCTTCGTCCCGAAACCGTTGCCAAAGTCGGGAAATGTTGTTTTCTTCCGATGGAAGGCCGCGTGGAGTCCTTAAATGCATCGGTGGCGGCCTCTGTGCTTATGTATGAGGCATATCGTCAGCGAAGAAATGCGAAATAATATGTAAAAAAGAAATCTTTGCTATTTTTTATGCAAATAATTCTGTTTACGGTATTGTTTTACTGTGGGAAGAAGATATAATTA
>JAZNLG010000069.1:0-13663 GCA_045578965.1 Lachnospiraceae bacterium | reverse complement strand
TACATATCCCTTATGCCGGCTATGCTTTTAGGCCGTGTTGTCTGGGGAATCGGAAGGACGGTTTGCGGTTTGTTTTTACCGGAGCCCTTTACCTGGGCAGCCTTTATCGCAGGAGGATTTGTGACCGCATGGCCCGGTATGCTTGCGCAATGCATTTTGTTGCCGGTATTGGTAATGGCATTAGAACGGTCCGGAGTATTTCAAGGCGACAGTGAGTAGAAGATAACAGGTAGAAGTAATTCATTTGGATAAAGTGTGATAAGGAGGCATAAATATGAAGTCAAAAGTATATTTTTCTAAAACGATTTCACCGGAGAAAGTATTGGAACTTTATAAACTTCTCGGTAAGGAATTAAACGGTAGGGTGGCAATCAAAGTGCATTCGGGTGAGGTGGGAAATCAGAATTTCCTGACGCCGGAGTTTTGGAAACCTACCATTGACTACGTAAAAGGTACGGTGGTTGAATGTAATACGGCTTATGAAGGCGAGCGCAACACTACCGAGAAACATCTGAAGACTTTTGAGAAACATGGTTGGTCTAAGTATTTCGACGTGGATTTGATGGATGCAGAGGGGCCGGATAAAGAATTGGATATTCCCAATGGTAAGGTAATTCAAAAGAATTATGTCGGTAAAAATATTGAAAACTATGATTCCATGCTTGTATTGTCACATTTTAAAGGACATCCCATGGGTGGATACGGCGGAGCAATTAAACAATTATCCATTGGTGTTGCATCTTCTTATGGTAAAGCATATATTCACGGAGCAGGTGAGCCGGAGAAGATATGGACGGCAGATCATGATTTGTTCCTGCGTTCCATGGCAGATGCAGCAGGCAGCGTTGTGGAATATTTTAAGGGGAATGTTGCTTATGTAAATGTTATGATGAACATGTCTGTTGATTGTGATTGTTGTGCGGTGGCAGAAGACCCTTGTATGAAGGATATTGGTATTTTGGTGTCTGATGATCCGATTGCCATTGATCAGGCGTGCATTGATTTGGTATATGCATCTGATGATCCGGGCAGGGATCATTTGTTAGAACGTATTGAATCTCGCAATGGCGTGCTGACCATTGAAGCGGCAGCAGGGCTGGGATATGGCAGCAGAGAGTATGAATTTATTGAAGTGTAAAAGTAAAAGGTATCATTGCCGATGAAGGCAATGATACCTTTATTTATTTTATGAACTTAAGAATGATATTCAAACGTTCACATCTTTTATGATTGAATTTTAATGTCGTATTCACGCATCCAGAAATCAATCTGAATCAGGTAGGCAAGCATCTGAGGACCGGCCATCAACTGACCGTACCAAGGTGAGCCTAGATCCTTCTTTTCATCCATAAAAGTGAGCAAGGCATTTTTATCGATATAATAACGTAAAGGACTTGCTGTATCCGTGATAATTTCCATAAGACTGTCGCACAAAAGTTTCTCATAAGCAGGATGATAGGTTTTGGGATAAGGTGATTTTTTGCGGAATAATACTTCCTCCGGAACAAGACCACGGTATGCTTCGCGCAGAAGATTTTTGGCAATACCACCACGCTGTTTCATTTCCCAGGGGGCGTTATAAATGTATTCGGCAAGGGTTCTGTCGGCAAACGGAACTCTGGCGGTTAAATCTGCCTGTGCACTGCATCGCTCCATACGATTTAACAAGGTAACCATAAACCAGTACAGACTTAAGTAACCGTTTCGGCGTTTTGCTTTGTCGGTATCGCTTTCGCAAGGAAGATAGTCAATTTCCTGAAGTGTTTTATGATAGGCGTTTTGTACGTAGTCGTTCATGTTAAGGGATATGGCAAAATCCTGTTTTAAAAGCCGCATGCGGGGCTGTAAGGAAGTAGTCCAGGGGAAGGTGTCTGCTGCTAATAAATCTTCGCGATGGAACCAGGGATAACCGCCGAATACTTCATCGGAACATTCACCTGTCAGTACAACGCCGACATCTTTTTTTACCTGCTTACAAAAATAAAGCAGGGAAGAATCCACATCCGCCATGGCGGGTAAATCGTGAGCAAGAACGGAATCTTTCAAATGCTGAAAGAGTGTTTCCTGGCTGCACTCCAGATACTTATGCTCCGTGCCTAAATCTGCAGTCATAATATCCACAAAGGGTCGGTCCATAGAGGGTTGGAAGGCATTGGATTTAAAGTAGTCAGCGTTTTCCTGATAATCGAAGGAGAAAGTTTTTAGGGATTCATTGCTTTCTGCGAGATATTTTGCGGCCACGGCAGTAACCACGCTGGAATCCACACCACCGGATAAAAGTGAGCCGATGTCACCTGTATGTGCGCATTGTCTGCGAATGGCATCGCTTAATAATTCACCGGTTTTTTCGATGGTTTTTTCATAGGAGTCAGTGTGAGGTTTGGCTTTCATACGCCAATAAGTTTCTTTGTATAAGCCATAAGGTGAGGCACATAGCCACTGTCCGGGTTTTATTTCATAGATGTTGTCAAAGACGCCGTTTCCAAGACTGCGTGCGGGGCCCAATGAGAAAATTTCATTTAATCCGCTTTGACTTAAAGTGGGTTTTACATAAGGGTGTGCCAAAAGTGCTTTTAATTCAGTGCCGAAAATTAAAGTGTCATTCAGGTATGCATAAAAAAGAGGTTTACAACCAAAACCGTCTCTTACCAGATAAAGGAGTCTGTCCTCTTCTTCTAAAAGGGCAAATGAAAATACACCCTCCGGTTTTTTGAAAAATTCAGTGCCGTATTGTAAAAAGCCGTAAAGTAAGATTTCTTCGTCTGCAGCTGTGTCAAACTTAAAATCATAATCGGCCAAATCCTTTTTGAGTATTTCGGCATTATACAATTCCCCGGCAAAGGCAAGATGAAACGTTTTGCCGTACAATCTGCGGGTAAAAGGGCGGAATACCTTATGTGCATCTGAATCTTTTTGAAAATGGTTGTGTGTAAGGCCGCAATTGGCGGTAAGTAACATGGCATCTTCATCATCGCCGCGATGTAACTGGGTACGGCGCATTTTATCCAAAAGTGAATAATAAAAATCATAATTGTTCAAAAAAGAAGACCCGGTCTGAAAAAAACCTGAAAAACCGCTCATTTTGTGTTCTCCTAAAAGAAGTGTCGCTTTATTTTATGCAAAAAAAATTCATTTGTGCATCATAAAATTTGAAATAAAAAAAGAGAATAATTCATATTATGAAATAGAATAAAAAAAGAAATAAAAGAATAAAATGGATATATTTTGCAAGGGATTTTGTTCATACATTTTAAGTGAATTTCAAATACTATAAGCAGGTTTTCAATTCAAAAAGGAGGAACTTTTATGAGTAGAAGAGTCAGTTATATTTTTGAAATTGTAATTGCGTTGTTCATATACTGGATCGGCGTTTCCAATATACCTTTTTTATTTGTGAACGGTACACGGTCTGCGGCAATTACATTAGGTATTATTGGTCTGTTGTTTTACGTTACAAATACAATGGGGTATATTTTGAGCAATCCCTTACATCCGATTGCTTTGCTTGGTAGTTTGTTTGCTATAATCGGTACCGTATTGCTGGTAATACAGATTTTTGGCTTTCAATTTTGGATTCTTGGAAATTCCGTTTTTGCCCTGACGTATTTCGCATTGGCCATGATAGTCAAGGCGGTAGTGGCTATACTTCTGCCGTTGCCGGGCGCGTATTAAACTATAATACCCCGGAAACGGAATAAAAAGATTGAGTGCAAAAAGCCCATACCTTCCGGTACGGGCTTTTGTGCTATATGTAATATAAAATTATTCTTTGTAGTTTACGATATCATCAATTAACGCTTTGATGTTTTCATCCATAACTTCATCCGCAAACTGACAGGTACCAACTGCTTTGTGACCGCCGCCGCCGTATTTTAACATCAGGCTTCCTACATTTACGTTAGAAGTTCTGTTTAAGATGCTGTAACCTACCGCGCAAGAGCAACCCTTACCACCCTTGCCGTTTACAATCCACATAGAGATGTTCTGTTCAGGATACATACTGTAAATCATAAAACGGTTACCGGAGTAAATGGGATCTACACCGCGCAGATCGGAAACAATCAAATCACCTACCACTTTGGTGTGTGCACTAACCATTTCCTTGAATTTATCTGTTTGCTCAAAATAAACATCAATACGTTCTTTTACATCCGGAAGTGCAAGAATTTCTTCCGTTGTCATAGTACGACAAGCTTCAATTAATTTCTCCATTAACTGATAGTTGGAAATCGTAAACTCACGCCAACGTCCGAGACCGGTTCTCGGATCCATTAAGAAACCGATTAAAACCCAGCCCTTAGGATTCTGGATATCATCAATGGTAAGGTTACCGGAGTCAACCTTATCAACCGCTTCCATCATATCATCAAAATGTGCAAATCTTTCTTTACCACCATAGTAATCATAGATAATACGTGCACAGGAAGGTGTAATGCGGCTCTCACCCTTATATTTGCCTGCTAACTCATTTCTTTCATGCTCACTGGAGTGGTGGTCAAACCACAAACCGCAACCCTCAACATAAGGCACATTTGCAAGACAGTCATTCTCGGTAACCTCTACCAAACCATCCTGTAAATCCTTCGGATGCGCAAACTTCCAGGAATCAATAATTCCGGCCTCTTTTAAAAGAGCGCCGCATGCCAGACCATCAAAGTCCGAACGCGTAATAAGTCTCATTTTTTAGTCCCCCTCAGTCTTCATTTTTATAAAAACTATACCAACTCAAATTATACTTCATTTCTTCTCAATTAGCAAGGCATATACCACTCATATTTGTAGTTTTGTAGCGCTTTTTTTAGGACCGTTTTTGCAGGGGGTGGGCGTTTTATAATCCTCTTGCGTTTGCACATCCTAACAAATTGCTATATGTTAATTTTGCGATGTTTGATTGCCGCTGCCTTTTCTAAACTCGTCAATTGTTTCATTGGCAGGCCGGTTCATTTTCTTTGTAAGCAAATACCAGTTTTTCTTAGTGTACTTAGCAGACAATGCCTTTTCCTATTTGCCGGGTGTAAGGCAAATGTTTGAGCGAAGCGAGTTTTTGCCGAAACCCGGCATTAAAAGCATTGTCTGCAGTACACTTTTAGAAAAACCGTATTTGCGAAGCCGAAAGTGAAACGGCCTTGCTCAATGGAAACAATTGCCTCAAACAACGAAAAAGCAGCGGCTTCATCGCAAAACAAAACATATGCAATTTATAACGAATGTGCAAAAAGGCAAATCGTCTTATAAAACGCCCACCTCCTGCAAAACGGCATTCAAAGAGCGGGAACAAACGGAAAATGTGAGGTGTAAAATTTTTTGAGGGAAGTCTTTATTATTTTAGGGGTTTGTGATATTATGGAAATGTTGAGAATTGAGAGAGGGCGGAAAGATTGACCCTTGGGAATGGAGTTAGAGTTATGGAAAAGAATGAAATGCTTAACAACGTGGAGAATGAAGAAAAGGAAGTTGTTTCACGTAATTTTATTGAGCAGATTATAGACAAGGATTTGGAGGAAGGTGTTTATGATACCGTGCATACACGTTTTCCGCCGGAGCCGAACGGTTATTTGCATATCGGACATGCCAAGAGTATTCTTTTGAATTATGTTTTGGCAGAGAAGTATAACGGTTTGTTTAATATGCGTTTTGATGATACCAATCCTACGAAGGAGAAGGTGGAGTTTGTGAATTCCCAGTTGGAGGATATTAAGTGGCTGGGGGCTAAGTGGGATGACAGACTGTTTTTTGCATCGGATTATTTTGGTCAGATGTATGAGGCGGCTGTGAAATTGATTAAGAAGGGCAAGGCATATGTATCTGATTTGACAGCAGATGAAATCAGAGAGTACAGAGGAACTCTTACAGAGCCCGGTAAAGAAGATCCTTATGCAAACAGAAGTGTGGAAGAGAATCTGGAACTGTTTGAGAATATGAAGAACGGTGTTTATAAGGATGGCGAGAAGGTTCTTCGTGCCAGAATTGATATGGCATCTCCCAATATGAATATGAGAGATCCCGTTATTTATCGTGTGGCACATATGACACATCATCGTACAGGAGATGCATGGTGTATTTATCCTATGTATGATTTTGCACATCCCATTGAGGATGCAATTGAGGGTATTACGCACTCTATCTGTACTTTGGAATTTGAGGATCACAGACCCTTGTATGATTGGGTTGTAACGGAATTGGAATATCCTCATCCTCCCAAGCAGATTGAATTTGCGAAACTTTATTTAAAGAATGTTGTTACAGGTAAAAGATATATCAAAAAATTGGTAGAAGACGGTATTGCAGACGGTTGGGATGATCCCCGTTTGGTATCGGTAGCGGCACTTCGAAGAAGAGGTTATACACCGGAGTCCATTAAGAAGTTCGTAGAACTTTGCGGTGTTGCAAAAGCGCAGTCTACCGCAGATATGGCAATGCTTGAATACTGTATTCGTGAGGATTTGAAGTTAAAACGTCCCCGTATGATGGCAATTTTAGATCCTGTTAAATTAATCATCGATAACTGGGAAGAAGGCAAGATTGAAATGCTGGATGCACCCAACAATTTAGAGAACGAATCATTGGGAAGCAGACAGTTGCCTTTCGGTAAGGAACTCTGGATTGAAAGAGAAGACTTTATGGAGGAGCCTCCTAAGAAATATTTTAGATTGTTCCCCGGAAATGAAGTACGTTTGATGAATGCATATTTTGTAACCTGCACAGGTTGTGTGAAGGATGAGACCGGTAAGGTAGTTGAAATTCACTGTACTTACGATCCTGAAACCAAATCCGGCTCAGGATTCAATGCACGTAAGGTAAAAGGTACCATCCACTGGGTAAATGCATCTACTGCAATTCAGGCAGAAGTTCGTTTGTTTGAGAATATCGTTGATGAAGAAAAGGGTGTATACAATGAGGAAGACGGAAGCATTAATGTAAATCCGAATTCCAAGACTGTGATTACAGCCTATTTGGAGCCGGCATTAAAGGATGCCAAAGCATACGAAAGTTTCCAGTTTGTAAGAAACGGTTTCTTCTGCGTGGATTACAAAGATTCTAAGGAAGGTGAGCCTGTATTTAACAGAATTGTATCCCTTAAGAGTTCTTTTGTATTGCCGAAGAATAACTAGTATTGTATACTGAAATAAGAAATAGTAAAATGCAGTTTCGGGAGAAATACCGGGACTGCATTTTTCAACAACAGAAAAGAATGGGGTAGTATTGTGGATTTATTTTCAGGATTGGAAAGTTTGGGAATTGAAGGGCTGGAGGATTTGGATATTTATGGCGATGATTCTTCCAAGAATGCCGCGGAAGCGAAATCAGATCAAAAGATAGAAAAGATTAAAACACCGGAGGAACTGGAAGCGGAGTATATTTTTGATAAGACATATACCTGTCCGGTTTGTGATTATTCTTTTAAAAGTAAAACCATAAAGTCCAATAAGGCTAAGTTAATCAGCACTGATATGGATCTGCGTCCGGTGCATCAGAATGTGGATGTCGTAAAATATGATGTGATAGCATGCCCTTGTTGCGGATATGCGGTTTTGAACCGATATTTTACACCGTTGACCACAATGCAGATTAAAAAAATCAAAGAAACTATCAGCAATAATTACAAAATCAAGGACGAGAAGAAGAGTAAGATATATTCTTATGATGAGGCGATTGAGCGTAGTAAATTAGCACTTTTATCTTCGGTTGTCAAAGGTGCAAAGGGCAGTGAAAAGGCTTATGTGTGTCTGAAAACTGCCTGGTTACTCCGCGGAAAAGCAGAGCATTTGCCGGAAACGGAGAAAGAGGGAATTGAACGCTGCGAACGCGAAGAAGAAACTTTTTTGGTGAAGGCATATGAAGGTTTGTTTGCGGCAAGAGAGAAGGAGTTATTCCCGATTTGCGGCATGGATGAAACGACCTTTGATTATCTGCTGGCAGCATTGTCTTATCGTTTGGGTCATGTGGAAGTAAGTGTCAGACTGGTAGGCGATATTTTGGCAAAACCTTCCGCAAATACCAGAATCAAAGAAAAAACCAGAATACTGAAAGAAGTCATAAAGAAAGATATTCAGGATAAAAAGCAGAAATAGTAAGAGGGTTACTGTATGGAAGAGGCAGAGGATTGTTCTGCCTCTTATTTTTATGTGACCGATACGTCAATTATCCGGGCTGCAAAAGTGATGAACGGATAGCGAAAATAATACAATCTTCTGCTATATTGCGGTTCCTTTTTAAATATATCTATGTTATAATTACTGTGTATGATTAGGTTTATTATGTCCGCAGATAAGATTGTGTTACGGACATGATAAGGAGGCGCAAATGTATACACACATTAAACGTGTTATCGATTTCGGTCTTTCATTGATTGGATTGATTATAATCTTTCCTGTTTTGCTGATTTTGGCCATTGCAATAAAAATTGATTCAAAAGGTCCCGTGCTTTTCCAGCAGAAGCGCGTGGGAATTCATAAATCGCATTTTATGATTTTAAAATTTCGTACCATGCGTATTGATACGCCGAAGGACATGCCTACGCATCTTTTGCAGAATCCGGAACAGTATATTACGAAAGTGGGCAAGTTTTTACGTAAGACCAGTCTGGATGAATTGCCGCAGATTTTTAATATTATAAAAGGTGATATGGCAATTGTGGGACCCAGACCGGCACTTTGGAATCAATATGATTTGATAGAAGAACGCGACAGGTACGGCGCCAATGACATCCGGCCGGGACTTACCGGATGGGCTCAGATTAACGGACGTGACGAATTAGAGATTCCGGTAAAAGCAAAACTGGATGGTGAATATGTAGATAAAATGGGTCCGGCTATGGATTTGAAGTGCTTTTTCGGAACCTTTCGCAGTGTGCTTCGAAGCGATGGTGTAGTGGAAGGCGGAACGGGAAGTCTTGAAAAGTCAGGTAAAGAAAATGAAGAAGATATTAATAACAGGCCTTCATAGTTATGTGGGAAATTCCATAGAGAAATATTTAAGAGACTATAATGCAGGAGCCGGTACGGAGAATTATATTGTTGATAAAATTTCCCTGCGAGGCAACGATTGGAAGCAGGTTTCTTTTGAGGACTACGATACGATTTTACACGTGGCCGGAATTGCCCACGCGGATGTATCAAGTGTTAGCAAAGAAGAACAGAAAGCATATTATGATGTGAACTGTAATCTGGCAAAAGAAGTTGCCGAAAAGGCCCGGGAAGACGGGGTAAAGCAGTTTGTTTATTTTAGCAGTGTTATCATATACGGAGATAGTGCCGGCGTCGGCAAAGAAAAGATAATTTCCAAAGATACCCTTCCTGCACCTGCGAACTTTTACGGTGACAGTAAATTGCAGGGGGAGAATGCTGTACAGGCACTGGAGACTTCGGAATTTCGGGTGGCGGTGTTAAGGCTTCCCATGATATACGGAAGAGGCAGTAAGGGTAATTTCCCCATATTGGTAAAATTGGCATCCAAAATGCCGGTTTTTCCCGGCATTCATAATCAAAGAAGTATGTTATATATCGGAAATCTTGCAGAGTTTGTAAGACTTCTTGCAGAAGAACAGTGCGGCGGTGTTTTTTATCCGCAGAACGAAGAATATGTAACAACAGCGGAAATGGTAAAAATGATTGCAACGGCAAAAGGAAAAAAGATTCATATGTGGAGTCTTTTGAATCCGCTGGTTAAAGTTGCTTCGCTTCTGCCGGGAAAGATTCAGAAACTTGCAAATAAGGCTTTTGGTTCTTTGGTCATTGAAAGAGAGTTGAGTGAAGAAAAAATAACGGGATACCGGCGATTCTCTTTGGAAGAAAGTATTAAATTAAGTGTGAGAGATATTAATGGTTAGTATAATAACTGTGGCATATAACAGTGAAAATTGTATAAAAAGAACCATGGATTCAGTGCTTGCCCAGACATGTAATGATATGGAATATCTTATCATTGACGGTAAGAGTACGGATAAAACCGTGGAAATAGCCGAAAGTTACCGGCCGGCTATGGAGGAGAAGGGAATTCATTTCCGAATCATCAGTGAACCGGACGGAGGTATTTATGATGCCATGAATAAAGGCATACGTCTGGCGCAGGGTGAAATCATAGGCTTGTTAAACAGTGATGATACGTATGAGCCGGATGCGGTAGAGACAGTGGTTGAAACCTTTCAAGCAGAGGAATGTGAGTTGATGTTTGCCAATATCCGGATTCATAAGCAGGACGGCAGCAGTTTTATCAAAAAAGCAAGATTGCGTAACTTTCAGACATCCAGAGACTGGAATCATCCTACGACTTTTGTGAAGGCGGAATTGTACAAGGAGTATCCGTTTCGGAATCTTGGAATTCATGATGATTACGGATTTTATCTGCAGATGAAGAAGCAGAATCGAAAGATTGTGACGGTGGATAAAGTTTTGGCGAATTTCCGTATGGGTGGTGCAAGTAATCATAAAAGTTTGAAAGCGGCAAAGAAACGTATTTCGGACCGTTATAAATATTGTTACCGCATCAACGGATACAGCAGATTATATATCATAGAGTGTATTATGATTGAAGCGGCAAAGATGTTGCTGGGATAGGCGGCAAAACTTTGCAAAAGATAAGATGCGACATAACGGAATTCGATAAAACGGTGAGGTGTATGAAATATGCATATTGGGATTGATTTGTTATGGGTCAGACCCGGAATTTGCGGCGGAACCGAATCATATATCAGAAATTTAATGAATGGTTTTGCCCTTTATGATGCAGAAAATAAATATACATTGTTTGTGGCAGAAGATAACGCAGACAGTTTTGAACATTACGGCAAACACGATAATATGGATTTGTTTGTGTGTAAAGTGAAGTGTGCAAGACAACCCATACGTATTCTGTGGGAGAATATGCATTTGGATAAGGTGGCCCGCAAACAGGGCATAGAGGTGATGTTCATACCCGTCTACAGCATGCCGCGTTCCAATGGGAAGATACCCTATGTGAGTGTGATTCATGATTTGCAGGCGTTGCATTACCCGGAGTATTTTTCTTTTATACGAAGATGCTTTTTAAAATATTCGTGGAAAAAAACATGTAAAAAATCCGCAAAAGTGATTACAATCTCTAATTTTTGCAGAGATGATGTTATCCGTAATTATCCGGTGGCAAAGGATAAAGCATTTACTATATATAATCCGATTATATCTGATGGCAAAACGGCAGATTTTGCAGAATTGGAGCAGAAGTATTCTATTCAAAAAGATAACTATTTTTATTGCGTCAGTTCTATGCTTCCCCACAAAAATATCAAAACCGTATTACAGGTAATGAAGAAGTGGGATGGCAACGAGAAACTGGTACTCAGCGGCGTGGGGCAAAAAAATGATGAACTGCTCAAAATACTTCAGGAATACGGAGTAGAAGATAAAGTGATTATGACCGGATTTGTATCCGATGCATGGCGCGACAGTTTATATGAGAACTGTAAACTGTTTCTGTTTCCGAGTGTCTTTGAAGGCTTTGGAATGCCGCCCATAGAGGCTATGCGTAAGGGAAAAAGGGTTGTTATGACCAAGGAATCCTGTTTATGGGAAGTGACGCAGGGAAAAGGGGTGTATGTGGATAAGCCCTTTGATGCCATGGATTGGATTTTGAAGATGCAGGAAGCGATGAACGGCAAAGAGATGCAACATCAGTTTAAAGAATACGAATTGCAGTATGTGACGGAAAAGTATGTGGAGGCTTTGACGGATGAAAATTTCGGTTTGCATGGCAACCTATAACGGAGAACAGTTCGTTAGAGAGCAGTTGGAATATATATGGCAGCAGTCTCGCAAACCGGATGAAGTCATTATCTGTGACGATGATTCTACGGATACGACGAGAGACATTGTTTTGGATTTTATTTCTGAAAAACAGTTGGAAGACTCATGGCGTCTGGTTCACAATCAGGTGCGAAAAGGGTATCCGGAGAATTTTTATTATTGTATGGGATTGGCAACAGGGGATGTTGTTTTCCTTGCAGATCAGGATGATATCTGGAGTGTTGATAAAATCAAATGTATGCAGGATGCTCTGGAGAATGACGATGATATGAAAGTGCTTGCCTGCAAAATGGAACTTGTTGATGCGCAGGGGAAGGATATCAAAACACTGATAAAACCCAACTACAGCAAAGAAACCAAGCGTGTACAGAATATTTCGTTGGAACAGGTTTTATACAAAAATGAATGGTCAGGTATGGTGCTTGCTTATCGCAACCAATGGTATCAGCAGAAGAAGGCGCAGATTAATAATCCCCAGATTCCGCATGACTTGGCACTGTGTATTTATGCAGCGTTGGATGGCGGGATGAGACAGTTGGATTGTGTTTTGGCATGGCACAGAAGACATGAGAATAATGCGGCCGGAGAAGAACACCGAATCGGGAAACTTTTAGATAAAGAGCGGAAATTAGCAGATATCAGAAAATATCGAAGTTATATGGAAGCGGTTTTGCATAGTTTCCAATCGGAGGAAAATCAGCAACCGGATGCAATACGAATCAAATATGAGCAGATGTCAAGAAGAGAGAAACTTTTGGCAGAAGGCAAGGTGTTTCCGGTCATAAAGAATTATTGGAAAAACCGCAAAGAGATTCGTTTCTTTTCGTTGTTGTGTGATTGTTTGATTTGTATGAAAAAGTAATTATATTTTTGGCATTTTTATTTTAGTTAGAGATAAAAAATAGTTTGGCATTCCCAAAGAAAGGGAATGCAGATAGAGGTATTGGTATGGAAAGTCCTTTGGTTTCGGTTATCATAAGAACTTGCGGACGGCCTCAGGTTTTGGAGAGGGCATTAGTAAGCGTGCGTGAGCAGGATTATCCGAACATTGAGATTGTAATCGTAGAAGACGGAGAAAATGTATCGGAAGAATTTATCAAATCGAATTTTGCAGATTTGAATATATGTTACAGCGCAACGGGTGAAAAACGCGGGCGTTGTGCTGCCGGTAATCTGGGATTGAAAATGGCGAAGGGAACATATTTCAATTTTCTGGATGATGACGATTATTTTTTACCGGGACATGTTTCTGCTTTGGTTGACAAATTAAAAGAAAATAAGTGTAAGGCTGCTTATACGATTGCGGAAGAACACCAGATTAAGGCAGATAAAAAGGGCTCTTTTAAGGTGAAGCGTAAATTTATACGCTATAAGCAACCGTACAACGGTTTGTTGTTGTGTTATATGAACTATATCCCAATTCAAAGCATTATGTTTCATCGTTCTTTGTATGAAGCCTGTGGCGGATTCGATGAGAGTTTGGATGTTTTGGAAGATTGGGATTTGTGGTTACGTTATTCGTTTGAAAGCAGTTTTGTTTTTGAGCCGGTTGTAACTTCCGTTTATCACACGCCCTATAAAGGCCGTGGCAGAAGAAAACGTGAAGTGGATATGTATCATGCGTCGGATGCAGTTTTACAAAAGTACAGTGGTCGAAAGGTAGCGTTTGATGTGGTACAGGTTAACAAAGAAACGGATTATCTTTTGAATGTATTTAACAAGAAGGGATTTCTGTTCTATATGCAGAAAATCAGAAATTTTCTGTTGTATAGGGATATTTAAGGTAGTGTGACAGGATGCTTGGTTGCATACTTTTATATCGTTAAAAGATCATGAACGGTAATGAGGAACAAAAGTGAAACAGGAGAAAATCAATAAAAATA
>JAZNLG010000068.1:0-2107 GCA_045578965.1 Lachnospiraceae bacterium | reverse complement strand
AGTTGTCCGGGGTTCGAGTCCCCGATGGCTCACGAAAAAGAAAGCGTAAACTTATAAGTTTACGTTTTTTTTATGCGATAAAATAAAAAAATCCCCATAAACGGTGAAAAACACAAGGTATAGGGGTTACCTTGTGCTTTTCTGTTAAAGGGAAAAACAATCGGAAAGACGATTGATTTTGGCTTATTCATATTTTAGGAAATCCTAAAACTTATTAATATAATATTCCCTTTTTGTCAAAATTACAATGCCTTTTTATACAAAAATAACAAATATATGTTATTTTTATCAAATATCTGCGTATTGTTTGAAATATACAGCCGAAACGACAAAAAACACTGTGCAAAAACTTTTTGTTTATCTTTACAATAAAAAATTTTAGATATAAAATAAGCCTTGTGCGTAAATGAATTATAAGTGGCAAGGTAGAATTCTTATATGAAAGAGAGTATTTATGAGTGATTTTTATAATGAAGAAAATATGTCTGAGGATACCATTGTATATGATGAACCTGAAGAGGCAGGTATTCCGGAACATTTATATGCAAATGAGGATCCTGCACAGGAAGAAAATAAAATGGGCGTTATGCCTATGAATAAGTTGCTGCTTACGATGTCCATTCCGATGATGGCATCTATGCTGGTACAGTCTCTGTATAACATTGTTGACAGTATTTTCGTTGCAAAGTTAAGCGAAGATGCATTGACTGCAGTTTCCCTGGCGTTTCCCGTGCAGGTGCTGTGTATGGCGGTAGGCGGCGGTACCGGCGTAGGTATTAATGCAGTACTGTCCAAAGCATTGGGAGAGAAGAATCAGGAGGCGGTTAACAAAGCAGCCACCAATGGTATCTTTTTGATGATATTAAGTTCAATATTATTTCTTTTTGTGGGTATTTTCTTTGTAAAACCGTTCTATTATATGCAAGGAACCGAAAGCCCTGCCATCACAGAGTACGGTATTCAGTATTTGACTATTGTCTGCTGCTGTTCTTTTGGTATTTTTACTCAGGTGACTTTTGAACGTTTGCTTCAATCTACCGGTAAAACGGTGCTTTCTATGGTTACCCAGGCTACCGGTGCAGTGATTAACCTGATACTGGATCCGATTTTGATTTTTGGTTTGCTCGGATGTCCTAAGTTAGGTGTTGCCGGTGCGGCACTTGCAACCGTAATCGGACAGGTTGTTGCCGGATGTTTGGCGATTTTCTTAAATCAGAAGTTTAATAAAGAGATTCGTATTTCATTCAGGGGATTCAAGCCTGATGGAGCAATGATTGCAAAGATTTACTCGGTAGGTTTTCCTTCGATTATTATGCAGTCCATCGGTTCGATTATGAACTATTGCATGAATCAGATTCTTCTGTCTTTTGCGGACACTGCGGCAACCGTATTCGGCGTATACTATAAGTTGCAGAGTTTCTTCTTTATGCCGGTATTTGGCTTAAATAACGGTCTGGTGCCGATTATTGCATATAACTTCGGTGCGGGCAAAAGAAGCCGTATGATGAAGGCAATCAAACTTGGTATCTTATATGCGGAAATTATTTTTATTGCGGGTATGCTCTGTTTCCTTTTTATCCCGGACAAATTGCTGCTTCTGTTTAATGCGCAAGGTGATTTGATGGAGATGGGTAAGGTTGCGCTTCGTATTATTGGCGTACATTTCCCGATTGCAGCGTACTGTATCATTCTCAGTAGTTCCTTCCAGGCTCTGGGACACGGTTTCTACAGTATGTGGGTATCCATTGCCAGACAGTTGGCCGTATTAATTCCGGTAGCATATCTTTTTTCGTTGACCGGGCAGTTAAGCCTTGTGTGGTGGGCATTCCCTATTGCTGAATTTGCATCAATGATCATGTGTACACTTTTTATGATTGCTGTATATAAAAAGACGATTAAAAATATTCCGGATAATGTATAGTTGGGATATGAGATGAGCGGTGAAAAGCCTTCTGAATTTAATATCTTAAGTTGAATTGACAAAAGGGTGTGTTCTATCTTAAAATAGAACGCGTACAATATAAAAGTTGCGGACGCCGAAACGGTTGTCCGGCAACATAAGCGGGTGTGGTGGAATTGGCAGACACGCCAGATTTAGGTTCTGGTG
>JAZNLG010000067.1:0-3269 GCA_045578965.1 Lachnospiraceae bacterium | reverse complement strand
AACCACAGAATATTATGATCAGTAAGGAGGGTAAGGTAAAGGTTACGGACTTTGGTATTGCAAAAGCCGTTACCAGTAATACCATTACTTCCAATGTGATGGGGTCTGTGCATTATACTTCGCCGGAACAGGCAAGAGGCGGATACTCTGATGAGAAGAGTGATATTTATTCTCTCGGTATTACGATGTTCGAAATGCTGACGGGACGTGTTCCGTTTAACGGAGAAACCACGGTTGCGATTGCGATTAAGCATATTCAGGAACCGATGCCTTCACCAAGAGAATATATTCCGGAGATTCCGATTAGTGTAGAGCAGATTGTATTTAAATGTACGCAGAAGAGCCCGGACAGACGTTACCAGTCCATGCCGGAAGTGGTTGCGGATTTGAAACAGTCCCTTATGCATCCGGATGAAGACTTTGTGAAAATGACAGATCCGGATGAAGAAGCTGCCACACGTATGATTAGCGAGCAGGATATGCAGCAGATTAAAAAGCAGTCCAAAAAGCGTGATTCAATGGACGAAGCAATCCGTGTGCGTACCAATGATGCACCAAAACCGGTTAAAAAGAAACGTCCTAAAAATATTGATGAGAAGCCTCGTGTAGTGAGACAGGAGATTGTGGAAGAAGAGGACGATGATGATAATTCTGGAATGGATAAGGTGACTACCATTCTGGCAATTATAGCGGCTATTTTATTCTGTGCGGTAGTAATATTGATTGCAGGAAAGAAAATGGGTCTTTTCGGATTTGGGGATACCGTGCCGGAAGGAACCATAATAGAAGAGAGTATTACACAGCAGACTATTCCGCAGACGTCGATAACAGACGAGGAGGCGGATGAGAGTCTTGTGGAAGTGCCTGATGTTACCAATCTGTCCTATGCAGAGGCTGTAGCCACTTTGAATAAGAAGGGCTTTAAGGTAGTAAAAGAAGAGAGCGAATCAAGCACTGTAAAAAAGGGAAATGTAGTCAGTCATGTTCCGGCAGCGGGTGAGAGTGCCAAACTCGGAACCAGTGTTACCGTATACGTAAGTATCAGCAGCAGTGTCGGCAAAGTGACGGTACCGAATCTGATTGGACTTTCAGAAGAAGATGCGGTAGTAGTATTGGTAGAATCCGGATTGGATATCGGTGTAATCAGCCAGACGACCCACTCGGATCCTTCTTTGGTTAATTTAGTATGTTACCAGAGTTATTCCGAGAGAGTGGAAGTGGAAGAAGGAACCAAGGTAGATATTAAAATCAGTATCGGAACCGGAGATTCCACATATAGTTTTATCGGCAATATCGAGAGCCCGGCAGCGGAAGATGCGCAGTATGCAGCGGGAACCGATACCATTGTAATTTTAACGACATCAGCAGGTGTGGAGATAAAGAGAGAGACCACACAGACATTCCCGGTTTCATTTAATGTTTCGGGCATAACAGGAGCAGAGGATGGTTTCATTTATCTGATATATAACGTTGTTACGCCGGGTTCATCTACGACCAATGAAAACGGGGAAGTGATAACGACGCCTGAAACCGTTGAGGAACGTACGGTACGACGCAGTGTAAAATTTGCAAAGGAATAATTGGATGCAGAGTATGGTTATCCATGGAAAAATCATCAAAGGCATAGCCGGCTTTTACTATGTACATGTAGCCGGTAAAGGAGTTTATGAATGCAAAGCAAAAGGGGTATTTCGTAAAAACAACGAAAAACCCCTTGTTGGCGATAATGTAGAAATTGTTATATTGGACGAAGAAAAAAAATTGGGCAATGTGGAGACAATTCTCCCAAGGCAAAATGATTTGATCCGTCCGGCGGTTGCAAATGTGGACCAGGCACTTGTTATTTTTGCTGCTGACAAGCCAAGGCCAAATTACAATTTATTGGACCGGTTTCTTCTTATGATGGAACAGAAGGAGATTCCAACCATTATCTGTTTTAACAAAATGGATTTGGTGACGGATGCGGAAATGGACGAGATGCGACGGATTTATGAAGGAACAGGACATCCCGTATTTTTTATGAGTGCCAAAAAGGGACTGGGAGTAGAAGAAGTCAAGGCATGCTTATACGGCAAGACTTCAACAGTGGCCGGACCGAGCGGTGTCGGGAAGTCATCATTTATTAATCTTTTGCAATCCGGTGTACAGATGGAGACAGGAAGTATCAGCGAGAAGATTGAGCGTGGTAAACATACTACCCGTCACAGTGAACTGATAGCACTTGAAAATGATTCTTATATATTGGACACGCCGGGATTCAGTTCATTATCCGTTTTCGATTTGGAAAAAGAAGATTTAAAATGGTACTATCCCGAATTTGAAAAAGTACAGGGACAATGCCGTTTCTTAGGATGTAATCACGTAAACGAACCGAATTGTGTGATAAAGCAGGCAGTGGAAGCCGGAAGTATCAGTTCAGTGCGGTATGAGAATTATAAATTATTATTTGAAGAATGCAGTAACAGGAAGAAATACTAACAGAAAGAGAGAATAAATATCATGAAACTCGGTATCGTAGGATTGCCAAACGTAGGTAAAAGTACACTTTTTAACTCATTAACAAAAGCAGGTGCGGAATCTGCGAATTATCCGTTCTGTACGATTGACCCGAATGTGGGTATTGTAGCCGTGCCGGACGAGAGACTGAAATTACTTGGAGATATGTACAGTTCCAAGAAAGTAACACCGGCTGTTATTGAATTTGTGGATATTGCGGGCCTTGTAAAAGGTGCGTCCAAGGGAGAAGGCCTTGGCAATCAGTTTTTGGCAAATATCCGTGAAGTGGATGCAATTGTACATGTAGTAAGATGTTTTGAAGATTCTAATGTTATTCATGTGGATGGTTCGGTTGACCCACTTCGTGATATCGAGACCATTAATTTGGAATTGATTTTCTCCGATGCAGAAATCTTAGAGCGACGTTTGGCTAAGGGGCAGAGAGCAGCCAACAACGATAAGAAGATTGCAAAAGAGATGGATATGGTAAGACGTCTTATTGCATACTTGGAAGAAGGCAAACTTGCAAAAGGTTTTGAAACTATGGATGAAGATGAAGAAGCCTGGTTTGCTTCGTACAATCTTTTGACTGCTAAGCCGGTTATTTTTGCAGCCAATGTAGCAGAGGATGATTTGGCAAACGACGGTGCTGACAATGATAAAGTGGCTGCTGTGCGTAAGTTCGCTGCTGAAAATGATAGTGAAGTGTTTGTTATCTGTGCACAGATTGAACAGGAAATTGCAGAACTGGATGATGATGAAAAAGCAATGTT
>JAZNLG010000066.1:0-2036 GCA_045578965.1 Lachnospiraceae bacterium | reverse complement strand
AATAATCAATCAGTCCCGCCGCCGGGTATACTACAAGCGACGTTCCTCCGATAATCAACGTATCCGCATTGGCAATCGCATGCACGGCACCACGGATAACATTATCATCCAGTCCTTCTTCATATAATACCACATCCGGTTTCACTCTGCCGCCGCATTTTTGGCAGACCGGAATCCCTTCGGACTCTAAGATGAATTTCTCATCATAAAAAGCACCGCATTCCATACAGTAATTACGCAATACCGAACCATGCAGTTCGTATACCACCTTGGAACCCGCCGCCTGATGCAGTCCGTCAATATTCTGCGTTACCACAGCCTTTACTTTGCCCATCTCTTCCAGCTTGGCAAGTGCTTTATGTGCCGCATTCGGCTTTGCATCCGGATAAATCAGCTTATCCTTATAAAATTCAAAGAATTCCTCCGGATACCTTACAAAAAATGTATGGGACACCAACTGTTCCGGCGTAAAATTAATCTTCAGTTTCTCATTCCAGAGTCCGTTCGCACTTCTAAAATCCGGTATGTTGGACTCGGTACTGACACCGGCACCTCCGAAAAAGACAATATTGCTGCTCTCCCTGATAACAGAAATCAAATCCTTCATTTCCTGATTCATAGACACCTCCCGGTTCAAAAAAGTCTGTAAAAGACGAATGCATTTACAGACTTGATTTTACAGTTAGATACTTTCCTTACATTTTGTATAATAGTTGGGATTTAAATTCAACCGTCTGCGATTCTCATCCAGTTTACAAAGTCCCTCTTCAATCCTTTCCTTTACCATATCACTGATTTCACGAGTGGTCATATCCCCATATTCCTCATAATAGATTGGCTCCATAAAAAGTACCTGGGTTGTTACTTTTTTCAAAGAATTAAAATCAAACACTATATGGGAATCATAAATCGCAACCGGCACAATCGGCGCTTTTGCCTGTTGTGCACACTTGAATGCCCCCGGATGGAACTCTTGAAGAGTATTACGGTTATCCTCATACTTACCTTCCGGGAAATATATAAACCTTCTTCCCTGCTCCACTGCTCTACGGACATCTCTTGATGCACGTACTTGCTGCTTGATATCCGCTTTGTTCATTCGCACACCACATAGTAAATCCACAACCTGTTTCGCTATCGGCAACTTGCTTCTCTCTGAATCCATCACTACCGAACACGGCTTGTCATGCGCAGAAATAATTCCTATCGCATCATACCTGCCCTGATGATTGGAATACATAATATACCCGCCTTCATCCGGAAGATTCTCTTCTCCGTAACTGATAGTCTTCACACGGGCATTTCTTTTTACCCAATTAACTATATTCTTTGCCAAACGATAACAGGTATCCTCGTCATAACGTTCCCTGTGATTCGCATAATATTCTGCCTTACATATGTAATAAATTATAATCGGAATCGAAATAAGTATTGCATAATAAAACCGTGTCATAGTACATTCCCCCACTAATCCTAAGGTGTATTATAACGTAATTATTCATCCATTTCAAATTAACAATTAATAAAGTGATTCTATTTCTTTGATTTTATCATAGAGCAAATCATTAGCCGGCGTAGGAATATTCTTCTTCGCCGCCATACGCTTTACTGTACCTGCAAACATCTCCACTTCCGAATATCTCTTGGCAATGCCGTCCTGACGCATGGAAGGAACGCCTGTCGGTGACAATGTACCAATGATTTTTACATAGTAGTCCAAATCCTCCTGCGAAAGAGGAATATCATAAGCATTGGCAAGCGTAATTACTTCTTCCATAGCCGCAATAAAAATACGGTTCTCCTCACTACCTTCTGTAAGTGTCCCTGCGTAGTTTGTCGAATATGCCAGACAAGTCTGATTCACACCGACATTGAGCATAAACTTACCCCACATACGTTTTAAAATATCATCCTCAACGGTATGTGGCATTTGTATATCTTCAAAAAACTCCGCAACTGCCCTTAAATTTTCTTTCTGAGACTCTTCTATCACACCAATGCGCAGCTCCCCACGCTTAGTATACGACAAGTCATCG
>JAZNLG010000065.1:0-8117 GCA_045578965.1 Lachnospiraceae bacterium | reverse complement strand
ATAAAAGTAGCACCGTGCAAAGTGTCAGGTCTTGTGGTATAAACTGTGATTTCTTCATCCTTGCCATCAACCTTGAAGTTTACTTCTGCACCGTAAGAACGACCAATCCAGTCAGTCTGCATCTTCTTAACCTTCTCAGGCAACTCTAACTTGTCCAAGTCTTCTAACAATCTGTCAGCATACTTGGTAATACGAAGCATCCACTGCTTTAAGTTCTTCTTGGTCACATCGCTACCGCAACGTTCACATTGTCCGTCAACAACCTCTTCGTTAGCAAGACCTGTTTTACAAGAAGGACACCAGTTAATGGGCATCTGCTTCTCGTAAGCGAGACCTTCCTTGAACATTTTTACAAAAATCCACTGAGTCCACTTATAAAACTCGGGATCTGTGGTATTTACTTCTCTGTCCCAATCATAGATCGCTGCAATTTCATTAATCTGACGCTTGATGTTCGCAACATTTTCAGCAGTAGACTTTGAAGGGTGAACACCCATCTTAATTGCGTAGTTTTCTGCAGGAAGACCGAACGCATCCCATCCCATGGGGTGAATCAGGTAATATCCCTGCATCATTTTATAACGACTCCATACATCAGAAATAACGTAGCCTCTCCAATGACCTACATGCAAACCACTGCCTGAAGGATAAGGGAACATATCCAAGCAATAATATTTGGGCTTGGTTCCGTCCTGTACATTTACAGGATTTTCTTCCCAATGCTTACGCCACTTCTGTTCAATTTCTCTGTGATGATACGGCACTGCCATAGTTTCCTCCGTTCTGCGAATATACGCAAGTTCTTTTACATCTAAATTATAAAAGCATAAAATCCGTAACTTTAACAATATTATCACTCAATAAATTGTCAAAAATCATTGATTTTCTGCTTATATTTTCCAAGCAAATATTTTAAACTCTTTAGTGTCGAATGTCAACCAAAATGCACAAAATATAACAAGGAAAGAACATATCAAGAGAAATCGGCTTGAGGAAAACCCCAAGCCGATTGTCTTAATTTATATAACCCTTTTACAACTAATTATTCTTCGTTATTTGCAGCAACCTTTTCTGCTCTTGCCTTAACTTCAGCTTCCTGAACATCGGAAGGAGCCTGTTCATAGCGTGCAAATTCATACATATAATCGCCACGTCCGCCTGTCATAGAACGTAAGTCTGTACAGTAACCGTATAAACTCATCATAGGAATGTCAGCTTCTACCACAGTTTTGCCGTTGCCTACAGGATTCATACCAAGTACACGACCTCTTCTCTTATTTAAGTCACCCATAACGTCACCGGTATACTTATCAGGAACGGTAACCTTAAGTGATGCAATAGGTTCAAGAAGTACAGGACCTGCTTCCATAAAGCCCTTCTTAAATGCCTGGGTTGCAGCCATCTTGAATGCCATTTCGGAAGAGTCTACTGCATGATAAGAACCATCGTACAATGTAGCCTTAACACCAACTACGGGATAAGCAGCCATAGGTCCGCGAAGCACAGCTTCTGATAAGCCCTTTTCTACTGCCGGGAAGAAGTTCTTGGGAACCGCTCCACCAACTACACATTCTTCGAATACATAAGGAGTCTCCATATCGCCTGAAGATTCAAAACGCATCTTAACGTGACCGTACTGACCATGTCCGCCGGACTGTTTCTTATACTTGTATTCCACGTCTGATTTCTTCTTAATTGTTTCACGGAATGCTACTTTAGGCTTGGTTAATTCGATACCAACCTTGTATTCATTCAAGAGACGGCTAACTACTACGTCTAAGTGTAAATCACCCATACCGTAGAGTAACATCTGCTTATTCTCGGAATCGTTTACAGCCTTAATAGTCTGATCTTCGTGCATCATCTTCTGTAAAGACTGAGCAATCTTATCAACATCACCCTTATTTACTGCGTGATATCTCTTATATGTATAAGGTGTAGGAAGTTCAACCTTACCATAGCGGATAATATGACCCTTGGTAGATAATGTATTACCGGTTCTTGCAGCAGTAATCTTAGCCAACGCACCAAGGTCACCTGCATGAAGTTCTTTTACTTCTACGGGTTTGTTACCCTGAAGTACGTAGATTTTGCCAATCTTTTCTTCTACGTCCTTTTCATCATTGTATAAAAGATCATCTGTCTTCAATACACCGGACATAACCTTAATCATAGAGTACTTACCAATGTAAGGGTCAACCAATGTCTTAAAGATGTAAGCAGACTTCGTCTTAGAGAAGTCATAGTTTGCTTCAAATACTTCATTGGTCTTTAAATCAATACCTGCAACCTGCATATTGTCTGGTGAAGGTAAATATTTTACGATATCATCCATCAAAGTATAAATACCCTGACAGAGAATGTTAGAACCCATTGAAATAGGCACGATACTTCTGTCATTTACGGACACTCTTAATGCAGCACGGATTTCGTTCTCTGAGAAGGTCTCTCCTGCAAAATAACGTTCCATCATATCTTCACTTGTTTCAGCAATTGCTTCCATAAGTGTTTCTCTGTAATTCTCAAGATATTCTTTATTTGCTTCCGGAATTTCACATTCCACAACTTCTTTACCTTCCCAACGATAACCGGTTTCGGTAATAACATTAACATAACCTACAAACTTCTCGTTTTCACGAATCGGAAGATGGAAAGGAGCAATCTTCTTACCATACTTCTCGGTTAAATCTTCCACTACCTGACGGAACGATGCATTGTCAATATCCATTTCCGTTACGAAGAACATACGGGGAAGTTTATACTTCTCGCAAAGATCCCATGCTCGTTCCGTACCAACTTCAACGCCGGCCTTACCGGAAACAACGATAATTGCTGCGTCTGCTGCACTTACCGCTTCTTCTGCTTCACCAACGAAATCAAAGAATCCGGGTGTGTCTAAAAGGTTAATCTTAACATCATTCCACTCTAATGCAACCATAGATGTGGAAATTGAAATCTGTCTCTTAATCTCTTCCTTGCCATAGTCGCTGACTGTATTTCCGTCAGTTACCTTTCCCATTCTTGAGGTAAGTCCTGCCAGATAAGCCATAGCCTCTGTCAGACTTGTTTTACCACAACCACCGTGTCCTAAAATAGCCACGTTTCTAATTTTGTCTGTTGTGTAAATGTTCATGTCTTTTCCTCCAAACATCAAGTTATTTGGAACATGCGTCTAAACCGTTCCCCAATACGCCTGCCCGATATTTATTTTACTAAATTTTGAACAAATTTACAATGCAAATTTGACAATTTGAACAATTTTTTATAAATTATTTTTGTTTTAAAACAAATTGTGCAAATTGTTCAAACAATTAAAACAACTTATTTTATTATATAATGATAAAAGACTCTTTAAATAAATAAAAAATGCCACACAGACCAAACAAATAAGGTCTATATGACATTCTATGTACATCTTTATTCATTCAATACTACATATTTCCATTTGCAGTTTCAATGGTTTCATATGTTTCAATACGCTTCATATCCATCTCAGGCATTCCGACAAAAATACCACCGTAAGCAAAAGTATCCGCCTTCTTTTCAATACGTACGATTTCAATAAAACAATGAATCAATTCCTTAGTCCAAATGGTAAGATATGCTTCATAAATTGCACCAATTGTTAACGGTGTTTTACAATTGAATCCTGCGCCGGTCTTAGAAATATCAACAATTTCAATAATCACCTCATCTGCAGTGTCATCATCCAGACGCTTAACCATAATCTTGGCATCCAGTTCCATTCTTTTACTTCTTCTTCTCTCTTCCATTTCAATTCCCCGCTTTTTCTAAAAAAATTTACTGTAACTGTATTTCCATATTTCCGTCCTGTGCACGGACATATAAAATCATAGAATCAATCTGTGTCCCCACAGGCACTTCAGATATTAATATAACTTCCATACCTGATTCTACCGGCAAAACGGTACCGATGGTAGATAAATCATTCTCAATCAAAGTTGTTAAGGCAGGCGTATAACTACCTTCGTTGATTTTGACCGCATAACTTGTGCCGGTCTGAATCATATCCACTTCACAATCACTACCGCCGACATTAGACATATTAAACTTAATAATCAACAGTTCGTTCCCTTCGGTAGGTGTCATGGCAAATACCAATTCTCCATCTCCGGCCTTGGGATATTGATCGGTAATTTCAAATCCCAAATAATCAAATTCAACATTCTCAATCCGTGCCGCATCTGCCATTTCACTGACACTGCCATAACTTGGTGTGACATCAATTTCAATATCATCAGGCTTACTTTCTTCTATCTTCTCCTGTTCCAAGCGTTCCTGTTCTTCCGCTTCCAATCTCGCAGCCTCTTCTTTTGCACGCTGTTCTTCCAAGGCAATAGCAAGTTCCTCTTCTTCAAGAAGTTGTTCCTGATAATTAGCATCATATTTTAATAAAATATCCGCCATATATTGGGTTACCATATCCTGCTCATCTGTTGTCAATTCCGGAATTGCCGAAGCACATCCGGTCATAAACAGAGCAATACAAGAAGACAATACAATTGCAGAAATCTTAAATTTTGTCATATTGTCCTCCTTCTTTCCCTCGGTAAACTGATACACATTCTAACACATAAAACAGTGCACCGGTCAAATACCGATTTATACATCGGTCAAAAAACCATATTCCTTAATAGTATAACATCTAAAATTTATTTTAACAAGATACTTCAAACCAGAAAGTTACACCGTTTTCATCATTCCGTACACCATAATCCCGGTGAATACCTTCCATAACCGCTTTTACAATAGATAAGCCAACACCGCTACCGCCATATTCTCTGGTTCGCGCTTTATCCACTTTATAAAATTTATCCCAGATATAAGGAAGACTTTCTTCCGGAATATTTTTACCCGTATTAAAAACACTAACACGAATCACATCTTCATTCTTCTCCAGGGTAACGCGAATGATGCGTTCTCCTTCCGTATGATTCATGGCATTGGTAATATAATTGCGGAATACTTCTTCGATTTGAATCTCATCCGCCCATACAAAAACTGATGATTCTATATCACACTCAACCTTAATTTCATTCTGATGAAACAGCAGTTCCATTGACTGCAGATAATTACGAATCAATTCTGAAATATCAAAACGCTCTATTTGTACGGGAATATTACCAAATTCTAACTCATTTAAACTAAGGAGTTTCTTAACCATATCATTCATTTTATTGGCTTCATCCAAGATAACATCGCAATAAAAATCCTTGCTCTCCTTGTCATCGTCATTAATTCCCATTTTCAACCCTTCCGCATACCCCTGAATCAAGGCAATTGGCGTTTTTAATTCATGAGAAACATTTGCGAGGAATTCCCGGCGCATTTCATCAATTTTTTCTTTTTTCTCAATATCCTTGGTTAATTCATTGTTGGCAGTTTTTAGTTCAGAAATCGTATGTTCCAGTTTGTTGGACATCTGATTCATATGCATTCCGAGACGGTCCACTTCATTATCGCCTTTTACCTCATATTTTGCCTCAAAGTCCAAATTGGTCATACGTTCGGAGATCTCGGTTAATTGTCGAATCGGTTTCGTAATTCGATTCGTTACATATATAACCATTATACCGCCTGCCAATGCAGAAACCCCGGCGGCAAAAAACCAGAACTTATTGGAAATATTAACACTGTTTACAATACTTTCCATAGAGGAACGTATCAGGAACTGATAGCCATTATCCAAAGTCCCCCACATTTCCAAGTAAATATTCTGTGTAATTTCATCTGTAGCCACCTGTAATACATAATGTTCTGTTTCTTCCACAATATCCGCATTGGGATTATCATAAAAGAAATATTCAACTAACTCTTCTTTAATGGCCTCATCTTCACCACGGACAGATGCAAGAATCTGGGAATTATTGTCCATAATTATGATATTAATACTGTATTTCTCGCACAAATCAAGCATCTCATCCTGAAAAGTCTTGGAAACAAGAGGATGTAATTTACTTAAATTATTTATTTGCAAATATGCATTTATAATATCACGTTGCTTAATTTGCACATGAAAGTTACGTAAAAACAATATATTCATGGCAATGGTCATAAGTACCGTTGCCAGCATAATCATTATAAAAACTACCGAAAACTGTTTACGAATGGAATGTTTCATTTATTCTCTCCATCTGATATTT
Source organism: Lachnospiraceae bacterium (assembly GCA_045578965.1). Lineage (GTDB taxonomy): Bacteria > Bacillota > Clostridia > Lachnospirales > Lachnospiraceae > UBA3766. The sequence goes on along the minus strand of JAZNLG010000065.1, from coordinate 1,953 downwards.
TACAAGACTTAATAAATATAGTTTAAGCCAAAGCCCACCCTGTTTTACCTCAATAATTTTATCATTATTCCGCCAAAGAAACAACGTAATCCATAAATGTTTCACAAATATCAAGTCCAAATAAAAAAACGCGAAAACGTTCTATTTTCACTGTAAATAAAACATTTTCCGCGATTATTCTACACTTTTAACACTTTCATTATGAGTTTTGCACACTCTTTCAAGTTATGCTCTACAGAAGGTTCCATTTGTGTTACTCCGGATACTTTAAACGGACCAAATCCATCAAATCCTATGCAAGCATATTCTCCAAGAAATAAACTGTCTCTCGAAGAAATCAATTCCCGTATCGTCCCCGTAAACTCTGTCCGATACGCACCATATGCATAGATTACAAAAATCTCTTTTCCCACCGGTAATTTATCTTTTAATAGTTTCATCAAAGGTTTGCCGGGTTGAAACGCATATATTCCGGATACAATGCCAATTCTGTCATACATAGATAAGTCGGGCAGTTCTTGAGAAATATTATATACCTCTATTTGCATCTTATTATCTCTTATTATATTAACAATCTTACTCATATCATCCTTGTAATAAGGATAAACTAAGAGAACCGTTTTAATATCATCACCTCATATCTTTAATTGACTGATGTAGCCGGATACGAAATGATTTAGGCACATCTTTGGATTATAACGATGCTGATAAAACAAAGTTACACTTTTATTTTGGTGCCGTAAGAGTTGTATAATAAAAGGGTTAAGAACAAGAATTATTTACAATCTTCCAAAATCACCTCAGCAATCTTGGAACTATGTATAATATAACTACCATGCTTCTCTCCATCCAAAATATTCAGTTTGGCACCGGGAATACAGTCTGCAATCCACTGCATATGTTTCTGCCTTATCATATCCTTACTTCCCCCTGTCAAATATACAGGTACAGTAATGGTTTCCAATTCTTCCGCTTGAATATCCGGTTCTGTCAGCATCAATTTAAACATCGGCGAACGACCAAAGAAATAAATCATTTTAAAAATAATATGCCATCCCTTCACAAGTCCATCCGGATTCACATTTACGCCGCTTCCGATAACCTTGGATAAAAGATTCGGATATTTTATCGCCAGTAAAAGCCCTACAATGCCGCCGTCGCTGAAACCGTAAAGAACCGGTTTCTCAAGATGCAATTCCTCGATAAAGGCCCGGACATCCTCTGCCATATCATTGTAATGCAACTCCGACACCTTATCACTCTGTCCGTGACTTCTGGTATCAATGGCATAGACAGTAAACTGTTTCGATAAAACCTCTATCGCCTCGTCAAAAATCGTATGGTCTTCCCCATTTCCGTGCAACATAATCAAGGGTTCACCGGAACCGGTACATGTATAAAATAAGTTTATGTTATTTACATTGATTTGCATAAGTAGTCCTCCGTTTAGAGGTAGTATAACATAATTATGTGTATATTCCAGGAGCTGATTTAAAAATATAAGATTTAATCAGGTTTTGTTCCTCATTAATAGAAAATTCAGTTAATAGTTACTTATGCCATTAACTCCATAGCCTTATCCTTAGAAATTCCGAAATTCTGTATTACGGAATCCTGTATCTTGTCCTCCGTTATATTATACTCGCGAAGGGAATTGATATATATCTTAATAACCATTTTAATTCCTTGTTCAATTCCTTGCTCAACGCCTTCATCATAACTTTCTTCCTTCTCATATTGTATCATATCTTGCAATGTCATATAACGGTGCCTCCTCTCTGCATTGTCCTTTATACTTGTTACTATCCTATGTATTTCCTTAATTTCATCATCTGTTACGTTTTCAGAAGCCGAACTCACGAAATATCTTAATAAACTTCTAAGACTCTCGCTTCCACCGCTCTTTCCGTACGCATATAAAAATATTTTTGTAACACCATCCTCAAACCGGAT
>JAZNLG010000064.1:0-1546 GCA_045578965.1 Lachnospiraceae bacterium | reverse complement strand
ATATCGTTCCTTGTAAAAGCAATCAAAGAGACCTTATTAATCTTCTCCCGGCGCAACGCATCCATACAAAAGACTACCATCTGCTTGCCGATGCCCCGCATACGATACTCTTCATGCACGCATACGTGATACATACAGCCTCGTCGTCCGTCATGTCCGCAGAGAATACCGCCCACAATTTTACCATCCACTTCCGCCACGGCACTGGTGGTAGGATTGCGTCGCAGAAAAATCTCCACGCCCTCACGGGAATCATCCACGCTTCGGATTACAAAACCTTTGATACTTAACCATAAGGCTTTGATTTGATCGTAATCCTCCGGTGTCATCACACGGATGGTAACCGGGTTGTCCGTTTGCATATTGTTATTTTGTAAATCGTTACTTTGTATATTATTGTCCATATCGTTTTTCTTTTCTTTCATAGTTCTGCCGTACCGTCCTCTGCGACATTGCCGGCTTTCTTATTTTTATATAGTCCTGCTTTCGCGGTGTTCTTCCAATGCATAAAAATACATTTTATACATCCCGAAAAGGAACATTTTTACCTCTATACCATAGTTATCATATCACTATTTTTGAAAAAGTCTAGCATTTTTTATAAAAATATTCATCTTTCTTGCATATTATGCATAAAATTGCACTTTATGCATTATTTTATGCATTTTTATGCAATCTTTTTTAAAAATAGCCTTGCTTTTCGGAAAATAGTGTTGTATATTAGGTTTGTTGAACACACATGCTCAAAATATTTTTAATAAAATAATAATTTTCAGGAGGATAAAAAAATGAAAGAAAAAGTTGTTTTAGCCTATTCCGGTGGTTTGGATACAACAGCCATCATCCCTTGGTTAAAAGAAAATTTTGACTACGAAGTTATCTGCGTATGTATCGACTGTGGTCAGGAAAGCGAACTTGACGGTCTTGAGGAACGTGCAAAGTTAAGCGGTGCAGAGAAACTCTACATCGAAGACGTAATCGATGAGTTCTGTGATGAATATATCGTTCCCTGCGTACAGGCACATGCAGTTTATGAAAATAAGTATCTTCTCGGTACATCTATGGCAAGACCCGTTATTGCTAAGAGATTGGTTGAAATCGCACGTAAAGAAGGTGCTACCGCTATCTGCCACGGTGCAACCGGTAAGGGTAACGACCAGATTCGTTTTGAACTCGGTATCAAAGCACTTGCTCCCGATTTAAAGATTATCGCTGCATGGCGTAACGATAAGTGGACAATGGATTCCCGTGAATCAGAAATCGAATATTGCGAAGCACACGGTATCCACCTTCCTTTCTCAGCAGACAGCAGTTACAGCCGTGACCGTAACATCTGGCACATCAGCCACGAAGGTCTTGAATTGGAAGATCCCGCTAACGAACCTAACTTTGATCACCTTTTGGTTCTCGGTACAACTCCCGAGAAAGCTCCCGATGAAGGCGAATATGTAACACTTTCTTTTGAAAAGGGTGTTCCTACTGCTATTAACGGCAAGGCAATGAAGGTTTCTGATATCATCCGCGAATTAAACAAACTCGGCGGAAA
>JAZNLG010000063.1:0-6896 GCA_045578965.1 Lachnospiraceae bacterium | reverse complement strand
GACTGTCTGCTTCTTCTTTAAAGGTTGTAAAAGGATATAGAAGAAATTTGATTATTTCTGTACAAGGTGGATAGCAAAGCCGCCAAATTCGCCCTTCATGTAGATGGCAACTTTCTTTCCTTTTGCGTCGGTCTTTAAGGTATCATAATCAAAGGATACACCCTGACGCTCTAAATGATAAATGGCACGTTCAATATATCTGGTACCGATGGCAATATGACCATGTGTTCCGAGATATTTTTCTTTCATAACTTCTACTGCAGTTCCTGCAAAAACGGATGAGTTGCCGTTCTTAACAGGGAATCCGAAGAGATTGGCGATTAAGGTTGCGATGCCAATTGCTTCTTCTTCGTTGTCTGCATTGATGCCGACATGACGGATTTCAAAACCTAACATTGCTTTTACTGCTTCTTTTGTCATTTGTTCGATTTTGTCGAACTCCTTGTTGGCAATCATATCTTTGGTTACCATATAGGTACCGCCGCAGGCAAGGATTTTATCAAAATCAAGATAATCGGTAAGATTCTTTGCATTGATACCGCCTGTAGGCATAAATTTCACATTGCCGTAAGGAGCAGACATCGCCTTAATCATATTAAGGCCGCCGGCAGCTTCAGCAGGGAAAAATTTTACTTCTGTTAATCCTAAAGAAAGTGCCATTTCAATATCGGAAGGATTGCTGCAACCGGGGAGTACGGGCACACCTTTGGACTGGCAATATTTTACCACTTCGGGATTTAAGCCGGGACTTACGATAAATTTAGAACCGGCGTTGATTGCTTTATCAACCTGTTCTGTTGTGAGTACGGTTCCTGCACCGATTAACATATCGGGACAAGCCTCTGCCATTAAACGAATGCTTTCTTCTGCAGCAGCAGTTCTGAATGTAATTTCTGCGCAGGGAAGACCGCCTGCCATTAAAGCTTTGGCCAAAGGTACGGCATCAGCCGCATCATCAATTGCAATTACGGGTACAATACCGATTCTACTAAGTTCTTCAACGATTTTGTTCATGGGATACCTCCGTTTGTTATAGAAAAATGTGTTATTCTTTAAAAAATGTAGTTTTTATTTCGTTGTACATTACAGCGGAAACTGAAAATATCTGACTGCATTGTAGTAGGAAATGTCTTTTACCATTTCGCCTAAAATTTCGTAGTCTTCAGGATATTCGCCGTTCTCCACCAATGTACCGAAGTAGTTGCAGAGGATTCGGCGGAAGTACTCATGGCGTGTGTAAGAAAGGAAACTTCTGGAGTCGGTTAACATGCCGACGAAACCGGAAAGATTTCCTAAACTTGCAAGGGATGCCATCTGTTCTTGCATACCAATCTTGTGATCGTTGAACCACCATGCAGAACCCTGCTGAATCTTGGCAACCGCTTCCGAACTCTGAAAACATCCTAAAATAGTTCCGATATAAGCGTTATCTACGGGATTTAAACTGTAAATAATGGTTTTGGGAAGTTCTCCGGTAACTTCAAGTGCATTTAAGAAATCTGCAAGTTCTGCAGCAGAGGTTTCGTTCTTAATACAGTCATAACCGGTGTCCGGTCCGAGAATATCAAACATTTTTTTGTTGTTGTCTCGTTTTGCACCGTAATGAAGTTGCAATACCCAGTTTCGTTTTGCATATTCACGACTGACAAATAACATAAATTCCGTTTTGAATCGAAGTTCTTCACCACGGCTGGGCATTTCGCCGGCAAGACGTTTTGCAAAAATTGTTTCAATCTGTTCTTCGGTACCGGGCTGGTACATTACATATTCAATACCGTGATCGGATACGTTACATCCCATTGAAGCAAAGAAATCCATTCTGTTTGAAAGTGCAGCCTTCAAATCCTTAAATGTTTTGATGGTAATACCACTTACTTTTTCTAATTGACTTAAATAGTCAAGATAGTTTTCTTTCTCTAAATTCATTGCTTTGTCAGGACGCCAAGCAGGAAGTACTTTTACTTCAAAGGTTTCATCCTCCGCAATTTCTTTATGATAACGTAAATCATCGATGGGGTCATCCGTGGTGCAAAGCAGGGTGACATTGGAACGACGAATGATGTTACGTACGCTCATATCATCCTGGGCAAGTGCTGCATTACATACTTCCCATGCTTCTTCAGCCGTATTTTTATTCAAAGGTTTATAAAAGTTAAAGTAACGCTGTAATTCCAAATGGCTCCAGTGGTAGAGGGGGTTGCCGATGGCTTTGCCGAGGACCTCCGCCCATTTTAAGAATTTCTCTTTGTCACTGGCATCACCGGTAATGTATTTCTCATCGATTCCGCTGGAACGCATATAACGCCATTTATAGTGATCGCCGCCAAGCCAAACCTGGGTAATGTTATCAAACTTGCGGTCTTCTGCAATTTCCTTGGGATTGATGTGACAGTGATAGTCAAGTACCGGTGTGTTTGCAGCAAAATCATGATACAGTTTTACTGCAGTAGGATTGGAAAGTAAAAAGTCCTTGTCCATAAATGCTTTCATAATAAACCTCCGTTATATTTTAATGAAATAGTTTTGTATAAGTTTTTAATTTAGACTCGATGTTTGGGATTTTGTTGTACCGCGTTCTATCAATTCACCGTAAAAGATGGATTTCTGTGGTGTATTTTCGCCGTTTAAAACACTGATTAATGTATGAACCAATGTTTTGCAAAGGGTTTCCAATTGATTGTCTACGCTGGTTAACTCCGGTTCGCAACATTTTGCAAGCAGAGAGTTATTATATCCGATGATGGACAGTTCATCCGGAATGGAAATCTTTGCACTGTGAGCATATTTAATTGCAGCCAAAGCAAGTGCATCGTCTGCAGCAATAATGCCGTTGAATTTACGACCTTCTTCGGCCAACTGTTTTATAAAAGCAACCATTTCATCGAAATCTTCATGACTGCCGTCGTAGTAGCACTGATATTCTTTGCGCACCGGTAATCCGGCCATTTCTAATCCTGCAACAAAGCCGCTTAGTTTTCTCATACTGCTGGAAGTGTGGGAATTATAGAGATAAAGAATATCTTTGTGTCCGGAATCAATCATAGTTCTGGTGGCATTGACCATAGAACGGTGATCGTCACAGAAACAAGAGTATACATTGTTATAATCATAATCGGCATTCAACATCATAACAGGCAATTGTTCCGCAGCCTGTCGGATGTATTCATTGTCTGTGTTCTTGTCATGCAGGAAGTTGGAGCCGCAAAGAATAACACCGTCCACACGCTTGGATAAAAGTAATTCCATACTGTCTTTTTTGTATTCCGGTTCAAAACCGGTACAGCAAAGAATGGTATCATAAGAATTCTTGCGTAAAAGTTGTTCTAAATAGTATACCGCTTTTGCAAGATATAAATCCGAAGAATCTGCACAAAGTATACCTATGGTTTTCATAGTGTCCAAACCTAATCCTCTGGCAAATACATTCGGCGTATATCCGCTGGATTCAATTACGTCCAAAACTTTTTGCCTTGTTTTGTCACTGACATTGGCACTTTTGTTTAATACGCGAGATACAGTGGCGATGGAAACGCCGGCTTTCTCCGAAATGTCGTAAATTGTTAACCCCATAATGTCTTCTCCGTCGTGTTTGTTGTATTAAGAAAGGAATTGTTTAGATATATTACAACTCCTTCTATATATTTGCCTACATCAAATGTAAGTGCTTTCATAAAAGAGTATACCTTTCTTCGCGGAATTGTGCAAGACCTAAAATAACATAAAATATGGATAAAATGGAAACCTTTTGTAAAATTTCAATTAGAAAAAGAAAAAAGTACTTTTTTCACAGAAATTTACTTGACGAATAGAAAATTAAATTGTAATATCAAAATGTAAGCACTTACATTTATCGGGCGCATTATAAAACAAAAGCGAACGGGAATGATAAGATTTTAGAAAAAATGTATTCACGAAACTATTTTATAACGAAGAAAGGTTGGGGTTAAAAAATGAAGGTAATTACATTTGGTGAAATTATGTTAAGACTGGAACCGGAAGGATACAATCGCTTTTTACAGGCTGAGAAATATCTTGCAACATACGGCGGTGGTGAAGCAAACGTGGCAGTATCTCTTGCAAACTTCGGTTTGGATGCGGCATTTGTAACAAAACTTCCTAAGCATGAAATCGGTCAGGCAGCGGTAAATTCATTAAGAAAATTCGGTGTGGATACTTCTTATATTGCACGTGGCGGCAGCAGAGTAGGCATTTACTTCCTTGAAAAGGGAGCAAGCCAGAGAGCATCTAAGGTTATTTATGACCGCGCAGGTTCTGCAATTTATGAAGCATGTGCAGATGATTTTGATTGGGACAAGATTTTTGACGATGCGGACTGGTTCCATTTTACAGGTATTACACCGGCATTAAATCAGAATGTGGCAGATCTTTGTATGGCTGCATGTAAGGCTGCAAAAGAGAGAAACATTACCGTAAGTTGTGACTTAAACTACAGAAATAAACTCTGGAGTAAAGAAGAAGCAGGACGCGTAATGGGTGAACTTTGTAAGTATGTTGATGTTTGCATTGCAAACGAAGAAGATGCATCCGATGTATTCGGTATCCGTTCAGAAGGTACAGACGTAACAGGCGGTAAGGTAAATCATGAAGGATACAAGGAAGTTGCAGCTAAATTACAGGAACGTTTCGGTTTTAAGACTGTTGCAATTACATTAAGAACTTCTATTTCTGCGAATGATAACAAGTGGGCAGCAATGCTTTACGAAAACGGAGAATACTTCTTCAGCAAGAGTTATGATGTTCATATCGTTGACCGTGTAGGTGGCGGTGATTCTTTTGGTGCAGGTCTCATTTATGCGTCATTGCAGAATATGGAGTCTCAGAAGAAGATTGAATTCGCAGTAGCAGCAAGTTGTTTGAAGCATACAATCGAAGGTGATTTCAATATGGTAACCGTAGATGAAGTAAAGAAACTTGCGGAAGGTGACGGTTCCGGCCGCGTTCAAAGATAACAAAGAGGAATGTAAAAAATAGAAAGCCAATGGCTCCATAACGGAAGTCATTGGCTTTTTTGATTATGGCAATGAGACAAGCGGCAGACATGCCTACACGGACGGACATTTGCCGACGGCCGGGCAGAGCGAGATTCACAGAGTGTGTCTCGGCTCTGTGAAAGGAGATACAGTGATATTATGCAGAAAAGCATTTGAAGTATCCGAGTATGAGTGATATAATAACTTTATATAGGCGTTTATTTTCAGGGGGAAAAACGTATGGGATTAAAACACAAGAATATTGGGGTATTGATTACGGGCGTGGATTCGGATATTCAGGCACGTATGTTAAAAGGAATTGAACAGTATGGCAAGGAAAATGATTGTAACATTGCGGCCTTTGCCTGGTTTACCGGTGCGTACGAAAAAGGTCCGCACAATGTAGGTGAACTTAATATTGTAGATCTTCCTGATTTGAGTTTATATGATGGTGTAATTGTATTTGCAAACACAGGTCATATTGAATGGAATCGAAGAAAGATAGAAGAGAAATTAAAAGATTTAACCTGTCCTATTGTATGTGTCGGCGGAAAAATGGAAGACTATTACAGTATTATGACAGACAGTTATACGGCTATGCGTAAATTGGTGGAACATTATGTGGTGGACCATCAAATGAAGCGTTTACACTTTGTGAAGGGTGTTGTGGGAAATCCGGATGCAGAGGCTCGTTTTAAGGCTTATGTGGATGTTCTTTCCGAACACGGAATTCCTGTTATCTCTGAGCGCATCAGCCAGGGAGATTTCTATGTAACCGGAGCGGAACAGGCAGCAAGAGAAATTATGAGTTCCAAGCTTCCTTTTCCTGAAGTCATTATTTGTGCAAATGATACAATGGCACTTACTATGTGCGATTGCTTAAAGAGAAACGGTTATCATATTCCTGAGGATGTTGCGGTATCCGGATATGATTATTCTTTTGAGGGGCAGGATTATAATCCGAGTCTTACTACCGTTCGGACTAAATTCGAAGACTTGGGCGGAAATGCGTGTAAAATTCTGTTAGAGGTTCTTGCGGGTAAAGATATTCCGAAGGAAACCTTGCTTGCGGATGAAGTGGTTTACGGCGGAAGCTGTGGTTGCGCATCACTGAATGAGAATACCACGAAATTACAGGAACAGCATGACGAAGTTTTTCATCGTAAAATGATTCATGAAATGATCGACCTTGAGAAGAGTATCATGGTAGCAGAGGATTATGAAGGCTGGCTTTCTGCAATGAAAGAATACATTGCCTTGGTCAATCCGCCTGAATTTTATTTGTGTGCCAATGAAGACTTCGTGGAGAATGTGTTTGAGGGTAGTTCTGTAGAACAGGAAAGAATGAGTGACGAAGAGAAACTTGCCTACGGTGACAGAGTCAATGTATTGATTGCTTATCAGAACGGGGTGTTTAAGGCCAAAGAACCGTTTGATTCCAAATATGCATTGGATGATATTTTTATGGATAAGGATAAGGGTAAGTTATATTTCTTTTCACCTTTGCATTGTCTGGAGAGAAACTACGGCTATATGGTTTTTGTAGACAGCGATTATGTAATGGGTAATCAGTTGTATGCATATTGGCTGTTGTCCATGGGACATTCCATTGAGAATATCCGCAGACAGAATCTTCTTCGAAATGCCATGGCGCGTTTGGATGAGATGTATATTAAGGATTCTTTAACCGGTGCATATAATCGTTTCGGTATGGAACGTTTCTTTGTAGAGATTAAGATGAAGTCTATGATGTCCAAGAGTAAGATGCAGATTTCTTTTATGGACTTGGATGGATTGAAGAAAATCAACGATCAATACGGACACGAGGAAGGTGATCGTATCATCAATGCAGCTGCGGAAATCCTTATGAAAAATGCAGGTAAGCATTGTGTAGTCCGCTATGGC
>JAZNLG010000062.1:0-5086 GCA_045578965.1 Lachnospiraceae bacterium | reverse complement strand
TCAGCAAGCTGTGTATCAGAAGATACGTTTGTCTTTTCAATGTACTTGATAAGCTGAGGTGCCATAACACCAATTAAGATTGCCATAATAGCAATAACGATGATAAGTTCCACGAGGGAAAAACCTTTGTTGTTTCTCATGTCTTTTCATTCTCCTTTTTCATTCATTTTTTTGTGACATTTTTGTGACATTTCTGTAAACTCATTGTAGCAAAGCAATTACCCTTTGTCTAGTCTAAATTTTACCATTTTTGTGATTTTGTAGGTTTTTACAAAGTGAAGTTTTCCTTTTTTTGCACTTTGCACAAAGGCTTTTTCAAGGTTTTTTAGTTCATGACATTTTGTTTTTAGTTCGTGCAAAAAGTCCGTCACACCCCGCTTGAGAGTGGACGGACTTCATAATGCTTATTCATAAATTATTCATATATCCCATATCAGGATTCTGCGTTTTGGACCGTTTGCTTAGCCCAAACTTTCATAGAGACTGAACATAGGTGAAAGCATCGCAATTACCAGGAAACCTACAACACCAGCCATAACGATAATAATCGCAGGCTCCATTAACGCCATCATAGATTCAGTTGCAGTCTGAACATCTTCTTCATAGTACTTCGCTACGTTCTCAAGCATGGTTTCAATATTACCGGTCTCTTCACCAATGGATACCATGTGGATAACCATAGGCGGGAACAAACCGCAAGTCTTAAGGGGTCTTGACAATACTACGCCTCGGGTAACCTGGTCTTTGGCTTCCTTCATGGCATCTCTGTAATGTACGTTATCCATACTTCGCGCGGTAATATCCAAAGCATCAATCATAGGAACACCGGCACCAAGCAGGGTACATAACGTTCTACCCAATCTTGCACAGGCTGATTTGGTCTGTACGGGGCCCAATGCAGGAATCTTTAATTTCAACTTATCAATAAAAGATTTTCCGAAAGTTGTAGAATAGAAGAACTTAAATCCTACAAACAATGCACCGGCACCTATAAGGATTGCCCACCAGTAAGCAACGAAGAAATCACTGACTGCAATCAACGCCTTGGTTACAGCAGGAAGTTCTCCACCGATTTCATCAAACATACCCATAAAGTTCGGAATAACGAAGGTCATCATAACGAAAACAACCGCAATCATAACTACAATCAAAACAATAGGGTAAATAATCGCTTTCTTAACTGCCGACTGTAATGCAGCATCTTTCTCGAACTGAATCGCCATACGGCTGAATGACTTATCCAAACTACCGGAAGCCTCACCGGCTTCAACCATGTTACAAAGCATAGAGGGGAATACACCACCCTGTCTTCTCATGGACACTGCCAAAGTATCACCTTTGGAAATATCTGTATGTACCGCTCTGATTGCGTTCTGTAACGCTTTGTTCTCAGTCTGTTCTGCCAACATACTGAAGGCATCGATAATGGTAACACCTGCACCTACAATACTAACGAACTGATGACAAAAAATACTGAAATCTCGATATCCTACTTTTTTACCGAAGGAAAGATTAATGCCCTTCTGTAATCCGTTTGCTTCCTTAATGGAAGTAACTACATTTTTCTCTGCTTTCAAAGCAGCGACAGCGGCTTCTTTGCTTTTTGCCTGCATACGGCCCTTCTTCTCTTTACCGTCGGGGCCAATCATTGTGTACTGAAACTCAGCCATACTCTTCCACCTTTACTTTCATTATATTTTTATACTGCTTCATCCATATCAAATGCTACACGTACCATTTCATCAATAGATGTAACACCGTCCAATACGTTATTTGCACCTGCCATACGAAGGGTGTTCATACCCTCTGCAACGGCAACTTTCTGAATTTCATCAGCAGTTACGGTTTCATGTAATACTCTACGGATATTGGATGTAATGGGCATAATTTCATAAATAGCAATTCGGCCTCTGTAACCGCGGTTACATTCTTCACATCCGCAAGGCTCGTAAATAATCTGATCCTTGGTGATGTCAATACCTAACATCTTCTTCTCTTCTTCCGTAGCCTGTCTGCCTACTTTACACTTCGGACAGAGACGACGAACAAGTCGCTGTGCGATAATACCAACAACCGCATCACCAATCAGGTAAGGTTCTACACCCATATCGATCAAACGGGTGATAGATGCTGATGTCGAGTTGGTATGTAAGGTTGAAATTACCAAGTGACCTGTGATAGACGCCTGAACCGCAATGGCTGCAGTCTCACCGTCTCGAATTTCACCGATCATGATAATATCAGGGTCCTGACGCAAAATAGAACGAAGTGCACTTGCGAATGTCAATTCTGCCTTAACGTTTACCTGTACCTGATTAACACCGGGCACATTCGCTTCGACAGGGTCTTCTACTGTAATAATATTAACAGATTCTGTATTCAACTCATTCAATACGGTATAACAGGTGGTAGACTTACCGGAACCTGTAGGTCCTGTAATAAGGATAATACCGTGAGGGTTGTGAGTAATACTGTCAAGTCTTCTTTCATCTTCCGGATAAAGACCTAAGTATTTCTTATCTCTGGTCAAACCTTTCTTCTTGGTAAGTCGCATTACGGTTTTCTCTCCGTATACGGTAGGAAGAATAGATACACGGACGTCGAATTCTTCCCCGTCTACAATCTGGGTAATACGACCGTCCTGAGGTTTTCTCTTCTCGGAAATATCAAGACCTGAAATAATCTTAATACGGGCAACCATCGCTGAAAGTACGTTGGTATTGTATTCCATAACCTGCTGCAAAACACCGTCGATTCGATATCTGACACGTACGGACTTCTCCATCGGCTCAATATGAATATCGGAAGATCCCATACGAACTGCTTCATCCAACATCGTACGTACAATCTTAACGATAGGAGCATCACTTACGGATGAATCCTCGCCTTCTTCCTCATCAATACCGTATTCGTCCGCATGCTCAGCCTGGAACTGTTCAGCCGCTTCCATCGCCTGCTTCTTACCATATAACTTATCCAATTGCACATTAATCTGTGTAGCACTGCAGTAGTAAGGTTTTACTTCCATACCGGTAATTAACTGGATATCGTCCATGGCACCCAGGTTCATCGGGTCTGCCATCGCAACCTTAATGCAGTTAAAATTCTCTTCATCATACGCAAAAGGAACTAACTCCTGCTTACGCATCACATCTTCGCCCACCATCTGGAGCAAGTCTTCGTTCAACTTGATTTCCTTCAAATCAACCGGCTCAATACCTGACTGATCACAATATACGGAAGCAAACTGTTCTTCCGTAACATAACCCAAGGAAATCAAAACTTCACCGAGACGTTTCTTCTTCTCGCGCTGTTCTTCCAACGCCTGAGATAACTGGTCATCTGTGATATAGCCCTTCTGTACGAGCAAATCACCAATTCGAATTCTGTTACTAAATAATGCCATTGTTTGTTAACCTCTTTCCCTTTAAACACTGTATAAGCACACAAAAAGAGCGTAGTCATACACACTGATAATTATGCCACAAACAATACAATAAATAAATACTTTTATTGTGGTTTTTTATCAAATTGTGCATTTTTAACAAATAATTCCGTTCAAAACTTACATTTATCACAAAGGCATAGTCAGACGATAATAATTTCCGGTCGACTCCACAATACCGGACATTTGCATTTTGGTTAATTCAAGCAACAACTCCTCCATAGACACGGAAGTCTTCTCCTGCAAACGTCTGTAAAGTACATCAAACGCGATTGGTGTAATATCCAGGGCATTCAAAATATGCCCTCTACAATTTTCTTCATCGTTCTTATTGTTCTCATCCTGTTTATGACATTCTTTTACCCTCTTATTTTTAGTCAATGCATCCTTCTGTTCCTTTTCACCGGTATCATTTCTATATCTGTCCATATCCTGCATCCGTTTCATAAAATATGTGTTACCGGAATTCATCCTTGCCAACTCTTCCAGAATACACTCCGGTCCTATCGCCGTACCGGCTCCCTGGGTCAGCAAAAAATTACATCCTTCACTTAGTGAATCCGTAATCCGCCCCGGTACAACAAAGACTTCTTTCCCCTGTTCCAATGCCTGCGTAACCGTAATATAGGTACCGCTCCGCTTTCTTGCCTCTACTACCAGAAGGATATCTGCAAGACCACTGATAATGCGATTTCTCTGTGGAAAAAATCCGCTTTGCGCCTCCATCCCCGGCGGATATTCCGAAAGAATACCGCCTTGCCTTATAATATTTTTATACAGTATCTCATTCTCCGGCGGATATATCACATCTACACCGCTGCCCAGAATGCCAAAAGTCTTGCCGCCCCCGTCCAATGCCCCCTGTTGTGCTATACCGTCAATTCCCTTTGCCATACCGCTGATAATCTGTACCCCCATACTTCCCAGACTTTTCCCAAATCGTTTAGCAACAATTTTACCATATTCCGAACAGGCTCTCGCTCCGATAATTGCCACAGAAGGCACATCTGCCTTTGGTAATTCTCCTCTTACATATAATGCAAAGGGCGGATTTGAAATATTCCGCAGTTTATCCGGATATTCCGAAGAAGTAAAAGGAATGAACCGAAACGCTTTCTGTTTTTCTTCAACTTCAATATTTATATTCATAAGTTGCTCTCTTCCCCTTATAAACTTTTCGGCAATAGATCCTTTTAGCAATTTCCTGATTTCTGCTTCTTCTAACTGTAACGCTTCTTTTGCGCCGCCTGCATATTTTACCAATTCAAATGCACTACGGCTTCCGACACCGTCTATATGAATCAGTTGATATGCCGCTTGTCTCTCTTGCAAATCATATTCTTCTTTCCTCATTTTCCCTCACTTCCATATACTCATTATATCTTTCTTCATTTTTTCTAAGTTAATAACTTACCTATGCTAAAGCACCTTACATCTTCATATTCTTTTACATAGATTTTCTCTTTTTTATATTTCTACCAATACTTACGGTCCACGCTGCGGTACGCAATTGCCTGTGCCAAATGCATTTCATCAATTCGTTCGCTTCCGTCCAAATCCGCAATCGTCCGGGCAACCTTCAGAATTTTATGATACGCTCTCGCACTTAACTTTAATGCATCAAAAGCCTGCTCAACAAAT
>JAZNLG010000061.1:0-2389 GCA_045578965.1 Lachnospiraceae bacterium | reverse complement strand
AATACTGGACTTACCTTCATTAGGAATACAACTGGTAATACCGATTACTTTCACATCCTTACCACAGAACTGTATATTGGTTCCTATGCTCTTATATGCCTCTTCCGAAGCATAGCCTAACTTTCTCATTTTACCGATGTTTATTGTTTGCATAACTCATCCTCATCTCTATTCTTTGCTATGAATACTCACTTATGGCATACACAGGTTATCGCTTCTCTCCGATTACATCTTCGCCAAGACGAACGGTATCTGTGCTGACACGCATCGTATCAGCGCCGGAAGCACTCGCACTACTGCCGACAGAAGAACGCCCCTTCTTCTTTTTACGCTTGTTGGCACGTTTACGGAGTACTGCCATATCTGCTTCCTCATCATAAGGAATCGCTGCAAGTACCGACAATCCCAAATACTTCTCTACATCATCCGGAGTCTTAATCGTATCATCCAACAGGAAAATAACAATATAAATGGCTGCCACTAACACAAATCCTGCAACACCGCCAAGCATCGTATTCTTCATAGTGTTCGGTGAATGTGCACCTTCCGGAAGATTTGCAGCATCTACCACATTAACCGCTTCAATTGCCATAACCTCATAAATACGCTCTGAAGCCGCAATACGCACAGCATCCGCAATATCCTGGGCTCTGGTAGGACTCACATCCGTTACCGTAATCTGAATGACACGGGTATCGGACAAAGTCTCCACCGTAATCATACCAGCTAGCCGCCCCGGTGTGATTCCTCTCATATCCTCATACTGATTCTGCAAGTCCAAATCTGCAATAACCTTAGCTGTTACTGTCTGACTGGTAATCAGTTTGGCATAGTCCTTGGTTAACTGGGTACCAGTCTGCAAATCCGTATACGTTACTGTTTGATTATCCTGCTGGTTCAATACATACAATCTGGTCGAGGACTTATATTGCTTGGGCAACATAAGTGAACTAAATAAATAGAACACCATCGCCCCAATCAATGCCGACAAAATAATAATATACAAATGATTGTACAGGTACAAAAATATCTCTTTCAAGTCAATTTCAATTTCTTGTTTTTCCATCTTCATTACTCCTCAACGATTTCTTCGTCATGTATGATCTTCAGAGGGTTCACCTCAAAGATTAGTTTCGCGTAGTCATCTCCGTACTTCTTAGCCACCCACTGTGCGCATTTCTGAATCTCCGGCTTACGGTTATCATCACGATGAGCATCCGTTCCTACAAAATTAAGCAAATCATACTTCATCAACTTCCGGCAGAACTTCTTCTCCAGACCGCCGTGTCCGCCCATAATGCTGTTGGCATTTACCTGAATCAAAGCGCCTCGTTCCTTGATTTCCCATACTTTCTCAAAGTCTTTCTGAAAGCACTCGTATCGCTCTATGTGTGCAATAATCGGTATGAAATCATTCCGAAACATCGCTGCCACCGCGCCCTTGACATACGAATAAGGAGCCCCGGGCATGAATTCCATCAACACATACCGACTCCCCGCCATAGTATAGGCATTCCCTGACAGCAAGTCCTTCGTTACACCGTCGTAATAGAAAATTTCATTTCCCATATACAGATTCAGGTCCGAATACTTCTCTGTCGCATACGCCTTCAACTTCTGATATCTTCGCTCAACAATTGTTTTCTCTTCTTCGTCATATGCACGTCTGTAATGAGGTGTCAGTATAATGTTACGAATCCCTTCGTTATAAGCAATCTCAATCATTCTTAGAGATTGCTCTTTCTCTTTGGCACCGTCATCCACACCATACATAATATGGCAATGCACATCACAAATGTTCTTGATTGTTTCTGTTCTCTTTTTTCCAAACATTGAAATACATTCCTTAAACATTTGATAATATTTTATATCGCGTTTATGACAACTTTAAGCATACCACATTTAGTTGTCTTACGCAAGGCACTTACAACATTTGGCATCGCACGTTAAAACGATTAACTTCCATCTGTTGCATTTACTTCCGTTCCGAATTAGCAGCCTACTTCTCCAGATCCACACCCTTAAGCAGTTCCTTGATTTCTTCCACCGTAAGCCATTCCGTATTATTATCGGAACTGTAGGAGAAACCGTCTGCCACACGCTTACCGGTAGGCACTGCACGTCTGCTTTCATCCCATACCATCTGGGGATAAATAATAAAGTGCTTATCATACTCATACGTTGTCATGGAGTCCTCTACCGTTACCATAATTTCATGCAACTTCTCGCCTTCACGGATACCCACTTCCGGCATTTCACATCCGGGCATCATCGCCTGGGCCAAATCCGTAATCTTGAAAGAAGGAATCTTGGAAATAAAGGTTTCTCCGCCCTTCGCTTCTTCCAAAGCCTTAATGACAAGTTCCACGCCCTGCTGAAGACTGATCCA
>JAZNLG010000060.1:0-3969 GCA_045578965.1 Lachnospiraceae bacterium | reverse complement strand
CATTGAGTGCAGAATTAATGCGGAGAATCCGGAGAAAAACTTCCGTCCTTCACCCGGTAAAATCAAAGATTTATATCTTCCGGGCGGCAAGGGAATCCGTATGGATACTGCCATTTACAGCGGATACGAGATTCCGCCCTACTATGATTCCATGATTGCGAAATTAATCGTGCACGGAACCACAAGGGAAGAGGCTTTACGCAAGATGCGCAGTGCGTTGGGCGAAGTCATTATCGAAGGAATCGACACAAATGTGGACTATTTGTATGAAATGATCAGTGATATGGCAGAGGCGGAAATCCTTGGAGGCGAATCATGAAGCTTGGTGCAAGATTTAAAAAAGAAGACGGACGACTTGAAAAGGCAGCAAGAGAGAAGAATGCGGCTGAAGTGCCTGAGGGCCTTTTTAAGAAGTGTAATATGTGTAAGGCGCCGGTGTATGTAGAAGAGGTAAAAGAGAATCTCTACATTTGTCCGAAGTGCCACGGATACTTCCGTATGAGTGCTTACAAAAGAATAGCTTCCGTGGTAGAACCCGGCACTTTTGAACGTTGGGACGAAGGCTTGAAAACAAGCAATCCTTTGAATTACAAGGGCTATGAAGATAAAATCACTGCATTGCAGGAAAAAACAGGTCTTGATGAAGCGGTTGTTACCGGTACCGGTTTGATAGGTGCGAATAAGGTGGTGCTTGCCGTATGTGACGGTCGTTTTATGATGGCGAGTATGGGCCACGTGGTAGGAGAGAAGATTACCCGCGTGGTGGAGCGTGCTACTGAAGAAAAACTGCCTGTCATTATTTTTGCCTGCTCCGGCGGCGCAAGAATGCAGGAAGGTATCGTATCCCTTATGCAGATGGCGAAAACCTCTGCGGCCTTAAAGCGTCACAGCGATGCCGGAAATCTGTATATATCCGTTTTGACAGACCCTACAACCGGCGGAGTGACAGCAAGCTTTGCCATGCTTGGCGATATTATTCTTGCAGAACCCAATGCGTTAATTGGTTTTGCAGGCCCCAGAGTCATTGAGCAGACCATCGGCCAGAAATTGCCGAAGGGATTTCAGAGAGCGGAATTCCTTTTGGACCACGGCTTTGTGGATGCCATTATAAAAAGAGAAGAGATGCATGATACCTTAAAACGCATTTTGGATATGCATAGAGTGGGCACCGTAGAAATGACAGAACAGCAGATGCAGTGTGAATTCAAAGATACGGGTATGAGTGCCTGGGATAAGGTCGTAATTTCAAGAAAGAAAGACCGTCCCGTCGGAATGGATTATATTGATAATTGTTTTACGGATTTTATAGAGTTTCACGGCGACAGATATTTTAGCGACGATCATTGCATTGTCGGCGGTATTGCATATTTTAAGGGAATGCCGGTTACGGTCATTGCCCAGTGCAAGGGTAAGACCACCAAGGAAAATGTGTTCCGCAATTTCGGAATGCCTTCGCCGGACGGCTATCGTAAGGCATTGCGTTTGATGAAGCAGGCGGAGAAGTTTAACAGACCGGTAATTTGCTTTGTGGATACACCGGGAGCGTTCTGCGGATTGGAAGCAGAGGAGCGCGGACAGGGTGAAGCAATTGCAAGAAACCTTTATGAGATGTCTGCTTTAAAAGTGCCTGTTTTTACTCTGATTATCGGAGAAGGCGGCAGTGGCGGTGCACTTGCCATGGCAGTGTCCGATGAAGTCTGGATGCTGGAGAATTCGGTATACTCGATTTTATCGCCGGAAGGATACGCATCAATTCTTTGGAAAGACAGTTCCCTTGCCAAGGATGCGGCCCGTGTGATGAAGATGACTGCCAAAGATTTGTATGAGATGCAGGTAATTGACGGTATCATTGAAGAACCTGAGAAATTCAACGATGACAGCTTTTATAAGGTGGCAACCCGTGTGAAAAATGCCGTAGAAGGATTTCTATCACGCCACGGAAAGAAGTCTGCGGAAGAATTGTTAGAAGCACGTTATGAAAGATTCCGTAAATTTTAACTTTATATTAACTTATTTTTGTGTTAAAATAGTTTGAAAGGGAAACAATCATAAAAATGTTGGGGATTGTATCGGCACGTAAAGATAAGGAGTTATCATTTTGAGTATACATGATACAGTAAATGAAATTTTAGTAAATTTGTTCAGGGAGATTCTGGTTGTAGAAGAGAAGGCAATTATTACGGGGGAGTTTGAAGACATTACCGTTAATGATATGCATATTATTGAAGCCGTTGGTTTGGAAGGCCGCAATATGTCTGCCATCGCCAAGTCTCTCGGGATTACAGTGGGTTCTTTGACTACGTCTATGAACGGTCTTGTAAAAAAAGAGTATGTAATCCGTGAACGTAGCGAAGAAGACAGACGTGTGGTTATGATTAGTTTGACGGAAAAAGGTGAGCGTGCATATGCTCAGCATAAGACCTTCCATGATGAGATGACGGAAGCGGTCATTGCAACCTTGGATGAAAAGGAGATTCCTACATTGACCAATGTGTTGCAAGGTCTGATTAAGTTTTTCCGTGAATATCATCCCGGACAGTAATTGTATCAAAAGTAAAATGCGGTTGGCTTGTGTCAGCCGCTTTTTTGTTGCTTTGAAACAGAGTTATGTAAACTAAAAACTGCGGGGATATTTACAAAAGATAAATCATAGTTATATATAAAAATTTTAGGATGTAGCCAATGGATAGCCAAAAAATCGAAAATCTTTTAAACTTATCTCTTTCCGTAAGTGAGGAAGAACGCGAGGAGTCTCCTCTTTTACGGGAGGGATTTGATATACTCAGTAACACTTGGGAAATTATTGTAAAATATCAGGGGGACATTGAGCGATATGCGACGGATTTGATTCGGATTGAGCCATTGATTGCAGGTTATGCCATCGTAACGTTGCCGGATGGGTTGTTGGAAGAATTTGTAGCATTGCCTGAAATTGAATATGCAGAAAAGCCGAAGCCTTTTTATTTTCAGGACATAACAGTGTTAAGAGAGAGTTGTATCAATGCGGTAACCGATGGAGAACCTTTTCTTACGGGGAAGGGTGTGTTGGTGGCGATACTGGACAGTTCCATTGATTTTTATAATGAGAATTTCAGAAATGCGGATGGCAGTACCAGAATTGCGGCTTTGTGGGACCAGTCGTTAGCATCTGACGCAGCGGCCGGTTTATTGCCGCCGGAAGGATTTCAAACCGGTGTGGAATTCTCCAAAGCGCAGATAGATGAAGCATTGGCTACGGGAAATGAAGCGGAGGCAAGGCGTTTGATTCCTACGGTGGATATTAGCGGTCACGGAACAGCAGTGGCAGGGATTCTGGCTGCAAGCGGTACGGCAGAAGAACCGTTTCGCAAAGGTGTGGCGCCGGAGAGTTCTCTTTTGATTATAAAATTAGGTGCACGGCGAGAGAATGGATTTCCCGGAACCACAGAGATTATGCGGGGCATAACTTATGCGCTGCGCAAGGCCGGGGAACTTCAGATGCCCCTGGTTATCAACTTGAGTTTTGGTAATACCTATGGTGACCATAGAGGAAATTCTTTGCTGGAGCGTTTCCTGGATAATGCGGCTGAAATGGGCAGGACATCCGTTGTAGTAGGAAGCGGAAATGAAGGTGCATCAGGAGGCCATACGGAAGGAGTAGTAAAATCTCGTCAAACAGAAAGAGTGGAACTTGCAGTGGCTGAGTATGAGAGGTCGTTAAATGTCCAACTTTGGAAATATTATCAGGATGTTTTTGACGTGGTACTGATTACACCAAACGGTGAGCGGATCGAGATTCCTATGGACAAAACAGGTGCATACCGATATCGGACAAATGAGACCGAACTTTTAATCTATGTGGGTCAACCGTTGCCTTATATGGTATTTCAGGAAGTATATGTGGATTTTATTCCAACCGGAAATAGACGTGCGGATGAGGTGGATTTCGATGATTATAATTTGACAAACACTTATATTCAATCCGGTGTT
>JAZNLG010000059.1:0-1674 GCA_045578965.1 Lachnospiraceae bacterium | reverse complement strand
AAGATGAAGTGAAATCTATAATCAAAAGATATCACGGTGATAAGTCTGACAAAATGACGGATTTTGAAATTGAGATGATCGTTGCAGAAATCAAAAAAGAATTAAAATGTTTTAACCGTTGTATTGGTGAATAGGAGGAATGAAGTATGCATTTTAAAACCTTAGTTGCGGTAGAAGTACCAAAATTAGAAGAAAACCCGATTGTTGATCTTTTTATTGAGAAACAAATCGAGTTGTTAAAAGAAAAGCAAAAAGAAAATAAAAAGAAACGAAACATTTTATCAGATATCAATATGCGTCATTTGAACGGACTTCGAACAGAGTTCGCAAGATGCGTAATGGCACTGATGTATGACAAGATGGAACCGTATAACGAGCAAACAGCGAATCCAAAATTCCTTCAGTTTGAGGATCTGACAGAAGAACTGAGACAGGAATACGAAGAATGTACAAACTGTATTAAACTGCCGGACGGAAGGATTTTACCGGAAAATAACTGGTTCTTTCACCACAAGTTCGTTATACATGAAGACGGAAAGGTATATCAGAGGCATTATGGTCAACTAAAGAATGATAAGCGTTCTAAAAAGGCGAAGAAGATGACAGCCATCCTTAATTATCCGTACAAAAAGCTTTACAAGACTTTTGAAGAATTTGCGGAAGCCGGAAACGGTTTTAAATACAATGAGCATTTTGGCGGATATGGTTATACATTTAATCCAAAAGCTTTTTATGATTGGTGTGTAATCGGAGGAAGATGGCCGAGAAGATTCTTGGTAAAGGAAAGCTGTAAGGAATATTCTATTGGTGAGCGGAGCTGGGGCGATATTGACAGAATGATTGATGCTCCAGAAGGTTACTTTTGGGTAGCGGCGGCCAGGAAAAAAGATATTGAATGGCAAGCAATGAGAGAATGGGAAATTGAGTGTGCAAAAAATGCATTCTATAAGTTTGAAGAAGCATATAAAACAGGAATAATTCCCGAGGGAAATTTCTGGAAAGTGTGCGACAATAAACTTGTTGGATATGACGGTATTCTCTATATAGAAGGAGAAACACTTGAAACATTCTTAAAAAGAAGAAATATTTCAGATACATTTAAGTATCCTGCTATTACATTTGGTTTTTTGGATGATGAAGGATACCATGAGGAAGAATATGTTTGGAGAGATTCGACAACAAGGAAAAGAATTAACAAGCAAAAACGTAAAAACAGAATTGCTTGGAGAAGAAAACTTGATGAATACATAGAATCCATACCTGACGATACTGTAATTATCGGTGTGGATTGTCACGTTTAAGGAGGAATTATTTATGGTAAGAGAATATGGAATATATCAGCAAGGCGCAATGTTTACAAGAGAGGACTTTGATCCCTACAAAACAATAAAGTATTTATTTGACAGCTATGAAATAGAACTTTCTGAAAAACTTGCCCAAGACATTAAAAATAACAAGGTAAGCGATAAAGACTTTGACCACATCTGTAAGGAACTAGAGATAACTCCTGATGAAAGAACATTGCAGAGTATAGTTATTCATGCATTAAATCCGGTGCTTTTACATGATATTGTCGTTGATGACAGTGAGGAAACTCATTTTCAAAACGATAGCGTTTATGCTTCATATCATACCGATATTGTCGGAGAATTTCTTTTCGATGATGAAGATAAA
>JAZNLG010000058.1:0-1705 GCA_045578965.1 Lachnospiraceae bacterium | reverse complement strand
GGTATATTTTATCAATGGTGCAAGAGGATTTATGGATATATTCGTACAGATTACCATTATTTTAATGATTGAGGGCTTGTTTGACCGATTCTTTATCGACTGGTTTTGGGTTGGTAAAACCAAGGCATGGTTAATTCCGGGAACGGAAGATTTAATGCCTTATATTCCTAAGAAAACTATGATTCACAAATGGATTGGAACCTTAGTTGGCTATCCTGTTATTGCGGCAGTTTTGGCAGGGATTTTGTCATTGTTTTAAGTTAGATGATTAATATATTAGATGATTAATATAATTGTAGCGTTATATTAGTAACAGAGGTTGAAGTAACATATGCGAGGTAAAAATATGGACGGCGTAAATAAAACCTTATACATTCCCTTGTACGGCAAGGCGAAAGTCAGTAAAAAGAACATAATCCTAAAAGATCCTACAGCGGAGTATATTTGGGCGCAGGAAAGTTTCCCTTTAAAAGGGAAATCCAAGTCTAAGTGGCTTGCATATTACATGGGCATGCGTGCCTGGGTATTTGACGAGTGGCTTCGTACAATGATGCGAAAATATCCGGATGCGACGGTTTTGCACATCGGTTGCGGTATGGATAGCAGAATTCATAGAGTGGGAGGGGCATATTGCGCCAATAGTGTTAATCAACAGGAAGGGAACAATGGTGATGTATCAGAGAGTGCGATAGCAAAAAGGAAATGGTATGATATTGACTTCGAAGATGTGATAAAAGAGCGTAAGAAATATTACGAAGAGACGGATACCTATCATATGATTGCTTCCGATGCAAGGAATACCGCTTATTTGTCTGAAATATCCGAAACAGAGGCAATCGTGATTATGGAAGGTATCAGCATGTATCTAAAACCGGACGAACTGGAGAAGTTAATGGCGGATTTAAACAGTCATTTTACAAGCGTTCATATTCTGATGGATTGTTATACGACCAAGGCTGCTAAGGTATCTAAGTATAAGAATCCGATTAATGATGTAGGCGTAACTTTGGTTTACGGTATGGATGAACCTACGAAATTATCGGAGAATGTCCGTGGGATGAGTCAGGAATCAGATGCTTTTAAATTCATCAAAGAGTATAATATGACACCGGAAGAAAAAATCAATGAATTAAAAGGTTTGGAAAAGTATATTTTTAAAAGATTGTTTGCAGGCAAGTTCTCGAAGTCATTGTATCGTATGTATGAATTTGAGAAATAGAATGTATTAGGCAAAGTAAGGTACTCAAAATATGTATTGATTTAATATGTAGTTGGAGATGGAATGCATAACAAAGGAGAAACAGATGGATTTTTACGAATTTGGAGATGAAAATAACCCGATTATGGTTTTGATTCATGGTGTGATTCAGCCTTGGGACAGTATGATGGAACAAATCGAATATTTCCGGGTTGATTATCATATATATGCCGTGGAATTGGATGGTCATACCCAGGATCAGCCTACGGAGTTTAAGTCTTTGGAAGCAGAGGCGAAGGGAATTGAGGAGTTTTTCTTTCAAAAAGGCATCAATCAGGTAGATGTTTTGTGCGGTTTTTCCATGGGCGGTGCCATTGCTCACGTGGTTTGGAAGAATCAGCGTCTGAAAGTGCGCAATCTAATTATGGACGGAGCACCGCTGGTGCCGTATCCCAAAATGATGGAAACTTTTATGACGAAGAATTATCTTGATATTATACATAAGTC
>JAZNLG010000057.1:0-2164 GCA_045578965.1 Lachnospiraceae bacterium | reverse complement strand
GCAATACCAAAAATAAACAGACAGGCACTGATGGTAGCCAGGGACGCCAGCGTAAACCATTTATTTCGGAATACATTAATAATGCCTTGTCTCAACGTATAAAAAAATGTACTAATCTTCATCAATATATCCACCCTTTTCCTCGTCGCTCACAATCACACCTTTTCGCAAGGTAACCACTCGTCTCTGCATCAGATTTACGACTTCACGGTTATGGGTTACTACAACTACCGTAGTTCCGTTTTCGTTAATCTTTTCTAAAAGATGCATAATTTCAGTAGTATTTTTAGGGTCCAAGTTACCGGTAGGCTCATCCGCAAGTAATACCGAAGGCTTATTTACCAGTGCTCGTGCCAATGCCACACGCTGCTGCTCACCACCGGATAACTGCTTGGGTTTGGCCTTATATTTGCCCGCAAGACCAACTGCCGATAAAATGCTGGGTACATTTTTGCGAATTTCACGTTCAGACTTCTGAATAATTCTCTGGGCGAATGCAACATTATCATACACGTTACGATCTTTTAAAAGGCGGAAGTTCTGGAACACTACGCCTAATTTTCTGCGGAATTTAGGAACATCCCTTCTTTTTAACCGCATCAAATCGTAACCGCACACGTTGATTTTACCGCTGTCTGCTTTAATTTCTCTCAAAAGCAACTTAATCAGCGTAGACTTACCGGAACCGGTTTCACCGGCAATAAATACAAACTCACCGGGTGCAATTTTTAAATTAATATCCGTTAAGGCAGGCACTCCATCTTCGTATGACTTATTGATGTCTTCAAGACAAATTGCGTATTTTTCCGTTTCGGAATTCGCTTTGCCTCTACGTTTCTTCTTTGTGTCGTTTGCCATTTCTATCTCCTCTGCTAATACTGCGGCTTTGTTACAAATACTGTTTTACAAACCCGCTCTTAATACTCAAAACTTTCCATGTACTTCATGTACTTTACAACCATCAATGCAATTTTAAACGTGATGGCATCTTCAAATACACGCAAATCAAGTCCGGTACTCTTCTGCAATTTATCCAGACGATATACTAACGTATTTCTGTGGATAAACAACTGTCTGGAAGTCTCGGATACATTCAGGCTGTTCTCAAAGAACTTGTGAATGGTAACCAATGTTTCCTCGTCAAAATCATCCGGGCTCTTGCCGTCAAAAATTTCCTTGATGAACATCTTGCATAAAGGAATGGGCAACTGATAAATCAAGCGGCCGATGCCAAGTTCACTGTAAGCAATAACACTTCTCTCATTAAAGAAAATCTTACCTACATCCAACGCCATCTTGGCTTCCTTATAGGAACGGCTTACGTCCTTGATTTCATGCACGCTGGTTCCGTATGCAATATGTACGTCTTTTAATCCTTCCTTCTGCAGGAATGCTACGATACCTTTGGCAGTTTTATCAATTTCTTTGTTGCTCTGTTCATCGGTCAGGTCTTTTACCACAACCACGTTATTCTCATCCACGGCAGTAACAAATTCCTTGCTGCTGTTACCAAGCACGCTCTTCACCAGTTCAAGGGCATTGTTGTCCCTGCCGCTTTCACTTTCCACAATCATAACCACGCGCTTCGCATCCGTCTGAATATGTAATCTTTTGGCACGACCGTAAATATCCACCAACAATAAATTATCCAACAACAGATTCTTAATGAAATTATCCTTGTCAAAGCGTTCTTTGTACGCAACCAGCAGGGTCTGAATCTGGAACGCCGCCATTTTACCCACAGTATAGGAATTCTCTCCCGCACCTGCAGAAATCAGCACATACTCCAACTGCTGTTCATCATAAATCTTAAAAAACTGACTGCCCTGAATTTCCTGGCTGTCCGCCGGTGATTTGGCAAATTCAGCAATCGCCACCGTCAAATTCGACGCAGAAAGTTGCGTGGTTGCCATTACCTTGCCGTCCACGTCCGCAACAGTCAAATCCACTCTGCTAATCCCCTTAATTCCATCGATTGTGCTTTGCAAAATCTGATTCGATATCATAAAAGTAACCTCCCATATAACCTGCGAAACTTCTTTCGCTGTTTTCCCCAAATTCTAATCACCATTTTAATACATTTTCACAGTAAAATCCACATAAACTTACAAGTTTTTTATGCAAATTTGTTATTTTTCAATATTGTTTTTGGTTATTGTTTCCA
>JAZNLG010000056.1:0-15410 GCA_045578965.1 Lachnospiraceae bacterium | reverse complement strand
AAATCATCCCGACCGCTCTCCACGGTCTTCAAATAGGCAAGTACATCCTTAATTTCCTTACGTCCGTAAAAGTTGGTTCCTCCTACCAGACGATACGCAATATTATCTCTTACAAACTGTTCTTCAATGGCACGTGACTGGGCATTGGTACGATACAGTACCGCACAATCCTTGTAATTCACATCCTTCATACGTACTTTGTGTCGGATATCATCACAGATATATTGCGCCTCCTCATAGGCATTATCAAACTGACGGAAACGAATCTTTTTGCCTTCTCCCCGCTCCGACCAAAGCGCTTTGATCTTACGACCTTTGTTATGGCTGATGACACCGTTTGCCGCATCCAGAATGTTCTTGGTAGAACGGTAATTCTGCTCCAATTTAATTACAGTTGCCTCCGGATAATGAAACTCAAAATCCAGAATATTGCGAATATTGGCACCACGGAATTTATAAATAGACTGGTCATCATCACCTACTACACAGAGGTTACGGTTCTTCTGCGCAAGAAGGCGAATCATCTCAAACTGTACCGTATTGGTATCCTGATACTCATCCACCATGATATACAGAAATCGGTTCTGATAGTTTTCCAGCACATCCGGGCAGTATCGGAATAAATCCACGGTTTTTAACAATAAGTCATCAAAATCCAAGGCATTGTTCTTTTTTAAAGTCTTCTGATACTCTTTATATACATGGGCAATTCTCTGATTCATCCAATTGCCCATGGCAGTCTTCTCATATTCTTCCGCAGAAATCATTTCATTTTTACAAGATGAAATAACCCCGAGAATTGTACGTTCTTTGATCTGTTTGGTATCAATATTGTCTCTCTTACAAATTGCCTTAATCGTACTCTTCTGGTCATCCGTATCATAAATGGTGAAATTGGTATCATAGCCCAATTTATCAATATGACGTCTTAAAATACGGACACAGGTGGAGTGGAAGGTGGCAATCCATATACTCTCCGAACCAAAACCAATCATATCATCCACACGCTCTCGCATCTCTCCGGCTGCCTTATTGGTAAAAGCAATGGCAAGAATGTTCCAGGGATTTACCCCCTGTTCCAAAAGATACGCTATACGATTCGTAAGTACTCTCGTTTTACCGGAACCGGCACCTGCCAATAACAATACGGGACCTTCCGTTGTGGTAACACCGATTCTTTGTTGTTCGTTTAATTTATCTAAAATGTTCATTACATAGTCTCCTTTTTTCACAGCAATTTATTATATCACGTAGACCGCAAATGAAAAAGAGTAATTCTAAAATCCTTATAAGTTTAAACTTTTATGCAAAAGAAAAACCCTATGTCGATTCATCATCAACATAGGGACTGTCTCTCATTTATAATTTTTATGCCTTCATATCAAAGCTGGGATCGTCCTCACTGACATCTTCATAAATGAACGTTTCCTTGTCGTTATGCGGAAACAACAACTCCATAAATAAATTTCCCAGTAAATTTCTTACGCGTTTGGCATCCACATCCTTATAAAAGGCTTCGCTTGTATCCATTTGCTTTAGATTCTCAAGAACCGCAAGCACATCAAATTCTCCTGCCTCTTCGTTTACCGGTTCCAAACTCATATCACCGGACAACACTTCCTCCGGAGATTGCACCATTCCGTCCATTACCGCCTTGGTCTCCGGAATATTATAAACCACATTTGCGCAGGTTTTACGAAAACATTCCGGGTCATACTTAGCAAGATAGCGCAAATCATCCATGGTTATATTCTTTTTGTTATGGATTTTGATGTAGATATTAATCAATCTTGTATTATCCATAAGCGCCACCTCGTAAGAACGCCACCTTGTTACACTTTTATTATAACATTTTTTCTCGCTGCGGAACATATTTTTTATACATTTTATGCAATAAAAAACTACCACCCCTACGTGATAGTTTTTTAGAAATGTCAATCTATACTATGTCTTAAAAAAGAAGAACGCAATCCTTAAAAATTACTCTATATAAATTACGTTGTCGTTTGTAATATCATCCTTTGAAATCACTCGGTTTCCGGTAACTCTTCTACCTGTGACATCACTGTTACTGATCCAGATTACAAATCCGCCGCCACCGGTTCCCTGTACATATAAGGCACCGTCCGTGTTAGCCGGTGTTGATTTTAAATGTTGCTGCAATTCCGCATCTCCGCTACTGAATACATCAAAGCCTACCGCTTCGTTTACTGCTTCCGTCAAGGCAGAGTCCGCAAAACCGCCACCCAATCGAATCGCTTCGTCCGGATTCTGAATGGAATTAATCTGATTCATCGCATATTGATCTCCCGACATAAAAACATCCGGGTCGGTCATTGCCACCGTAATTGCTGAATGAATGGTGTCGCACAACTGAATATCCGAAGATACATTTGTCTTCTCAATATATTTAATCAACTGCGGTGCCATAAGCCCTACCATAATCGCCATAATAGCAATTACAATAATAAGTTCAACAAGCGAAAATCCTTTACTGTTTTTCATATTTCCTCCTATACATTAGAACGACCCCAAAAACCGCGATTGACTGCCCCGAGGGGCAGCCCCGCTTCGTTTCGAAAGTCTTTTTGACTTTCATGTTATATATCCTCCTTTCTTACAGGATGACCTCACATCCTCTCCGGTCGCCACCTTTGATTCTGCCTCAGCCTCATATATAACACTTCCTTTTACGCTTTTATTGTATCGCTTCTTGAATCATATAAAAATTAATGTTTTAGCAAAATAAACCTTTCTATTTCCACTAAATAAGCAAAATAAAAGAACACCTTCCGTAAAAGTGTCCTTTTGACTGTTTGTATGATGTTTTATCTATTGTTCTGATATGCCTTTATTACGCTTCCCAATTCGGGCAATGAGCGAAACAATCCATTTTGTAAGATAGGTAATCATTGTTGCAAAAACTATGGTTATCACCAGACAAACCAAATAATACGATATCTTTTCCACGCCACCGAATATTTTATTGTAAAATGACAATAACACCAATATCACCGTATGATGACACAAGTATACCGCGTATTCAATCTTGCATAAGAAGCGTAGCACCGCATTGTCTTTTTTGAAAAAATGTCCGGTGCCCATAAATAACAAAAAGATTCCTACTGCCAGAAGATTCTTATAAATCAAATCCGGTCCCGGCAAAGGCAGAAGCAACAGAATCAATGAAACCGCAAACACGCCGCTTAGGGCATACCAAGGCATCTTCTCTAATTTCTTCTCAAAACAGAAACTTAGCATACCAAACCAAAACATACAAATGCCCGTAATCAGATGAGCATCGTTTGGTACGCTTCCCCGGTTAAAAATAATATTTAACACATATAAAATCAGGACAATGGCAGTCCCTGCCATTTTACTTTTACGGTACAAAAACTGCAGAAGCGGGAACAAAAGATACACGCCTACAATGACTGCCGTATACCACTCACCAACCAACGCCCCGGAACGGATATCCATAAATTCCAAATATTTATCAATACCGAGAACAGTAAAAATGACTCTCCACGGTTCTACACCTTCCCATATATGATTACGTAAAATCACGGTATGTCCGAACAAAACCAACAGATAACACACATAAAACATAGGATAAATTGCAAGCCA
Source organism: Lachnospiraceae bacterium (assembly GCA_045578965.1). Taxonomy (GTDB): domain Bacteria; phylum Bacillota; class Clostridia; order Lachnospirales; family Lachnospiraceae; genus UBA3766. Next base: position 11,783 of record JAZNLG010000056.1, on the reverse strand, counting down.
GCGCTTTTTATAAAATTGTCCAATATTTAGTTTTTCTCCATAATTACGTGCCAGGCAATTCCCCGAAATCAGGAAAAAAAGACTGGTTCCCACATTTCCCCAGTTACCGTTTGCGAAACCAAAAAATACACCATACGGCTGTTCTGCGGCAACCGTAAAGTGCAGATGAAACACCATCAATATGGCAAGTATTCTTAACAAATCCAAATATATCTTCTTCTCTTTCATAGGTGCATTATACCAAACCCTGTTTTTTAATACAAGATAAAGAATAAACGACAGCCCTCCGCCACAATGAAAAAAGGGCCACTAATTGCCCTTTAAACTGTTTTTGTATGTAAGGTAAGCCTCTTCATTAATCTTTCCGTCTACAAGCATCTGTTCTACCCATAATTGCAACGTTTCCACGGTGATGGATATTTTCTCAAGTTCTTGCTGAATATGTACAAAATCTTTAATTTCTTCTCCATCCACAATTCCGTCCACGGTAATTTCAATCAAACGTTCCTGTTTGCTACGCATTGCATTCAAAGATGCCAGCATTTCAAGCACAATCTGTGACAAATCTTTCATTTCAATTTCCGGTACATACTGTTTACCGATAGGACAGTCGTTAGAACAATAATAATTGCAAAGATTCGGCATTTTATAAGCCTCAGCCATGACCAACACTTCTTCCGGATGCGGAAAAGACTTCTGATTCTCAATCTTTTCAATACGCTCGGGCGGAATGGATTTTAATAATTCACCGGCTTTTTCCCTGGATAATCCTAACTCTTCTCTACGCGTCTGATACAGACTTTTATTTTCTTTTACCGATACGCGTCCCATACGCTACCTCCTCCCCTTTGAACCCAATACACAAACCTTTTGACAGCACAATCTGTCATCCTATAAATTGTTTATATAAAAACGAGTGGGACTGTAAGCCGGGTTCTGTCGTGAATGATCATCTATCTGGTATTAACGTTACCGCTAATCTCAAGCGACCTACCTGAGAACAGACCGGGCAAGTCTATGGTTCTCTATTTGGTCTTGCTTCGGATGGGGTTTACATAGCCCCGGATGTTACCACCCGGACGGTAGTCTCTTACACTGCCTTTCCACCCTTACCGTTTGCACGGCGGTTTATTTCTGTTGCACTATCCTTGGAGTCACCTCCACCGGACGTTATCCGGCATCCTGCCCTGTGAAGCCCGGACTTTCCTCACCTGTCACCTTGCGGACAGACAGGCGCGATCATTTATCCCACTCGATTTTAAACTTACTTTAAACATTAAAGCAACTTCCGCCAACAAATTCCCTTGCAATGGAATTGTTCGGCAAATTCACGGTATCCACCGTCAGGAAGTACTCTAAGAACTTCAATAATCTCTTCGCCTCATGATACTCGGGATCCGTAGGTTTTACACTGTATAAAAGCGGTTCTGCCAAAGGTTTAATCACCGCAAGTTCATAAATCAGCGCTGAGTTAAACATTGCATCCGCACTTTCCTGGAAGGGGAAAATATTCTCCTCTTCACCTCGACGCACCGAAGGCCACATCTGAATGGTTCTCGTAGCAGATGCACCACGGGTTCTTGCATCTCTTACCATACGACGAAGCAGCCTTCCGTCAGTGGTCGGAATACGATTATGCTCATCAATATTCAAGGTTGTCAATGCGCTGATATAAATCTTATACTTACTTTCTACCGGAAGGCTTTCGGACATTTTATCATTCAAGGCATGAATGCCTTCAATTACCAATACATCATCCGGTCCTAAAGTTTTGAAATTACCCTTATATTCTCTGTGTCCGGTCTTAAAATTAAAGGTGGGAATCTCAACGGTTTTACCCGCCAGGAGATTTTGCATATCCCTGTTAAAAAGTTTAATGTCAATGGCTTCCAGACACTCAAAATTGTAATCACCCTTTTCATCCAACGGGGTATCTTCACGATTTACAAAATAATCATCCACCGCAATGGGATGTGGTCTCAAACCGTGAGTTTTTAACTGTACGGACAATCTGTGTGAAAAACTGGTCTTTCCGGATGAAGAAGGCCCTGCAATCATAACGAATTTTACGCCGTCACGGCTTACGATATCATGGGCAATTTCTGCAATTTTACGCTCCTGTAACGCTTCCTGCACCAGAATCATTTCATTTAAGCCGCCATTACAGATACGTTCGTTCAACTCACCTACCGTATCAATCTCCAGTTTCTCGCTCCAATCCGTAGCCTCCATTACCGTGGCAAATAATTTCTCCAAAGGAACAAATTCTTTTAATTCACCGGGAGCACTCTTTCTGGGAAGATTTAAAACAAAACCGTTGTTATATGCAATCACATCAAACAAATTAACGTAGCCCATGTTTGGAAGCATATAGCCGTAAAAATAATCATAATATCCTTCCACATCATAAACATTAATCAAAGAACTTCTGCGGAATTTACAAAGACGTTGTTTATCCTTCATACCCTGCTTCGCAAAAATTGCCACCGCATCATCCACTGCCATGGAATGTTTCTGCACAGGAGTCTTGGCATCCACCATTTCCTGCATACGTGCCTTGATTTTTTCAGCCAGTTCACGCGTCACTACAAAATCACCTTTTGCGGTAAAATAATAACCGGAACCCAAAGCACACTCCACTTTGATTTTATCAATATTTTTATCTCCGATGACATCATGCGCTGCTTTTACAAAAAGTAAAGTCGCGGTTCTTACATATGTAAGATGACCAATGGAAGTACTTAAATCACAGAAAGTAAGTTCTCCGTTTCGAACCGGCTTCTTCATCAATTCGCAAATTTTACCATTGAGAATCACTGCAGCAATAGTACTTTTATAATCTTTCTGATATTCCTTAGCAACATCTTCAAAAGTAATTCCGTCTTCGTATTCTTTCTTCTGACCGTTAATAATAAATTGTAACATAACCCCTACCCCCTTATTATTTTATAACACCATACCGATTTCTCCCTGCTTGGATTTCACCGTTGCAAGTTCCGGTACTTCTCTTTTCAGGTATTCCTGCAGATATGTGATAAAAAGTTTCTCCAGACCAAAATGCCCTGCATCAATGATGCATAACCCCTGGGCAACGCTGTCTAAAGCCGTGTGATAATCGATATCACCGGTAATAATCACATCACAGTCTTTCTGCAAAGCATATGGAATCATACTTCTGCCGGAGCCTGTGGAAATCGCCGTTTTGGCAACCTCAGCGGTAACATCTCCGTAAACAGTTACATGCTCTAAATCAAAAATATGTTTCACCTGCTCCGCCAATTCCTGCAAAGAGCAAATATCTTTTAAAAATCCGTAGCGTCCGATACCCTCTTTGGATATATCATCCTCATAGGTCACCATCAGAACCTCGCTTTGTATCAGACCTAACTCATCTGCTGCCGCATCCGCCATTCCCATAACATCAAAATTCGTATGCATACAATAACAGCAGATATGATTTTCAATCAATTTCATAATTCGTTTTCCGAGAAAATTCGTAGCAACCACGCGATTGATTTTAGAGAAAATCAACGGATGATGGGCAAGTATCAGATCTGCCCCCTGTCGGATTGCCTCGTCAATTACCTCATCCGTAACATCCACGGATAAAAGTATTTTGCTTACTTCCTGTTCTTCATCTCCAACCAAAAGCCCCGAATTATCCCATTCCATGGCATATATGGCAGGTGACAGTTCTTCCAGTTTTGCAATCAGGTTCTTACACTTCATACGCTCTCCAATCTGAACTATTCCGTTTCATACTGACTAAGTGCCCACTGATGAATGACAATCTCCTTCTCTACGGTTGCCATCCTTTCCCTGCATTTCGGAGAATCTTCCTGTTTAGACAGGGATGCATATATTTCTAAAAGCCGCCTCTCTTCCTTGCGTATATACTCATATAAAAGCGGATTCTTAGTTTCCAGTAACTCCCTTGCAAACAATTCGTAAGCAAGACTTTGTATTTCCTCTTCGGATATCATTTCAAAACCAATAGGATCCATTGACATCCACTCCGGATATTCCGAGGCATTTTCCGTTTCTTCTGCCATTGCATAATTGCATCCGAACAAACTTTCATTCTGCGGGAAATTCTCCATATTAAGGTTCTCGGTAGGACGGATTCGCATCATAAAATAATACTTGCCGTCCTCGTACTCGATATCCTCTTTTTCAATTTCAAATCCCCACTGTTTTAGGATACGGCGAACCATCCACAACTCCGACTGAGGTTGTAAAACAATCTGTTTCATATCCTTGATTTTATCCCTGTCATTCCAGAGAATCTCCAAGGCCAGCGGTCCGCCCATACCGGCACAAACATAACCTTCTGCCTCATTCATCCGTAACTTATTTAAACCATCTGATAACCTGGTTTCTATGTAGTCGCCATATCCGTACTTTTGAATATTCTCACGGGCTTTTTGCAAAGGTCCCTTGTTTACATCCATGGCAATCACACGCCGACACCGCTTCTGCTCCACCAGATAAATGGACAAATATCCGTGATCACACCCCACATCGGCCATAGTATCTGCCGGCTCAATCAAGGATGCAACCTTCGCAAGTCTTTTACCCAAATCCATGCCCGGCAAACCTTTCTTAATCCAAGTAATCTCTAAGTTTTCTGCTACGACTGGGATGACGAAGTTTTCTCAAAGCCTTAGCTTCAATCTGACGGATACGCTCTCTGGTAACGTTAAATTCCTTACCAACTTCTTCCAGTGTACGTGCACGACCGTCATCTAAACCAAAGCGCAAGCGCAATACCTTCTGCTCTCTTTCCGTTAAAGTAGATAATACTTCGCCCAACTGCTCTTTTAAAAGTGTAAAAGCAGCCGCATCCGCAGGCACGGGTACGTTATCATCCTGAATAAAATCGCCCAAATGGCTGTCTTCCTCTTCACCGATGGGTGTTTCCAAAGAAACAGGCTCCTGGGAAATTTTGAGAATTTCGCGTACACGTTCTTCCGGCATTTTTAACTCAGCAGCAATCTCTTCAGGGGTCGGTTCACGACCTAACTCCTGCAATAACTGTCTGCTGACACGAATCAGTTTGTTAATGGTTTCAACCATATGAACAGGGATACGAATGGTTCTTGCCTGATCCGCAATGGCACGGGTAATCGCCTGACGAATCCACCAGGTTGCATAGGTTGAGAATTTATAACCTTTACGATAATCAAATTTTTCTACAGCCTTAATCAGACCTAAATTACCTTCCTGAATCAGGTCAAGGAATAAAAGTCCGCGGCCTACATATCTTTTTGCAATGGAAACTACAAGACGCAAGTTCGCTTCTGCCAGTTTTTTCTTAGCTTCTTCGTCGCCTTCTTCCATCTTTTTGGCAAGTTCAATTTCGTCTTCGGCACTTAACAGGGGAACTTTACCGATTTCGCGCAGATACATTTTAACGGGATCTTCAATTCCCACACCTTCCGGTATGGAAAGATCAAGATTCTCAAGATCAACATCCACGTCCAGTTCTTCCGCATCTGCCATAAGCAGTTCTTCGTCAACCGGTTCTTCTTCCTCATCGTTAATATGAATCAGCAAATCCACATTGTTTTTGTCAAGCATTTCATAGACTTTATCCATATGCTCTTCTTCAAGGTTCAAGCCCGCAAAATGTGCTTTTACTTCTACGTCTTCCAACACATTCTTTTTGGCTTTTGCCATTTCGAGAAGTTCTTTTAACTTCTCTTCAAATTTTTGCTTTGTACTTTCGTCCATTTTGTTCCATCCTTCCGTTTTATCTATATTTTGGTCTTAATCCAGAAAAATATGCGTTTTTGCCAATTCCTGCAAGGCTTTTCTGCCTGCAATCATTTTGCTCATAGCTGCAATATCCGTTTGGGACTGCGCATTGTAATATTCAAAACTGTTGGTTTTTACCTTCATTAAAATATCATGAAACGCTTTCTGACGCTCTTCTTTGGTTTCGATTCCTTCCAATCTGGTGGTAAAAAGTGCGCTGACTTTGCTCTGTTCTTCCGGGTCCTCAATCAAACTGATTAAAAGTGCCGGATTCGCATTTCCCGCTTCCAAATCATCCAGAAACCGCTTAGCGATAGGCTTGTACAAATCATCCGTAAAATCTTCCGCTGTAATATACTGCTTGATTTTACCATACAGTTCCGGTTCTTCCGCCAGCCATGTCAAAAGCAACTGTTGGGGCTTGCGCTTCCCTTCTTCCAGCCTTGCCTTTTCACCTGCCATGGCAGACTGTGGTCTCTGCAATGCCTTATTCTCGCCCCGCATGGCACTTTTACCTACTTTTTCACGTAAATCATCCCGGCTGACACTATATTGACCGGCAACCGCCGTAATATAATTCTCACGCTCAATGGCATCCGAGAACTCGCACAACATTTCCGACACTTCTGCAAAAAACCTGGTTTTGCCGTCGGCATCCGTCATATCATAATTCTGCTCTGCCATCCTTACCCGAAACAGAAAACTGTTCTCCGCTTCGTCCATACGTTTCTGAAACTCTTCCGTTCCCAGATTTTTGATAAATTCATCCGGGTCTTTATACGGTTTCATATTGATTACTTTGGATGACAATCCTGTTTCCCGCAGAATCTGAATGGCGCGAATCGCCGCCTTGGTTCCCGCACCGTCACTATCATAGGCCAGTAACACATCCTGGGTATAACGTCTTAAAAGATTCGCCTGTCCCGAAGTAAAAGCGGTTCCCAAAGACGCCACGGCCTGTGTAAATCCCGCCTGGTGTAAGGCAATAACATCCATATATCCCTCGCATAAAATAAAATTCTTTTTACGGGAGGTTCTTGCAAAATTCAATCCGTACAGATTGCGACTTTTATCAAAAATCTCTGTTTCGGGAGAGTTTAAATATTTCGGTTCTCCGTCTCCCATTACACGACCGCCGAAACCGATTACCCGGTGATTACTGTCCTGTATGGGAAACATAACTCGGTTCCAGAACTTGGAACTCAAGCCTTTCTGCTCCGTAAAACTTGCCAGGCCCGAATCTCTGATTTCTTCATCTGTAAAACCTTTGCTTTTCAGATATGCGATAATATCATTTCCGGACATACTGGCATACCCCAAACCGAACCGGTTTCTGGTTTCCTCCGTCAGTTTACGACGTTCCAGATAGTCCATACCGATTTTACCCTGGTCGGCACGCAATAAAAAGTAATAATATCTTGCTGCTTCTTTGTTGACCTCCAAAAGCCTTGCACGCCGATTCTCCCTTGCACGGTTTGCCTTGGAATTTACTTCCTCGGGCAAAGCCACACCTGCCCGTTCCGCCAGAAACTTAATGGCTTCCGGGAAGGTCATATTCTCATATTTTTGCAAAAAAGTAATTACACTTCCGCCTTCACCGCAACCAAAGCACTTATACATCTGCTTTGACTGACTTACCGAAAAAGAGGGCGTCTTTTCGTTATGAAAGGGACAACAACAGGTATAATTGCTACCCTTTTTTTGTAAATGAACATATTGAGAAATAACATCCACAATATCGTTCCTCTGCTGCACTTCAGCAATAATTTCTTCTGAAAAATACATGTAATTCCCTCATCCTAACCGTGCCATGATTTCGGAATAAAAATTTCGTCATACTGCGCAATGGCAAAACGGTCCGTCATTGCCGCAATATAGTCACATACAATAATTTCTTTCGGTGTACCCTTCTCATGCATGGTAAGCAATTCCCTCGGTAAAAGTTCCAAATGTTTCAAATAATACTCATAAAGAGTAGTAACAAGCATTTCTGCCTTGCTTTCTTCACTTTTGGCATCCGGATTCTGATACACACGTTCAAACATGAACTGACGCAGTTTCTGCATTCCGTCCGCCACTTCCGGTGACATCAAAATATCATTTTGGTCTGTGCTTGCCGTTACAATATCATGGATAAAACGGTCCAGACGTTCTCCTGTTGTATAACCCAGCACTTCGCCGATTTCCTTCGGAATATCTTTTTCGGTCAGAATACCGCCTCTTATGGCATCATCCATATCATGATGGAAATAGGCAATTTTATCTGAAAAACGTACAATCTTTCCCTCCAGTGTAGAAGGCATGGAAGATGTCTGGTGATTCAGAATTCCGTCCCTTACTTCCATGGTAAGATTAATACCCTGCCCATCCTTTTCCAAAAAGTCCACGGTGCGTACACTCTGTTCGTTATGCTTAAATCCATAGGGACAAACCATATCCAGCGCACGCTCTCCGGAATGTCCGAAGGGAGTATGTCCCAAATCGTGTCCCAACGCTATAGCTTCTACCAAATCTTCATTCAGTCTTAAAGCCTTGGCAATGGTTCTTGCATTCTGCGAAACCTCCAAAGTATGGGTCAGTCTTGTTCTATAATGATCTCCTTCCGGTGTTAAAAACACCTGAGTTTTATCTTTCAGACGTCTAAAAGCCTTGCTATGTATGATTCTGTCACGGTCACGTTGAAAAACAGGCCTGATATCACACTGTTCTTCCGGGTGCAGTCTCCCCTTGGAATTCATACTCAACATAGCATAAGGACTCAAATATTCTTTCTCGTACAATTCCAGTTTCTCGCGGATTGTCATAGTCTTACTCCATTCCGAAATCATCCGGCGTTCTTACTTTTTGTCAAAAAACACGCCCAAATAACTTCCTGTCAAATTGTAAACGATAGTCTCTACTTTAAATATTCGTGACCGATTTCCGATTTCCTTTTTATTTCAGAAAATTTTTTGAATAAAATTATAACTTTTTGAGCCGCAATATGGTTATAGCACTATTTTGACCGGATAAAAATATAAAAACAGTTCAATTTCCGCTTTTACACTGCAATTGAACTGCTTTTATTTTATAGCCGAATCCGCATTCTCCCCACCGGTAAAATACAGTTTTGCTTATTTACGAATCTCACTCAATGTCTCTGCCGGAATCTCAAAGGTTACCACGCCCATATACATAGGAGCAACATCTCCTTCGTTAAAACTGATAACAACATTATTATTTTCATTGATATAAAATTGTGTATCTTCCGTAATTTCCTTAAAATTCCACTCCTCGAATTCCTCATCCAGCCAATATGCAACATTGGAATCCGCAGCCATCCGATCCCGCATCTGACGGATAACTTCTTCACTGATGACACCAATATAATCCGCATCTGGCACAAATAAATCTTTTAATTGCAAACGCTCTCCTGTTTGCAAATCAATCGTGTAATAATATATTGTTTCCGCACCGTCAGCCGACGCTTCATAATGATTTAATTTCAAGGTAAAATACCGCTCAGGTGTTGCAACCGTTTCGTGGGATACCAGAACTTCCTTGACTGCGTTCTCCTCCTTGATTTCTTCTTCGAAATCCGCAATAATCCGTGAAGTCAAAAGTTCAATATCTCGATTCATTTCATCAACAGTCTCCTCCAGTTTGAGGGTAACTGCTGCATTCTCATTACCATCATAAACCGCACTGCTTTCTTCCGTAAGTTCAGCCGGGGCAATCTCACTGTCTCCCATCGCAATTTCTTCCGTTTCCAGTTCCGGCACTTCAATATTGGCAATCTGCGTACCGCTGTCATAATTATAATCACGGAAAGTAACCACTTTTACCACATTTCCAATGAAGGGAATTTGCCCCATGGCATGTGCTACACCTGCGGAAGTATTGGGCAAAATAATAAAAGTAATCAGTGCTGCCGCCGCAACGGTTCCCACACTCTTCCATACCCGTATCATTTTTTTCTTTCGATTGTCCTTTTTGCCGCGTTCAATGGATTTTCTGAACGCATCCACCTGCGCATCGGACATACGGATTTCTTCATATTCTTTTTTCAATTCTTCGATACCTTTCTTACTCACTAAGCACCTTGCCTTTCTGTTGTACGTGTTATTCCCTTTTCTTTTTCATTTTCAGTCTGTCTCTGATTCCCCATGGACAGTCCTTATTTATTCCTCCGCCAACTGCAATTTCAACTTACGAAGTCCCCTGTAAAGCCTGCTTTTGACAGTATTTAAATTCTCCCCGAGAATTTCCGCAATTTCACTTAATTGCTTGTCCTCAAAAAAACGTAATTCAATGACTGCCTTATCTTCCGCATTCAGCGAATCCAACGCTTCTTTCAAATCTATGTCTTCATAGGTGTCTTCCCTACCCTGTTCCACGGGCATTTCATCCAGGGAAATGACCTGCGGTCCCTTCTTTTTGCAGAAACGGAAGATTTCATTCAACATAATTCTATAAATCCAGGTGCCTGCAAACTCTGCATTACGCAAGGATTTACTGCCACGGATGGCCTTATACGCACCGTTTTGTACAATATCTGCGGCATCGGCCTCATTTTTGACATAACTGTATGCAAGGCGGTAATAGCGGTCATAATTCTCAAGGAGAACCGCCTCTACCACTGCTTCATTCGTTTTCTCTTTTCCGGAAAAGGATTGCAAGGAATTCACCTCCTTTGTGTTCCTCTAATGATTAGAACCTGTTTACGTTCTAAAAGTTTCATACCGTAAAAATGTTTTTACCTATTATTTGAATATATATGCCCTGTATTTTGGGAATCATTCTTATTCGTTTTATATCCACATTACCGCAATATTTACAATTACAACCGTCAAAATCCCTGCAACGGAAACTGCTACAGTACCCATGGCAGCATACACTTCTCCCAGTTCCACCAAACGACCGCATCCTACACCGTGAGAGGCCGCACCGATTCCCAATCCCTGGGCTACCGGGTCCGTAATTTTACATAATTTTAAAAGACTCGGTCCCACAACCGCACCAAGAATTCCTGCGATGGTCAGACCTACAATGGTGATGGCTCCGATTCCGCCCAACTCCTCGGTAATGGGCAATGCAAACGCCAGTGTGACCGATTTGGATAAAAGGGAGCGGATAATCATCTCGTCCAATTGTAACCAGTAAAAACTTCCCAACATAATCATAAGGTGGGCGATACAACCTGCCAAAACGGATACCACAACCGTCATCGGATTCTTTTTCAGCACCTCAAACTGCTTATATAAGGGAATCGCCAGGCAAACCGTTGCCGGCTGAATAAAGTAGGTAATATATTTTGCCCCGTAATCGTAAGTTTCATAATCTATTCGAAAAACTTTTAAAAATAGAATAATCAGAAACATTGCTATGATTAAAGGACTTAAAAAAGCCTTTTTAAATTTCTGCTGGATAGCTACGCCTGCTGCATACGCAGCTACACTTAACGTAAAACCGAACAACAAAGATTCCGAGAAAAACTCATTCATTTGTCTCTCCTCCCTTCTCCGCTGTCTCTTTTACCATCTTACGGCTCCGTCCGTTGATAAACAGTTGCGCCACGCCACCGGTTACCACCATCACGACCAGGGTGGAAACAATGGTAAGAATCACAATAGCAACTATTTTATCACCAAAAAGAACAAAAGAATCCATCAGGCTGACACAATTGGATATAAAAAGAAAAGGAAGTATGGTCAGGAAGAAACTTCCCGCAGCCTCCACATGTTTTAACTTTAAAATACTTGTTAAAAGCAACACAAATAAAAGCACCAATCCGTAAATACTGCCGGGAATGGGCAACGGAATAAGGTGCGCCATTATTTCTCCTATTAAGGTTACGGCAAAAATTATGCCGGTCTGGAATAAATATTTCATAAACATTCTCCTTTGTTACGTCGCACTTATTTTACTTTTTTATAAGTACTTTGTCCATAATCTTTCTCAAATGTTTTTTGTTTACTTCTAAAATACCACTGCCTTTCCGCCCCCTTTTGGCTTCCTCTGCGCATTTTACAAAATTTTATATTTAT
>JAZNLG010000055.1:0-1569 GCA_045578965.1 Lachnospiraceae bacterium | reverse complement strand
AAGGGCTTGAAATACGTACACAATGATTTGTGTTATCCCGGCGTATTGGTTACCGGTCAGATGATTAACGCCGTAGAAAGCGGTAAATATGACCCTGATAAAATCGCTATGGTTATTACACAGTCCGGCGGTGGATGCAGGGATTCAAACTATATCAATCTGATGCGTAAATCAATGGAACGCGCGGGTTATCCGCAGATTCCTTTTATCTCTGCAAATATTTGGGGTATGGAATTAAATTCCGGTATTGATATTTCCATTCGCGGCTATCGTATGCTTTTATCCGCATTGATGTATGGCGATATGATGATGATTGCGGCGAACCAGGTGCGTCCTTATGAAGTAAATAAGGGTGATGCGGACCGTATGATGCAGAAGTGGACCACTTATTTTGGCGAGCGTTACACCAAGGGCAAAGGTTACAGCCATAAGGAAATTAAGAAGAATATCCGCACAATGCTTCAGGAGTTTGCGGACATTGAGGTGAAGAAGATTCCCAAGGTAAAAGTTGCCGTAGTAGGAGAATTGTACCTTAAGTATTCTGCGCCGGCGAACAATGATTTGGAGCAGTTCCTTCGTGACCAGGATTGTGAAATTTATTTCCCCAGTGTTTTGGGCTTTGGTATATATAAAACCAACGGTGCATTGGAAGACTTGCGCCTTTACGGCGGTAAGCCTATGAAACGCCTGATTCTTGAAATTGCAATGAAATATATGTTCCATATGGAAAATATGATGATTAGCATTATGGAAGAGTTTGATTGTTTCGTGGCACCGGAGCGTGTGGAAGTGTTAAAGAAACGTGCGGAAGGTATTATTAATACCGGAAACAGTATGGGCGAAGGCTGGTACATTGCAGCAGAGATGATGGAGTTTGTGGCACACGGATACGAAAACGTAATCTGCGTGCAGCCTTTTGGTTGTCTTCCCTGTCACGTGTCCGTGAAAGGTATGTTGAATAAAATACGACGCATTGAGCCTAAGTTAAACGCCGTGGATATTGAGTACGACCCGGGCGCAACCAAGGTAAATCAGGAAAATCGTATTAAGTTAATGCTTTCCGTAGCGAAAGAGAATATGAAAAAAGAAGTGAAACAGTAATAAAAGTCGTAATGAGCCGTATTGGGGATAATCCGAATACGGCTTTTATGATTGGTTCGGATACACAGGATTTTATATTGACAACCATTCATAGATTTTCTTATGATAAAAGCAGATAAAAGTGAAGTAGGTAAACGCTATGTTAGATATTATAATCGTAGAAGACAATAAAGAAATCGGTACCTTACTCTGTGATTTCTTAAGAAAAGAAAATTATGTGGTAAGTATTGCGGATACAGGGGAAAAAGCCTTGGCGTTGTATGAAAAGTACGGTGCCAAGTTAATTGTGCTGGATATCATGCTTCCCGGTATGGATGGCTTTGCAATTTGTTCCAAAATCAGAGAGACGTCCAATACCCATATTTTAATCGCCAGCGCCAAGGTGGAGAAGAATGACAAATTAAAAGGCCTGAATCTCGGAGCGGACGATTATATTGAGAAGCCTTACGATATCGATATTTTAATTGC
>JAZNLG010000054.1:0-8187 GCA_045578965.1 Lachnospiraceae bacterium | reverse complement strand
TAAATATCCGGCTTCAATCAGAAGTGCGGCCTCAATGAAAACAAAGCCCACCTTGCCTTCTTCCCTTGCCTTGGCGGTACGCTCTCGCACCTCATCTTTTACCGCCGGATGAATCAGGGCATTAACTTCGTCCAATAAGGCATCATCCGCAAAAATCTTCTCTGCCGCCTTAGCCCTGTCAATGGTGCCGTCTTCCAAGACAATATCTTCACCTACCAATTCGATAAAATCCTTATAGCATCTGCCGCCGGGCATTTTTACCTCATTGCCGATATCATCCGCCACCAAAATCTCGCAGGGATATTTCTCTTTTAAATAGTTTAAAACCACCGATTTGCCGGCTCCGACACCACCGGTAATTCCAATCACCCTAAAGGGTTTATTTCGTTTCATACCAGTTATCTCCCGTATGCAAATCCACATCCAAGGATACCGCTAACTGCGCTGCATTCTCCATTTCACTGCGAAGAATTTCTTCTACCTTGGATACTTCTTCTTTCTCCACTTCCAAAAGCAGTTCATCGTGCACCTGCAGAAGTACTTTAGACTTGCAATTCTCTTCTGCCAAACGGTCTCTCACACGAATCATTGCGATCTTCATAATATCTGCCGCCGTTCCCTGAATGGGCGCATTCATCGCCACACGCTCGCCAAAACTTCTTTGCATAAAATTCGATGAAGAAAGTTCGGGAATCGGTCTTCTTCGGCCAAACATCGTTGTAGAATAACCTAACTTCTTGGCGTCTGCCACTGCCTTATCCAGAAAAGCCTTAATTCCGGGATACGTATTAAAATACTCATCAATATATACTTTCGCTTCCTTCGGGCTGATACTTAAGTCCTGGCTCAAACCAAAGGAACTGATGCCGTACACAATACCGAAGTTTACTGCCTTGGCATTTCTTCTCTGTAACGCCGTAACCTCTTCAAAAGGCACGTGAAATACCTTAGATGCGGTAATTCTGTGAATATCTTCTGCCGACTTATATGCTTCAATCAACTGCTCATCTTCTGACATATGCGCAAGAATACGCAATTCAATCTGGGAATAGTCCGCATCCATAAAGACACAACCGCTCTTGGGAACAAAAACCTTACGAATCAGGCGTCCCATCTCCATTCGAATGGGGATATTCTGTAAGTTCGGCTCCGTGGAACTGATACGTCCGGTTGCGGTAATGGTCTGATGGAAGGTCGTATGAATTCTGCCGTCTTCCGCAATTTCTCCTGCCAAACCGTCTGCATAAGTGGATTTTAATTTGGCAAGACCTCTGTATTCCAACACATCCGCCACAATCGGGTGTTCCTTTGCCAAACCTTCCAAAACATCGGCCGCCGTAGAATAGCCTGTCTTGGTCTTTTTACCGCCGGGCAGAGCCATTTTATCAAATAAAATCTCACCCAACTGTTTCGGCGAATTAATGTTAAAATCTTCTCCTGCCGCTTCGTGAATCCGTTTTTCCAAAACCTCTATCTTTTCCTGCAGTTCATCACCATAGGCTTTTAACTCATCCGGTTTTACAATAACGCCTTCCGCTTCCATTTCACCCAAAACTAACGATAATGGCATTTCAGTTTCCTCAAAGAGTTCAAGCATCTGCGCATTCTGTAACTTTTCTTTTAAAACATCATAGGCATCGTAAGCCACACCTGCAATATCGCAATAATATGACACCAAAGCATCCTGCTTCTCGTTGTAGGCCTTCGCCGGCGTCATCTTGGCAAACTCCTGCTTGAATGTCGGCATCACCCGGTCCAAATGTTCCGATGCTATATCCTCTACGGTATAATCACTCTTTAACGGATATAAAAGATACGCTCCGATTAAAATATCAAAGAATCGTCCTGAAATCTCCTTGGAAGACTTCTTACGTAAATTCTCAGATACCATAAAAGGATAAGCGTTTTTGCTGTCATATATGGAAATCACAGGGCCGTTCTTGTTTTCCGCAAGCGCCTGCAAATTCTCTAATAGAAAACTCTCGCTGATTTCTTCGTTCTTCGCAATCCAAAAGATTTTATCCGCTTCATAGGCGAATCCCAAACCAATTATTTTACTCTCTTCCGCTTGTGGCGCAAACAAAGATAACTGCTCGAAATTGGCAACCGTTTCTCCCTCTTCCGCAGGTAAAAGCACAAGCCCTATGTGATCTGCTTTTATGGCCTTGGCAAATTCTTCTTTTGCTGCTTTCACAGTGGATAGCGTAATTTTCTCCACCTTTCGGTCCTGCTTTACCACACCTGCTGCAAATCGGTTTAAGAAAGATTTTAATTCCAGTTTCTGGAACAAGGCATAAGCATCGGCATTATAAAAATCACCAATTACACCATCCTTAATATCAAAAGGAATCTCAGCATTGATTTCAATGGTCGCAAGTTTCAAACTCAATTCCGCCAAATCTCTATTCTCTTCTAACGTCTTACGAATGGCAGGCTTAGTAACTTCCTCAATATGCTCATACACCCCTGCCACACTGCCGAAATTCACAATCAAATCCGTAGCGGTTTTCTCTCCGACTTTAGGCACGCCCGGAATATTATCGGCTGTATCGCCCATCAATGCTTTTAACTCGATAAACTGCTTGGGGTTCACCTGATATTTGGCAACCACGTCCGCCGGATAATAATCTTCCACTTCGGTTTTTCCGCCACCCTTAGTCTTCGGGATACGGATTTTGATATGCTCATCTGCAATTTGTAACAAATCGCGGTCACCGGAAATCAAGGCAACTTCCATCCCTGCACTCTGGGCACGTTTTGCCATGGTTCCTAAAATATCATCCGCTTCCAGCCCGGGCTGTTCCATAATAAGAATTCCCATAGTCTGTAATACTTCTTTGATTACAGGCACCTGCTCATGCAATTCCGCAGGCATAGGCTTTCTTGTGCCCTTATATTCCGCAAACATCTCGTGACGGAAGGTTTTGGCCTTCACGTCAAAAGCAACTGCCAAATACTGCGGCTTCTCTTCCTCAAGAATTTTAAACATAATATTTAAAAAACCATAAACGGCATTGGTATGAAGCCCACTGCTGTTACTCAGCAGGGGAACCCCGTAAAATGCTCTGTTTAAAATACTGTGACCATCTATTAAAACAATCTTTTCACTCATGGATATAACCTCTTTTATCAAAAGAAATCTGTCAGAAAACGCATTTCCCGATATAACATTTATAATTAATACGAATCTTTATTATGAGTAGAACAGCATAGATACATAGTATCCGGCCACCACTGCGAGAAAAATAATAAATAAGAATCCGATTCTGGACATTTTCTTACGCTGTAAGGCATTTTCTTCGTTGCTTTTAATTTTCTCCGTCAATTCCTTTTGCAAATCAAACGCCTCCGCATCATCCAGCCTTTGCAGACCGGTAATAACCAGAAACTCTATCGATAATTCTTCCATACAATCGGGACATTTCCTGATATGCTCAATAAAAGCAAGGCACTCCTTACTTTCTAACTTACCATCTATGAAACTATGAATATTTTTCTGAACTTCTTTGCATTCCATAGAGTTACCTCATCAAATATCCCCAAAATACACACATAATACACTATTATCTATAATACACCAAACCACACTATTTTTAAAGTAAAACCGCAGATTAATTTAAAAAGATTCGCCTGTATTACTGTAATACTTTCCCAATATATTTTAATATTTTTGCTTAATTTAAGACAAAAAAATATATTTTACAAAAAATGCAAATTTTCCTTGCAAGAATCTTCATTTTATGGTAGTATAAACAACGGTTGATAACTTATGCCGGTGTGTCGGAATGGCAGACGAGGCAGACTCAAAATCTGTTGTGGGCAACCACGTGTGGGTTCAAGTCCCACCGCCGGCAGTTACTTTTTCAATTTATAAAAGAGGAAATGCGAGCAATCGTGTTTCTTTTTTTATTACATATTTGAACTTTTATATATAACAACAAAAACGGCAACGCAAAATACTATATTCTGCGCTGCCGCTTATTTTTATGTATAAAACAAAATCTTTTTCTCTTATTTGGCTTTTAACGGTTGTATATCATAGTTTACTTTTATGCCGGAAGATTTGACACTCTCATCTTGATAAAATTTATCAATGACTCGCTGCGCTACCGTTCTTCCGTTTTCCGCATCTGTATCCATTAGAAGAACAATATACTGGCTGCAACTGTATTTTGTCCCGGTATCTACCGAGCGCAAGGAAGAGATGACTGTCTGTTTCAAAATCTCCATAATATCATCCATAGCAATCCCTGTATCGACTCCGTCCGAACTCAATGTAAATAAAAGAGTCTGTACATCTCGATTGCTACGTCCTACCGTGCGCATGGAAAAGTCATATAACTTCTTAAAATCTTCATATTCAATATGGAATGCACCCTTATCCGCTTCTTGTTCCTCTGAAATCATTCGATGAATATCTGCCAGTTCTGCATCCGTATCAATTGCTTTTAATTCAATATCGGATGTTTCATAGTCTTTACTCCAGAAGTGATATGAATTTTTTCCGTTTTCTTTTACAAAATACAAAGTATCATCTGCGTCACTGTATAATGTTTCAAACGCTTCTCCGCTCTCTGTAATTTTAGCACCAATGGATACGGATACAATACCTGCATATCCCATAGCGCCCATTTTCTCAGCAAAAGTTTTAATTACTCCTGCCGCCTTAGCCGACGCAGTTTGCATATCCGTTACATCCGTAAAAAATGCAACAAATTCATCACCACCCAAACGACAAAGAATATCTCCATCTTTCGAATATTCCTTTAAGGTATCCGCAAAATTCTGTAAAACAACATCTCCGACCATATGGCCATAAGTATCATTCATTGACTTAAAATTATCAAGATCCGTCATAAACAAAGTACCGCCATGACCGTTTCCCAGCAATTGCTTTAATTCCTTTTCTAAATACGCCCTGTTTTTGAGGCCTGTAAGTGCATCCGTATATGATTTGATTGTTTCCTGATCTAATGCATGCTCCAAATCTTTACGGACGTCTTGCGCTTCTAATACTCTTGCAACACGGCTCTTCATAACGTCAACCACAAAAGGTTTTGTGATGAAATCATCTGCACCGCACTGCAGACAGTCTGCTTCCGTAATGGGACTGGAATCCGCGGTCAAAAAGATTACCGGAATTCTGCTCCATTTTTCACAAGCCTTGATTTTTCTGACTACTGTCTTACCATCCATCTCCGGCATTTCAATATCCATTAAAATCATATCCGGAATCTCTCTTTCCAGAAAATCCAATGCTTCTTTACCCGAATTAACCGAAACTGCATCATAATCTCCTGTCAGCGCATGTTTTGCCAGCATACAATTTATCGCATCATCATCTACAATTAAAATCCTTTTCATCATTTCTTGCACCCTTTACTTTTCCTTGAGTTTGTACTCGGCATCTTCTTCCATAATTCGTAACATAATTGCGGCGATTTTCGGATCAAACTGTGTTCCTGCACCTTTTTGAATTTCTTCGCGAATTGTATTCTGAGGTAACACACCTCTATAACTTCGCGTTGAACTCATAGCATCATATGCATCCGCCACTCCGATAATTCTTGCCACAAGAGGAATGTCCTCCCCGACCAAACCGTCCGGATATCCCTTACCGTCAAATCTTTCATGGTGCCATCTGGCTCCTACCATAATATCCGGAAGTTCCGACATCTTTTCCAAAATCTCTGAACCGATTACCGGATGCGTCTTAATGATGGCATATTCTTCATCCGTAAGTCTTGATGTTTTATTGATAATTTCATCCGGAATACCGATTTTACCAATATCATGCAAAAGACCGATATAATAAATATTATCAAGTTCTTCCTGTGTCATATTCATTTTGCTTCCGATCATAGCAGAATACTCCGCAACTCGCAGAGAATGTCCATTGGTGTATTTATCTTTTGCATCAATGGTACCCGCAAGAGTTTGCATCGCCTGTATCGTCATACGTTTCAACTGCTGACTACGCTTATCCAGTTTCCTTGTTTTATACTCTACTTCTGCCCGCAATTCTTTCTGCAAGTATGCCAATTCCAAGGTACGACTTGTCCTTTGAAACATAATTTCATCCACAAAAGGCTTTGTTATAAAATCCACTGCCCCTAATTCAAAGCACTTCACTTCCGATTCCTGCTCATCATCCGCAGTCAGGCAAATAATAGGGATATCTTTTAAATCCGGTTTTAATTTAATTAGTTTCATAAATGTAAAACCGTCCATTTCAGGCATACATATATCCAACAGAATCAAATCCGTTTCTTGATTCTCCAAAAAAACAAACGCTTCTTTTCCGGACGAAACGGTATCCACCTGAAACTGACTCGACAGAATTCTCTTTGCAATGAACAAATTCATAGCGTCATCATCCACTACAAGAATACGGCTTTTTTTGTTTTGTTCAGTTTCATCTGCATTCTGTAATTGCAACGCAATATCATGTTGTTCCATTAAACTTCCACCCCTTCTTGGCCAAGGTAATCTTTTACTTCCCGAATTACCTCATCATAAAATTGCATGGTTTTTCGATGATTTTCATTTATAATATCCTGATTTTCTTCTGCATCTTCATTTTCGCGCAACTTCTTTCCTGCCTTTTCCAGTTGCAAACATTTCTCCGCAAAAGATTCGCATCCGACATTTAATGCATTGGTTTTAAGAGAATGAATGGCAACAGTATAGTCATTCCAATTCTTACTCTCGTAAAATCGCTCCAGATCAGCTGTTTTCTCTGTATATTGATGATAAAACATCTTTAGAACTTCAAAGTAAATTTCCTTGCTTCCGGCACAATATTTCATACCCATATCAATATTCAGCAGGTTTGTTTTATTCGATTCATCCTTTGAATCATTGGTCTCTTCTTTTATTTCAATTCCAACCGCCGTCTCATATACTTCATCCGCAATCGCATCCTGATTCACTACAAGTTTATCCGCCGAAATATATTTTGCTATTTTATCTTCCAAAATTTTACCAACAATCGGTTTACTGAGATAATCCGTAAAACCTTCCCGCATATACATTTCCTTGGCCCCGGAAATAGTATTTGCCGTTAATGCAATAATTGGTGTTTCCGTATTATGATTACCATCAATTTCTTTGGACTTCTTTAGCGTTTCAATACCGTCCATCCCCGGCATCATATGGTCCATAAGAATCACATCATAGCGGTTTTTACACATCAATTCTAATGCATCCTTGCCGTTTGTACAGGTTGCAACTTGCATAAGTGTCTTTTTTAACAGATTCTTTACTACCTGTAAATTAATCTGATTATCGTCCACCACAAGCAATTTTACTTCAGGTGCGGTATAACCGGTTTGATATTTTCTTAAACGACCGGATGATTTGCGATAGTTCTTTACAAAATCACCGATTTTCTCATCTGAGCAAACTTTTTGTTTTAGAGAAACAATAAACGTCGAGCCTTCTCCGTATGTGCTCTCAACTTCAATCTGCCCGCCCATCATATGAACCAGATTGTTGGTAATTGCCAGACCGAGGCCTGTTCCTTCCACATTTCTGTTAGCCTTCAAATCCAAACGCTGAAAATGTTTAAACAAACCTTCTATATCTTCTTTACGAATACCGATACCCGTATCCTGAACTTTCATAATAACATTTACTTCTTTATCCGTCTCAAATTCTCCGGCCACTTTCAGTCTGACAGTTCCGCTGGGTGTATATTTTACGGCATTATTTAATAGGTTCAATAAAACCTGCTTAATTCTTACATCATCACCGTATAAAGTATCCGGCAAATCACTGTCAACCTCTGCTTCGAATTGAAGTCCTTTTTGCTTCGCCTTTAACTCTATCATGGTAACAACATCATTCAATGCTTCACCCAATTTATATTCGTTATTTACAATTTCCATTTTACCGGACTCAATTTTAGAGAAATCGAGAATATCATTGATAATGGATAAAAGATTCTGGCTGGCAATATCAATATTTCCCGCATATTCCAATATGGATTTATCCTCACACTCCCGCAAAATCATCTCATTCATACCGATTACTGCATTAATGGGAGTACGAATTTCATGGGACATATTAGACAGGAAATCACTTTTTGCATGATTAGCCTGTTCTGCTATCAATTTGGCCTGACGGAGCTCATCGCTCTCTCTTGCCTTCTTCTCTGCGCCCAACAGATAAAGCATTACGATTACG
>JAZNLG010000053.1:0-2925 GCA_045578965.1 Lachnospiraceae bacterium | reverse complement strand
ATTGAATGCCCTTACCATTGCAAGCGTATGCGGAAATTCCGTTCCGAAGATATGTACCATATCCGGCTTGAAATCATTTACGATTTCTTTCATGCGCACTTCCAGTTTCTCGTTATATTCCTCGGGACGATTCGTATCTTCATAAAATCCATAGGCCGTAACCTCATATTCGCCCTTCCAGTCCGCCAAATCCTTGCCGGCAGGGAAACATACTCCCAACGTAAGTTCTTCATTCTTTTCAGCCAAAATACGTTCTGACAAGCCTGCAAGCCAGCCTTCTTTATTCCCGGCATCCATATTCAAATGTGCTGCCACAACCGGCAAACACCTGTTACATACCCATAAAACTCTCATGGCAGAAACTCCTCTCTGCAAAGACTTTATTTTCCGGTTCCGTATATCTTAGTTTTGATACGATCGTATACCCCGGCCAGCGGACTGCGTTGCGCAATCCAAAAGCGCAAAGGCTGCAACGTAATCAACATAATAAACCGATACAAAAACAATTTTCCCTTCGGCATATATTTTCCGCAAATCTGCCGATGCTCCTGCTTATCTCTTTTACGATTCTCTTTACTCTCCGAATAACCGCCGCCTTCATAATCCGCAACTACAATTCCCGTATAAAACGGTTTCACGTTATTCTGATAGTATTGCCGTAAGAAAAACTCATAATCAGCGCGAATCCGATAACTCAAATCAAATCCCTGTTCATCCCACAGTTCCTTCGCAAATATACACGCCTGATGACAGGGAATATGACGAAAGCATACAAAATCCATAATTTCCTTAGGCATATGGATCACTTCTTTGCTCAATCGGAAAAAGGCATCGCCGTAATAAATCCCGCGCCCGGGATTCTCCTGAATTGCTTTTGCCAATTTTTCCAAAACTTTCTCATCATAAAAGAAATCACCGCAATTCATAAAAAGAATATATTCACCCTCTGCCATCTTTACCGCCTGGTTCATGGCATCGTAGATTCCGCTGTCTTTGCAACATTCCAGTCGTATTTTGTCGGAAACCGGAAGATTCTCTAAAGAACCGTCCCCGGACAAACCGTCTTTAATCAATAACTCATAATTATCATATGTCTGACGCAACACATTGGTTACGGTTTCTTTTAATTTGTCACCGGCATTATAAGTTACCGTGATTACCGTAAAACGAACCATTTTTATACTCCATTCCGAAGAAACATTATCGAAACATGCTTTAATTCAAAATCCAATTCATATAAGGCACAATTCGTGTACCGTCATCTTTGCAGGAATACAGGAAAAACGCAAAATAGCCGATTCCTCCTACTACAATTGCCACGGTAAAGCACACACGTTGCCATTTCTTCGGAATACTCCGAAGCACCGACGGAATCAGGAATATCTGATAAATATTCAGGAAAAATCCGATTCTGGATACCACCGGAATGAATGAACAACAGGCATATACAATCAAAGCCTCTACATTCAAATTAAAATATAACATATTCTTCCGGTTGTCCTTCAGAGCTGTTTTATAATAAATCAAAGCAAACACCAAAGTGCCGATACA
This sequence comes from Lachnospiraceae bacterium, assembly GCA_045578965.1. Lineage (GTDB taxonomy): Bacteria > Bacillota > Clostridia > Lachnospirales > Lachnospiraceae > UBA3766. The sequence goes on along the minus strand of JAZNLG010000053.1, from coordinate 1,374 downwards.
TCTTGCAATATTGGTAAAGGAAGTTTCTCCCGTGTCATAAATAGAATTTTCATAAAACGGATAAAAAATAAATATCAACTTCCGGTAAAATTGCGGAAATAATAAAAGTGAAGCCACCAAAGCACCCACAATGGGAACATTCCATTTATTCCATTTCATCAAAGCCAGCGGATACGCCAGAAGTACAAACAACACCGCCATATGGAAGGGTGCCGCCAGCAAAATGCATAACACAAACTGAACATATTTCCGGTTCAAAAGAAACTTTACGGAATATACTGCCACCGCCAGCACCAGATAATATCGGATTGAATTAAATGTGGACAGGTAATATCCGAACGCCATAAACAGAAAAAACGAATAGCCGAAATTTTCCGCCTGGTCACATAAGGCTTTGATAAAAAACCAAATTGTAAAAAAAGCAACGATGGCAAAAATAGGAATATAACTGTATCCTTCTGCCCCGAAAATCACATGGCAGATTCTGACAAGCCAGTTAAATCCAAACTCCGTGGACACATATCTGTCCTGTTCAATCAGATTAAAAATTGCCGTATACTCCCAATAATCATGGCCGATAGCAATTCTGCAGGCCGAAACGCCAAACAATGCCAAAAAAATCACAACAATAAGGCATTTGTTTTTGACCTGCTGCCTTGTGGCATTCGCCAAACAATAGGTGGAATTCTCTGATACGGCGACTGCATTCTGCTGTTCTACCATAAGTGCCATAACGCAGGTCATAATTGCCAGAATTATATAAACCGCCATATCTTTCCTCCTCCCTTATTGTTTCTTTTTCTCTTTCTTCCCCTGCCGGATACCGTTTCGAATCAGTTTATATGCCTGCTTCGGACCGATTTCTCCCTGAAGCATTTCTTTCTTTGTCAAAACAAATCGCAAGGCCCAAATCCATGCCATTCTGCCGTAAAGAAATGCAAACAATACACCTCTGTCAAAGAAAAACTTCTCTGTATATCCGTGAAACCATGTGGATTCTCTGGGTTCTTCTTTTCCGATTACTACATCCGTGGCATACATGCGTATACCTCTGTCAGCACATTGTTTTAAAAACAAACTGTCTTCTCCGTTACTGTACTTTGCCCCTCCGCCAAACAACAAAGAGAAGGTAATATTATTCTTATGCACTTTCTCCCTTTTCACCGCAAAACTGTATGTGGGGTATCGGCCTGCATTATACCAGCGCACTCTTCCAAACTGTTCCGTATGGTAGGTTTCCCTGCCTTCGCTGGCTTTCACATTAAACAAAAGCATGTCTGCATTAGGACGGGCTTTGAACTCCTCTAAAATCTTCTTGGCATAATCTTTGCAATACACAAGTCGGATCGTAGCCATGTCGTTCTGTGAGCCAAG
>JAZNLG010000052.1:0-2726 GCA_045578965.1 Lachnospiraceae bacterium | reverse complement strand
CACAGTGGAACGTCTGGACGGGGATTATGCTTATTTAAAGGAGGACAGTCTTGACGATTTAAAATGTGTAGCGAGAGCATTGTTGCCTGCAGAAATCAAAGAGGGCAGCAGGCTTGCCTATGAAATGATGGAGTATGAAATTATAGAGGTATAAGTCTTTTATATGAAAGAAAAGGATGAACAGCAGAATGGAATGCAGTTTATCACTAACAACCGGTATTTGAGTGAAAAAATCCGCCTCTTAAATCTAAGAAGCGGATTTTTGTGTGAATAGTATAAATGCAAGGAAGGGCCAGACAGAAGGAGGAAGCCCTTCCTCGGTAAAAGGGGAATGATATATTATGCAAGACTATGGCAACGCTGGTTTGAAGTTGCCTCCCTGTCTGAATCCAAATGTCTGTTTCTGAAGTAAACACCAAGGTTTACGGTTACAATTGCAAGATTGATAAAATAAACAACCAGTACATAGTTAATCTGGTGTGAAAGCAGTTTGGCGCTGATTCCTGCAATGTAGCCTGAAATGATTAACAGGATAAAAGGCAGGCTCATACTTTTGGCACTGCGTGCTTTGATTGCTTTCATTACATTGATGGGCCATGAGAGTCCAAAACATACTAACATAAAAGTTTCCAATAAGGGGCTCATTCTTTTTCTCTCCTTTTCTTCTTCGTCTGTTTCATAATACTCTTGATTATTCAAAATGTATAATATATAATTCAATAAAGAATGATAATCCAAAAGTTATGAAAGAGGATACTATGGAAATTTTACAGTTAAAATATTTTTATGCATTGGCGCAGACACAGCATGTAACCAGAACCGCAGAGCAGTTGCATATTGCCCAGCCTGCACTTACACAGACCATTCATCGTCTGGAGAAAGAATTGGAAGTAAAATTATTCGAACCCAGAGGGCGTAATATCGTGCTGACAGAATACGGGAAGTATCTGGAACGGAAGATAGAGCCTGTGTTAAAAGCACTGAATGAAATTCCCGAGGAATTACAGATTCTGGCAGGAGAACGGAAGAAATTGTTAAAAATTAATGTGAAGGCGGCTTCGGGATTGGTGACAGACACCATTATCCGGTTCCAGAAGTCTCATAGTGAACTTCGTTTTCAGATTGTACAGAATGCGGAAACGGATGATGCGGACATTACTATTTTTACCAAGGAATCTTTCGAGAAGCCTAATGGGAGCAAAGATACCTTCTATATTTTTTCAGAACGTATTTTTATGGCAGTTCCGGAGGATTCGTCTTTCTCCGGGCGAACCGATATTTCCTTAAAAGAACTGGCAGATAAGAAATTTATTTCTTTAACCGGTGCCAAAAATCTGCGTGCAATTTGCGACAGATATTGTATGCAGGCCGGTTTTAAACCGGATGTTATTTTTGAGGGTGACAGTACTTCGGCGGTGGAGAACTTAATTGTAGCCGGATTAGGCGTTGGTTTTTGGCCACACTATACTTGGGAACGTTATCAGGAAAAGGGGATGTGCCTGCTTCCTATTTCGGAGCCGGAGTGTCATAGGGATATTGTGATCCAGTTGCATCACCGCGACGGAGGCCATGAGGAGGCAGAAGCCTATTTCCACTATGTTTCGGAATTTTTCGACCGTTTAAAACAGCCCCGCCGTTAAAAGAAAGTCATTAAAATATATAAGAAGCAGAAGTTTTGGAGACAACGATATAAGACAAGATATAAAATCAACTTGCCATTCCGGAACTTTTCGAGTATACTATGCAAGGATTTGAAATCTATGGTGTAAAAGGGAACGTAAAACAGAAGAAAAGGAAATTTACCATGGATCAAAAAGATATTAAGTATCTGGTGTTGGATATTGACGGAACGTTGACAAATTCAGAGAAAGAAATCACACCGAAAACCAAAGAGGGAATTATTCGTGTTATGGAGCGCGGACATAAGGTTATTCTTGCTTCCGGCAGACCTACCGCGGGAATGATGCGTTATGCGGAAGAATTGGAATTCGGGAAAAGAGGCGGCTATTTGCTGGCTTTTAACGGCGGATGCATTTTTGAATATAAAACAGGTAATATTGTATTCCAAAAGACCTTACCGCCCTATGTGATTCCTGGGTTGCATCGCTTTGCGACACAGAATGATTGCGGACTTGTGACTTATTTGGGTAACAATATTATTGTCGGCACAAGAATGGATGAGTACATCAAACTGGAAGCAAGTATTAACGGTATGGGTATCCGCCCCGTTGATAATTTTGTGAATTTTGTTACTTTTGATGTGAATAAATGCCTGATGACGGCACCGCCTGAGAAGGCAGAGGAACTGGTAGGAAAGTTGCAGGAGCAGTATCGTGATATTTTAAGCATATATCGTTCCGAGCCGTTCTTTATTGAAATTATGCCCAAAGACATCGACAAGGCGAAATCTTTGGACCGTATGATGTGTACCGTAGGTTTGACCAAAGATAACTGTATCTGTTGCGGTGACGGTTTTAACGATATGACTATGATTCGCTATGCCGGCGTTGGTGTGGCAATGGAGAATGCCCAGCCTGCCATTAAGGAGGCGGCGGATTTTGTAACGGATTCCAACGATAACGATGGTATCGTTAAGGTAATCGATACGTTTATCCTGCCCAAAGAGGAGTAATATCACTTAGAATAAAGGGATTTTTATTTTACGAATAAAATTGCATAATGTTCAAATACTAAAAAGGACCTGTAACAAGGTCCTTTTTACATTG
>JAZNLG010000051.1:0-41374 GCA_045578965.1 Lachnospiraceae bacterium | reverse complement strand
CGTGTTTATTATACGGTGAAAAAAGTTTTTCCTTATGTACTGATTGGTGTCGGTATCGGGGCAATAATCCATAATTGGATTCCGGAGGCTTGGGTTATGAAGACGCTGGGAACCGAAAATTCTTTCGGTGTTATCATTGCAACTATCATCGGTGCACCCATGTATGCGGATATATTCGGATGCATTCCTATCGCACAGGCTTTGCTTGAAAAAGGTGCGTTGCTGGGTGTGGTACTTTCTTTTATGATGGCGGTCACAACCCTTTCGTTGCCTTCGATTATTATGTTAAAGAAAGTTCTCAAAACGAAGTTGTTGATGATTTTTATTGCAATATGCGTTGTGGGAATTATTGCGGTGGGGTATGCCTTTAATATCCTTCAGATGTGGTTGGTTTAATTAGTGATTTGGAATAAATTGAGTATAATATTGATTGTAAGCAGTAAGGAATAGCGGAGAAATAAGATATGATAAATAATCAAGAGAAAACGGATGCAAATGCTATAGACAGAAAGCCGAAAGTCGCTTTTATCTGCGTGCACAATTCCTGTCGCAGTCAGATTGCAGAAGCTTTGGGTAAAAAATATGCTTCGGATGTTTTTGAAAGTTATTCGGCGGGAACGGAATTAAAAGATCATATCAATCCGGACGCGGTACGCCTGATGCAAAATCTTCACGGAGTGGATATGCGAGTGACGCAATATAATAAACTTTTAGCGGAGATTCCCAAGCCGGATGTGGTTATTCTGATGGGATGTAATGTGGGGTGTCCGGTTACCAATGCTGAAATCGTGGAAGACTGGGGGTTAGAGGATCCCAGCGGTAAGGCTGATGAGGCTTTTATCGAAATCATACAAAAAATTGAGGGCAAGATTTTAGATTTAAAAAATCGCTTAAAGAAGATATAATATGATAAAACCCCGGCGTAAAGCCGGGGCAGATAATTAGCAACCGATGTTAAAGAATTTACAAAGTGCATTAAATAACTCGGAACAGCTATTAATCATAAAACACATAGTAGGTCCTCCTTATTTTTTATTTGTCTTATAAGAACAAATAAATCGTAACAATTTTGTAACATTTAATCAATAGGAGATAATTGGAAATGAATTGGAATGCTTATCCCCGTCCGCAGATGAAGCGCGATTTATTTTATATGATAAAAGAAAACTGGACGTTAAACGGCAAACCGATTCGTGTTCCTTTCGTGCCGCAGTCCGTGCTTTCGGGATATGAAGGTGAAATAGGAAATACGCTTACGTACGAGACTGTTTTTACGGTACCCGAAACTTTTGTAAAGGATAGAATTCTTATACACTTCGGTGCAGTGGACCAGTTGGCGGAGGTGTGGCTGAATGATGTTTTGGTCGGAAATCATGAGGGCGGATATTTAAGTTTTACATTTGATATTACCGAAACGGTAAAAAGGAATGGCACAAATCATCTGGTGGTAAAAGTAACAGACGAACTGGACAGGGACTATCCCTATGGCAAGCAGTGTGTAAAGCGTGGCGGTATGTGGTATACGCCCACATCCGGAATCTGGCAGAACGTCTGGCTTGAGAATGTGCCGGAGCACTATATTGAAAGTGTAAAAATTACGCCGGATTTGGAAGGGATTGCGCTGGAAGTGTGCGCTGATAAGCAAGACGATATTTCCGTAGAAATCTGCTTGCACACCGGAGAAAAAGTGTCAAGAACGTTTGACGGAGACGGCTCGTTTTACATTTCTCTTGCAGAACTGAAAGATGCTAACGGCAATCCGTATGAGCCGAAACGTTGGAGTACGGATGAGCCTTATTTGTATACTATGAAAATCATTGCAGGCGAAGATGAAGTGGAGACTTATTTTGCCCTGCGAACCATAGAGATTAAGGATATAAACGGCGTGCCAAGGGTTTGCTTAAATAACAAACCGATTTTTATGCACGGCGTATTGGACCAAGGATATTTTAGTGACGGTATTTTCCTGCCGGCAGAGGAAGAGGAGTATGAGAGAGATATTCTTCGTATGAAGGAACTTGGTTTTAACATGCTCCGCAAACATATTAAAATTGAGCCGGAGTGTTTCTATTATTACTGTGACAAACACGGCATGCTTGTAATGCAGGATATGGTCAATAACGGAGGTTACTCTTTTATCAGGGATACTGTCCTGCCTACCATCGGTTTTAAGAAGAGAAGCGATAAAAGCAGAGGAACTTCCAAACGGGAGAAGATTTTTATCGAGCATACGGAAGGTACCGTCAGACAATTGTATAATCATCCGTGCATCGTGGCGTACACGATTTTTAACGAGGGTTGGGGACAGTTTAACAGTGACGAGATGTATGACAGGGTCAAAGCACTGGACAGCACACGCTTGGTTGACTCTGCTTCGGGCTGGTTTGTACAGAAGAAAAATGATTTTGACAGTGAGCATATTTATTTTAGAACCAAGAAGTTAAAAGTAAAAAAACGTCCGTTATTTGTGTCGGAATGCGGCGGCTATTCTCTTGCGGTAGAAGGACATCTTTTTAACCCGGAAAAGGCATATGGCTACGGGAAGACAAAGAACAGTCGCGAGTTGACGGAGACCATTGCCCGTATGTACCGTAAGATGCTTCTGCCGGCAATTGCCGGTGGTGCCTGTGGTTGTATTTATACACAACTCAGTGATGTGGAAGATGAAATTAACGGTTTGTATACATACGATCGTAAGGTATGTAAAGTAGAGAAGGAACTTATGCAAAAGACAGCGGAGGAATTATATAACGAGATAGAAAAGGTTTCCGATTAAGCAAAGCATTTTCATTTGCACCGATACTGATGATGCAGCATATGATAAACCATAAAACACCCTAAAAGGACGGTTTATTATGAGTTGTAGACATAACCATCATTCATCATATTTTACCAATCTTGTCAGTGCAGCAAGACAGAATACCAAAGCAAAGAGTAAAATTGTCAAAGGCAATTACTTAAAAGTAAATGTATTGTGTGTTCCCATGCGCGGAAGTCTTGGTGTGGAAGTGCATGAGGCAGAGGACCAGTTGATTACCGTTGTGTACGGTTGTGCCGTTGTAAAATTGGGAAACACCAGATGTGAAGCAGATTGTGTCAGAAGATTAATGCCCGGCGATTCTGTTTTTATCCCCGCAGGTGTATGGCATAATGTATGTAATGTGGGTAACAGCCCCTTGAAGTTGATTTCCGCATACGGATATTGTGGCCGGGATGCGGATTGCGGTTGCGGATGTGGTCATACGGCGACAGGAACATCCAACTGCGGTTGCAGTCAGACTGCAAACGATTGCGGATGTAATCAGACTGCCAATACGTGCGGTTGTGTTCAGACAGCGAATGTTTGTGATTGCGGTTGCAACCATGAAGCAAATGCGTGTGCATCCGCAAGAGATTGCGACGGGGTTGTTTTTAACTCCGGAGAATATCATTGGACTGCAACGCAGAATCAGAATGAAGACTGCGGTTGCGCGATTAACAGCGGATGCTAATTGAGAAATAAGAAAGAGGTCACTTCGGTGACCTCTTTGTTTATTTCAGTTTTCCGCCTTTTAAGAACAGTTCGCGGTAGGCTTTTGGCGTTTTGCCGACCCTCTTTTTAAACAACTTGGTAAAATAATTCACGTCGGGAATGCCGCAGTAGGATGCGATGGTCTGTATCTGCAGATTCGTGGAATGTAGAAGCAGAATCCCGTGTTGGACGCGTTTTTCATTTACATAGTCTGTTAAGGTGCTGCCGGTTTCTCTTTTAAAAAGTGTAGAAAGATAACTGGCATTTACATTCATTCGGGACGCTAATGCATTCAAACTTAAGTCTGCAGTCAAGTCCGTATCAATGGAAGTGATAATTTTTTGGACAAGGGGAGAATATCCCTTCATAGAATGATTTTTTACCAGAAGACAGTATTTATGAATCATGTCTTTTTGTAGTTTACGCGCGCTTTCCATTGAGGTGACCTGCTCTATTTTACGTCCGAAATCCGAAGAAAGCTTGTCGATATAAAAGGGGTGTACAGAACCGTTTTCTACCGCTTTGCGAAGAAGGGTATTCATAATAATGCAGTAATTCTGCATATTGCGAATCGGGTCTGCCGTACGCTTTTCGAAGTGGGAGGATGACATATTGGCCATAATCACTTCGACCTTATGGCTTAATCCCTGAGAAATTGCCTGAAGCAACTGGTTCTCCACTGCATAACGTTCTTCTACGGCCTTCATATTAATGGAAGCATCTGTTTGTTCATAAGAATCACCTGTTGATATTTGAGAGATATGCTGTTCTGTCTTTTCCATATTCTGCTCCAGCGTATCAAACTTAAAATGATCCATATTTCCCCAAAAGGTTTCGCCTAAAGTATTCATAAGAACCAAGAGTGTGGAGTCATTCTCCAGATAAGGAATATTGTTAAAATACTTTTCCAATGTATTAAAAATTTGTGGCGGGAGAGAATATTCTTCAGTTAACTCCATAATTTCGTTGCTGTTAAATTCGCGTACCGTGTAAGGTCCCACAAACATAAGCGTATCCTGAGCGGTATCCGGCAAACGAAAAATAAAATAATTACAAAAAAACATATCCGTGAGTTTGTAGATGGTATTGGATTTTATTTTACTTTTTATATCGTCTGTAAACAGATTATATTGATTTTCCATACCTAAGAGTTTGCGAAGACCCAAATCGATTTCGATGTCGGAATTATTTTCCGGTGTAATAATATGGGTTTTAATACGGAAGTGGGAGAGCACTCTTTGAGTAAAATTCAGTTCAGATTGGTATCGCATAATATCGCCTTCCTTCAATAGGAAAATTTTGTATATTTATCGTACCATTTTTAGGTAAAAACTACAACTGGTAAAAATTATACGAAAACTAACAAAAATTATACTCTCTATATTGTTATATTTTTGTTAAAATGATATCAAACGTTGCGGAACATCCGGGGGGATAGGTATCCGCAGACACAATATTAAACTTTTCAACTATTTTAAATCCATTTACAGAAAGGGGTATGCAAGTGAAAGAACAGAAAACAAAAGCAGTAAGACCGTTTGGTCTCGCGGACAAATTGGGATATATGTTCGGTGATTTCGGTAATGATTTTACCTTCATTTTATCCACAATGATTTTATCCAAATTTTATACCGACGTAATGGGTGTTTCCGCCGGTGTAATCGGTACCATTATGATGTTAGCGCGTTTCGTAGATGCATTTACGGACGTTGCAATGGGACGTATTTGTGATCGTAGCAAGATTACGCCAAATGGTAAATTCAAACCCTGGATTCTCCGTATGTGCTTCCCGGTTGCAGTAGCATCTTTCTTAATGTACCAGAGTGGTTTGGCAGGACTTCCTACCACAGCTAAGATTATTTATCTTGCAATTACTTATATTCTTTGGGGTTCATTCTGCTATACAGGTATTAATATTCCTTACGGTTCTATGGCCTCAGCAGTTTCGGCAGACCCCGGCGACCGTCAGTCATTATCTACCTTCCGTACCATGGGCGGTATGTTGGCCGGTATGGTAATCGGTATCCTTCTTCCGATCATTGCTTATGATAAGATTCAGTTAGCAGACGGAACTATGAAGGAAATCTTAAACGGACCTAAGGTTACATTGGCAGCTGGCATCTTCTCAGTATTGGCGATTGTATGTTACTTACTCTGCTATAAGATGATTAAGGAACGTGTAATTGTAGAACCTACCGGAGAAAAGGGACCTTCCGTTGGTCAGATGCTTAAGAGTGCATTTACAAATCGTGCATTAATCTCCATTATTGTTGCATCCGTTGTTATGTTATTAGCGCAGTTAACCATGCAGAATATGGCAGCTTATATTTATCCCGACTATTACAACAATGCAACCGCACAGTCTGCGTCAACTATGTTGATGATGGTTGGTATGATTTTAGCAGCAATTTTTGCGAAGCCTATGGCTAAGAAGTTTGGTAAGGCAGAAATCTCTATCGTTTCAAACCTTTTTGCAGCAGCAGTTATGGTAATCATCTGGGTGATCCGTCCCGAAAACGTTTGGGTATACTGTGGATTACAGATGCTTTGCTGGTTAGGTCTTGGTATGTTCTCTATGGTATCATGGGCTCTTATCACAGACGTTATCGACTACTCAGAACTTAAGAACGGTATCCGTGAAGACGGTTCCGTATATGCTATGTATTCATTCGCACGTAAAATGGGTCAGGCTTTGGCAGCAGGTTTATCAGGTTGGTTATTGGAAGCAATCGGTTACGATTCAGTAGCTGCTTCTGAAGGATTAAGACAGAGCGAAGGTGTATTATCAGGTATCTTCAATATTTCAACATTGGTTCCTGCATTAGGATTCCTTTTATTAGGACTCGTATTATGGTTCTGGTATCCTCTTCATAAGAAACAGGTTGATGCTAACGTAGCAGCATTAAAAGTAAAACATGGTGAAGAAGAAACTACAGAAGAATAAATTAAAATAATCTGCTGTCGGATTAAGGTTCGACAGCAGAACCAAATTTGTCGACAAAACAGTTATAAAAATCAGAGTAAAAGGAGACAGTTCAAGTGAGAGAGATTATAAATTTTAACGTAAAATGGGCTTTTACCAAGAATGCAACAGAAGTACCCGCAACTATGCCTGAAAAGTGGGATTGGGTTACCCTTCCTCACAGTTGGAATGCAATTGACGGACAGGACGGTGGCGCAGACTACTACCGCGGAACCGCATATTATGCAAAAGAATTAAAGAAATTTGATTTGCCCGAAGCAGACAGATATTACATGGAATTCCGTGGTGCAAACTCTTCTGCAGACCTTTACATCAACGGTAAGAAGATTGCAAGTCATGACGGCGGTTACTCTACTTGGAGAGCAGACATTACAGATGCTTTGGAAATGGACAACTTGATTGTAGTTGCTGTTGACAATGCAGAAAATGACAGAGTATATCCTCAGATGGCAGACTTTACCTTCTATGGCGGTCTCTATCGTGACGTAAATATCATTGCAGTAAACAATTCACACTTTGACCTTGATTACTACGGAGGCCCCGGCCTTATGGTAACACCTGAAGTAAAAGGTGAAGATGCTGACGTTGCAGTAGAAGTATTCTTGACAAATCCTGCAGACGGACAGGAACTCGTTTATAAGATTTACGATTATGAAGAAAATGTAATCGCAGAAGTAAAGCAGGCAGTTGCTGATACTAAGGCAGTGATTACAATTCCTAAAGTACATTTATGGCATGGTCGCAAGGACCCTTATCTTTACAGAGCAGAAGTTGATCTTGTAAAAGGTGATGAAGTGCTTGACAGTGTATCTGCACCTTTCGGTTGCCGTACTTTTAAAATTGATCCTGAAAACGGTTTTATCTTAAACGGTGAAGAATATCCTTTAAGAGGCGTTTCACGTCACCAGGACAGATGGGGACTTGGTAATGCATTGTTACCTGAACACCATAGAGAAGATATGGAATACATTTACGAAATGGGTGCAACCACAATCCGCCTTGCGCATTATCAGCATGACCAGTTCTTCTACGATTTGTGTGATGAAATGGGTATGGTAATCTGGGCAGAAATTCCTTATATTTCTAAGCATATGCCGGGCGGTAGAGAGAACACCATTTCTCAGATGAAAGAACTTGTGGTTCAGAATTACAACCATCCTTCTATTGTGGTTTGGGGTCTTTCTAACGAAATCAGTATGGCCGGTTCTGATGAAGACTTATTAGATAACCACAATGTATTAAATGATATGGTTCACAAGATGGATCCTACAAGATTAACAACCATCGCTTGTGTATCTATGTGTGATATCCATGATCCGTATGTACAGATTCCTGACGTCGTTTCTTACAATCACTACTTTGGATGGTACGGTGGAGACACATCCATGAACGGACCTTGGTTTGATAACTTCCACAAGACATTCCCTAACATCCCTATCGGTGTCAGCGAATATGGTTGTGAAGCGCTCAACTGGCATACTTCCAAGCCGACGCAGGGTGACTATACAGAAGAGTATCAGGCATACTATCATGAAGAACTCATTAAGCAGTTATTCACCAGAAAGTATCTCTGGGCAACACATGTATGGAATATGTTTGACTTCGGTGCTGACGCAAGAAACGAAGGTGGCGAAAACGGACAGAACCATAAGGGACTTATGACATTTGACCGTAAGTACAAGAAGGATTCTTTCTATGCATACAAAGCATGGTTATCCGATGATTCTTTTGTACACATCTGCGGTAAGAGATATGTAGACAGAGTAGAAGACGTTACGAAGGTAACCGTATACTCTAACTTACCGGAAGTTGAATTATTCGTAAACGGCAAGAGCCTTGGCAAGCAGGCATCTGCAGAGCACTTCTTCTACTTCGATGTTCCCAATGAGGGCGTATCAGAATTGGAAGCAGTTGCAGGTGATTGCACAGATTGCAGCACAATCCGCAAGGTTGAGAAGTTCAACGAAGCATATAAGTTAAAAGAAAAAGGTGCAATCCTTAACTGGTTTGACATCACAGAACCCGAAGGATACTTCTCATTGAATGATACAATGGGTGCAATTATGGCAAATCCCCAGGGCGCACTTTTGCTTGGCGGCTTAATGCAGCAGATGAAGAAGAATGCAGGCGGTATGGCAGCAGGCTTTGAAGTAAATGAAGGTATGATGCAGATGATGAACGGATTTACCGTTATCCGTCTTGCAAACCTTATGGGAACTGCAGGTATTACGTTTACCAAGGAACAGTTACTTGGTTTGAATGCACAGTTAAATCAGATTAAGAAATGAAAGTCACCTTTTATGCAGAAATGCATAATGAAATTGACAAAAACAATAATTAAAAAGAAAATGAGCAAAAATAAGAAATAATGATTCGATTTGCAATGTATATGATGTATCCGTCTTGATGCTCCAAGACTGTGCATATAGTTGTTAAAGGGTGATAATATTGAAAAGAGAAGTTCGCAGGAGACTGCGGACTTTTCTTTTTTATATAAAATTAGTAGTTTTCGTGTGGGAAAATATTGACCTTCCAAATAATGTTTTATATAATTTTTAACAGGGGAATGTAGTTTTATTTTATACATTTTATGAACACGTGGAGGGAGAAACAACATGTTCAAGAGTTGGTACAAAAGAATGGGGTATGCTTTTGTTATAATGATGGCAGTCGTTATAATGGCAGGGACGAAAACCTATGCGACGGAAGAAATCCAGTTGCCTGTAATGGTGAACCCTCTTTATGAGCAGCAGATCACAGAGATTACAATTGAACTGGAAGAATTACAGGGGGCAACTCTTAATGCAACCGGTGATATGGTATATACCTCTTTTGAGGATGCGGCAAAATATGTGCGCCAACAGATGGCAGCCCGTAGTGTTAATATTTCGTATACCGTATCAAATGCTTTATATACACAACACGGAACAGATGTCTTTTATACGGTTTTTGACCTTGCTATGGAGCATACGGAAGAATGCTCCGGACAGGAAGGGGATGCTTTGCGGTATGGTTGGAGTGGATGTGCTCCTACATTACGATATACTTCCGCGGGTGATATTACGGTAGCCATGGAGATGACCTACTATAGTAGTGCAGCGCAGGAAGAGGCTTTGACGGCGGCAGTAAACAGTGCAATGGCCGGTTTGGCACTGGATGGCAAAACCGATTATGAGAAAGTAAAAGCAATTTATAATTATATTTGTGATAATGTAGATTATGATTACGAGAATTTAAACGACAAATCATATACCATAAAGTACAGCGCATATGCGGCAATGATTAATAAAAAAGCCGTTTGTCAGGGATACGCGATTTTGTTTTACAGAATGTGTAAAGAAGCGGGGATTCCCGTCAGGGTAATTGCCGGAACCGGAAATGGCGGCGGGCATGCATGGAATATTGTAAAAGTAGGGGACTATTATTACAATGTAGACTGTACATGGGATGGTCAGGATTCGGTTACACGCAGTAATTATTTCTTGAAATCGGAAGTGGATTTCGGGAACCATGAGCGTGATGATGAATTTGATACGGAAGAATTTCACAGTAAGTATGTGATGTCTCCGAAGTCATACGGAGAAGATAACAGCGTACAGGAAGGTGCGGATGTCTCCAATTTTATGTATGCATATACTACTATAGAGGATACTGCGGTTACGAGTACGGCCGACGGTAAGCCTAAAGTTTTGATTTTCTTCAGTACAGAGTGCGCATACAGCCAGTATGCGTTCAAAAGCCTTAAAGATACCGAGATTAACAATGTAGATATTATCGGTATTGAATGTAAAAGTCATACAAAGGATGAAGTTACTGCATTTGCAAAAGAATACGCCGGCGATGATGTAGAAATTTGTTATGATACCGACTCCGGCATAGGCGTTCTGAGCATGTGGAAATATGTAGAGGCAGTGAATGGTAGTGACGCGACAATCGATTATTTCCCTGTTATTGTATACATTGATAAGGATAATCGGATACAGCATGTAACCACCAGTATGCAAAGCGGCAATCAGATTCGCAACAATTTAATCAGTTATTGCGGATATGTTGTAGAAGAAGAGGAAGAGGATTCTGCAGATGAGAATGATACGGTTAAAGCAAACGGCTTGACCTATGTTGACGGCGCATATATTTGGTTGACGGACGGTGTAAAAGATATTACCGTAACGGGATTGGTTCTTTATGACGGACAATGGTTTTACATTGTAAAAGGTGAACTTTCTAAGACAAGCGGTTTTGTAAAATATGACGGTGAAACTTTCTATGTTGCGGAAGGTCGTATGGTTGCGGAAGCAAACGGTCTGGTAGAATACAATGGAGAATGGTACTTGGTGGCTGCCGGACGCGTGGTTTCGGAATATACCGGACTTGCAGAATATGACGGAGCATGGTTTTATGTTTCCAACGGTAAAATGGATGCAACCAAAAAAGGTATGGTAGAATATGACGACGGATTATTCTATGTGGGAGCCGGAAAGATTAT
This sequence comes from Lachnospiraceae bacterium, assembly GCA_045578965.1. Classification (GTDB taxonomy): domain Bacteria; phylum Bacillota; class Clostridia; order Lachnospirales; family Lachnospiraceae; genus UBA3766. The sequence continues at coordinate 30,394 of JAZNLG010000051.1, read as the reverse complement.
GAAGGATGTTAGCGGTCTTGCACAGGATCCGGTTACTAAGAAGTGGTACTTTATTGCGGATGGTCAGGTGCAGAAACAACACACCGGACTTGCTCTGTACGATGGTAAGTGGTTCTACGTCGTCAAAGGTGAATTTGCCAATACGTATACAGGTTATGTAACATATAATGAAAGTAAGTTTTATGTAGTCAAAGGTGAAGTTCAGTCATAAATAAAAGTATGAGGATTGTGATGTAAGTTACAGTCCTCTTTTTTATTAAATAAATAATATTTTATATGACAACGCCACAATCTTTATATATAATGAAATGGTATACTTATGTTTTTCAAAACAAAGAAGGGAGAAAACAAAATGCATAAGAGTTGGTACAAAAGAATAGGGTATGCTTTCGTTCTGATGATAGCATTTATTATGCTTAACGGAACAAAATCCTATGCGACGGAAGAGATTCAATTACCTGTAGTGGTAAATCCTTTTTATCAGGAGAATGCTGAAGAGATTATTCTTGAATTGGAATCTCTGCAGGGAGAGGAACTGGGTGCGTCCAGTGACGTGGTGTATACATCTATTGATGAGGCGGCGAAATATGTACGTCAGCAGATGGTAGCACGTAATGTAAGTATTGTATATAAAATATCAAATGATCTATATGAAGAATATGGTTCAGATGTTTTTTCTTATATTTTTGATAAAGCAACAGAGCATACAGAAGAATGCAGCGGACAGGAAGGGGATGCGTTAATTTTCGGTATGAGTGGATACATTATGAATTTTAAATTCACTTCAGATGTGATAGAAATTACATTGAAGGTATCCTATTATACTACAGCAGCTCAGGAAGAGGCATTAACTACAGCAGTAAACAGTGCAATGTCAAGCCTTAACTTAAGCGGAAAGAGCGACTATGAAAAGGTAGAGGCTATTTATAAGTATATTTGTGATAACGTAGACTATGATCATGAGCATTTGGGTGATAGTTCATACAAGTTGCAATATACTGCATATGCTGCATTGGTAAATAAAACATCGGTTTGTCAGGGGTATGCGGTATTATTCTACAGAATGTGTAAAGAAGCGGATGTTCCCGTAAGAGTTATTTTCGGATACGGAGATGGCAACCAGCATACGTGGAATATCGTGAAAGTGGGTAAATATTATTACAACGTGGATTGCACATGGGATGGACAAGATAAAGAGACGCGTAGTGATTATTTTTTGAAATCAGACGCGGAGTTCGGTAATCATACAAGAGGTGTGTACATGGTTAACTATGATTCGGAAGGATTTCGTAATCAGTATGTAATGTCTTCCGAATCTTATGGAGCAGACATTTCGGCACAGCAGGGATTGAATATAACCAATTTAGATTATACATATACAACGATAAATGATACAACGGTAACAAGTACGGCAAATGGAAAACCGAAACTATTAATTTTCTTTAGTACGACATGTTCTAACAGTCAATCTATAATTAGAGGTCTTAAAGATACAACTATAAGTAATGCAGATATTATTGCTGTGGAGTGTAGCAGGCACACCAAAGATGAGGTTGCGGCATTTGCAACTCAGTACGGAGGTGATAATGTTCAATTTTGTTATGACACTACCGGCAGTGTAAATAATTTGAGTCTTTTGAAATATATTCGTGCGGTTAAGGGTAGTAGTATTTCTGTTATAACGCTTCCGGTAGTTGCTTATATCGATGCGAATAACCAATTACAGTACTTAACTATCGGGCAACAGAGCGGATCCGGTATTCGTAATAATTTAATTGTTTACTGTGGGTATGAAGGTGAATTAACGCTTTCTACACAGAGTGTATCCTTGGTTACCGGCGGTACACATGATATTTTAGTATATATAGATGGACAGAGATATAATGGTGAAAGTTTCACATGGAGTAGCAGTAATACTAAGGTTGCGACTGTGGATGAAGCAGGAACAATTACTGCCAAGGGGGCAGGAAGTGCAACCATTACCTGTACAGCAAAAGATGGTAGAAAATTAACGGTAGCGGTAACGGTAAAAACAAAGTTAACACTTTCAAGCAGTACGGTATCATTGATTACCGGAAACAGCAGTACCGTAACGGTATATGCAGACGGCGTGAAAAGTAGCGCAAGTAACTACACATGGACAAGTAGTAACACAAAGGTTGCTACAGTAGATACTACCGGTAAAATCACCGGTGTGGCAGCAGGAAGCGCCACAATCACTTGCAAGGCATCTGACGGAAGAACCTTAACAGTGGCGGTAACCGTAACTGAGAAAGCAAACGGTCTTACGTATGTGAACGGTAAGTACATTTGGTATACCGACGGCGTAAAAGACACTTCCAAGACCGGGTTAGTTCCTTTTGACGGACAATGGTTCTACATCGTAAAAGGTGAAATGTCTAACTTCAGCGGTTTTGTAAAATATGATGGAGAAACATTCTATGTAGCGGCAGGCCGTATGGTTGCGGAAGCAAGTGGTCTGGTAGAATACAATGGGGAATGGTACTTCGTGGCAAGCGGACGTGTGGTTTCCGAGTATACCGGTTTGGCAGAATATAACGGAGCATGGTTCTATGTTGCCAATGGAAAAATGGATACCACAAAGAAAGGTATGGTAGAATATAACGGTGGATTATTCTACGTAGGAGCCGGAAAGATTATGAAGCATGTAAGCGGACTTGCACAAGATCCCGTGACCGGAAAATGGTATTTCCTGTCAGAAGGTCAGGTGCAGAAACAACACACCGGACTTGCTCTGTACGATGGTAAGTGGTTCTACGTCGTCAAAGGAGAATTTGCCAATACGTATACAGGTTATGTAACATATGACGGAAGTAAGTTTTATGTGGTCAAAGGTGAAGTTCAGTCATAAGTAAAATATGTTCATAAATGTCCAAAGAGGACTGTAGCGAAAGTTGCAGTCCTTTTTATAATAACGAGGTAAAAGTACACAGCGTATGCATGAATAGGCATTTGCAGACGGCTGAATAACGTAAGACTGGCAAAGAGTACCTCAACTTTGTAAAAAATAAAAATATTATATGTGACAAGATGCGAATAGTTTTATATAATGAAAGTTAGCAGGTATTTTACAAAAGCGAAGGGAGAGAAACAAATGTGTAAGACTTGGTACAAGCAAATCGGATATGCGTTAGTTCTGATGCTGGCAGTTATAATGCTGACCGGAACAAAAGCATATGCAACCGAAGATATTCAATTACCAATCATGGTAAATCCTCTCTATCAGGAGGATGCTGCGGAGATTGAAGTTGAATTAGAATCTTTGCAAGGGGAAACGTTAGGGGCGTCAAGTGATGTAGTATACACATCGATTGATGATGCGGCAGCATATGTGCGTCAGCAGATGGCAGCACGTAATACAAGTATTGTATATAAGATGTCATATGATTTGTATGAAGAATATGGCTCAGAAGTTTTTGATACGGTCTTTTATGATGCAATGGAGCATACGGAAGAATGTAGCGGACAGGAAGGGGATGCTATTGCATTTGGCTGGACCGGACGCGGTATGAGCATATCAATCAGTTCAAATGTGATGACTGTAACAATGTCGGTGTCATATTATACGACAGCAGAGCAGGAAGCGGCATTAACTGCGGCAGTAAACAGTGCAATGACCAGCCTTAATTTAAGCGGAAAAACCGATTATGAGAAAGTAAAGGCGATTTATAATTATATTTGTGATCATGTGGATTATGATTATGAAAATTTAGAAGATGACAGTTATACATTAAAATACAGTGCATATGCGGCGATGGTTAATAAGAAAGCGGTATGTCAGGGATATGCGATATTATTTTACAGAATGTGTAAGGAAGCAGGAGTTCCGGTGCGCATTATCTCAGGTTACGGAAATGGCGGATCGCATGCATGGAATATCGTAAAAGTGGGTAAGTATTATTATAATGTGGATTGTACATGGGATGGACAGGATACAGAAACCCGTAGTAATTATTTTTTGAAATCGGAAGCAGATTTTGGAAATCATGTTAGATCGGCAAAATATGATACCACAGAATTTCATAATCAGTACGTGATGTCTTCGGAATCTTATGGGGCAAGCAGTTCGGTGCAACAGGGAGCGAATGTAACGAATTTTAATTATACATATACTACGACAGAGGGTACGACGGTTACGAGTACCGCAAACAGTAAGCCCAAGGTTCTAGTCTTCTTTAGCACTACGTGCTATAACAGTCAGTCTACCTTTAAGAGCCTTCAGAGTACCTCATTACATAATGTAGATATCATTGGTGTTGAGTGTAATATGCATACCCAAGATGAGGTTGCAACTTTTGCAACAAATTATGGAAGTAATAATATTCCATTTTGTTATGATACTATCGGTAGTGTAAATAATGCGAGTATGTGGAAATATGTTCGTGCAGTAATGGGAAGTAATACCAGTTCCATAACATATCCGGTTATTGCATATATCGATGCAAATAATCAGTTACAACATGTAACCACCAGTATTCAAAGCGGAAATCAGATACGAAATAATTTAATTTCATATTGCGGATATGTTGGAGAGATGACCCTTTCTGAACAGAGTGTGTCTTTGGAAACCGGTGGTACCCGCGAAATTATAGTATATTTGGATGGTCAGAGATATAACGGAGAAAGTTTTACCTGGACCAGCAGCAACACGAAGGTTGCTACCGTGGATGAGGCAGGTAAAATTACTGCAACCGGAGCGGGAAGTGCGACGATTACCTGTAAGGCATCCAATGGTTCTACAGTGACCGTCGCAGTGACTGTTAAAGCGAAATTAAGTTTATCAAACACTAGTATATCAGTAGTAGCCGGCAACAGCAGTACCATAACGGTATATGCAGACGGCGTGAAGAGTAGCGCAAGTAACTACACATGGACAAGTAGTAACACGAAGGTTGCTACAGTAGATACTACCGGTAAAATTACCGGTGTGGCAGCAGGAAGCGCCACCATCACCTGCAAGGCATCTGATGGAAGAACCTTAACGGTAGCAGTAACCGTAAAAGCAAAATTGCGGTTATCAAGCAGCACGGCGTCATTGATTACCGGGAACAGCAGTACCATAACGGTGTACGCGGATGGTGTAAAGAGTAGTGGAAGCAATTATACATGGACCAGTAGTAATACGAAAGTTGCTACGGTAGACAGTACCGGTAAAATTACCGCAACCGGAGCAGGAAGTGCTACCATTACCTGCAAGGCATCTGACGGAAGAACCTTGACGGTAGCGGTAACCGTAAAAGCAAAGTTAACATTATCAAGCAGTACGGTATCATTGATTACCGGAAACAGCAGTGGCGTAACAGTGTATGCAGATGGCGTAAAGAGTAGCGCAAATAATTATACCTGGACCAGCAGCAATACCAAGGTTGCCAAAGTAGATACCACCGGTAAAATTACCGGTGTGGCAGCAGGAAGCGCCACCATTACCTGCAAGGCATCTGACGGAAGAACTTTAACCGTGGCTGTAACGGTAAAGGCCAAATTGACACTCTCAAGCAGTACGGCATCATTGATTACCGGAAACAGCAGTACCATAACAGTGTACGCGGATGGCGTAAAGAGCAACGGAAGCAATTATACATGGACCAGTAGTAATACGAAAGTTGCCAAAGTAGATACTGCCGGTAAAATTACTGCAACCGGAGCAGGAAGCGCCACCATTACCTGCAAGGCATCTGACGGAAGAGCCTTGACAGTGGCCGTAACGGTAAAAGCCAAATTGACGCTTTCAAGCAGCAACGTATCCGTATCAAAGGGAAGCAGCAGTACCGTAGCGGTGTATGCAGATGGCACAAAGAGCAGTGCAAGCAACTATACATGGACAAGTAGTAACACTAAAATTGCCAAGGTGGATACCGCCGGTAAAATCACCGGTGTAGCAGAAGGAAAAGCCACAATCACCTGTAAGGCATCCGACGGAAGAACTTTAACCGTGGCTGTAACCGTAACTGCACCAAAAGAAAATGGCTTAATCTATACAAATGGTAAGTACGTTTGGATGAAAGACGGCGTAAAAGACACTTCCAAGACAGGTTTGGTTCCTTTTGACGGACAATGGTTCTACATCGTAAAAGGTGAAATGTCTAACTTCAGCGGTTTTGTAAAATATGATGGAGAAACATTCTATGTAGCAGCAGGTCGTATGGTTGCGGAAGCAAGTGGTCTGGTAGAATACAATGGCGAATGGTACTTCGTGGCAAGCGGTCGTGTGGTTTCCGAGTATACCGGTTTGGCAGAATATAATGGGGCATGGTTCTATGTTGCCAATGGAAAAATGGATACCACAAAGAAAGGTATGGTAGAATATAACGGCGGATTGTTCTACGTGGGTGCAGGAAAGATTATGAAACATGTAAGCGGCCTTGCACAGGATCCCGTTACCGGTAAATGGTACTTCCTTGCGGAAGGTCAGGTACAGAAGCAACACACCGGACTTGCTCTGTATGATGGCAAATGGTTCTACGTCATCAAGGGTGAATTCGCTAATACGTATACAGGTTATGTAACATATGACGGAAGTAAGTTCTATGTAGTCAAGGGCGAAGTTCAGTTATAAGTAAAATAGTATATAAACGTTAAAAGAGGATTGTAGTGAAAACTACAATCCTCTTTGTTGCTATAGGCAATTTTTAATTCAAGTGCCTAATTTCCTCCGGGGCCGTCTTTTCTGGGTCTGGAAGATTCCGGTAAGGGTTCAACTTCATAATACTTGCTGCAATCGCAATCTTTTTTTGACTTCTCTTTATCGCAAGAGCAGTCATTATATGCGTTGGACACTTTGTTGGGGTTATTCTTTTTATCTCCGATCATAGCATACCTCTCTTTCAAAATTAGGATGTGCGAAAGAAGATTATTTTATTCGTTTTCACAAAAAATATACTTTTTAGCCTGTCTGATTAGTTGAAAAACAACGTTCTCAAGTGATATAATAATTAAAAAATAAGGGAGGGTTATTTTATGAAAGTTTACAAATGTAACCATTGCGGAAATATTATTACGAAAATTTCTGATGCGGGTGTGCCCGTGGTTTGTTGCGGAAAACCTATGGATGAACTGGCTGCAAATACCGTAGATGCAAGTTTAGAAAAACATGTACCTGTCGTAGAAACAGCAGGCAATAAGATTCAGGTAAAAGTAGGTGCGGCAGAACATCCTATGTTGGCGGAACACTTTATCGAATGGATTTATCTGGAGACAGCCAAAGGCAGACAGTTAAAGAAATTATTCCCCGGCGAAACACCCGAAGTTTCTTTTGTTGTAGAAGATGACAGAGCGCTTGCGGTATATGCATATTGTAATCTTCACGGATTATGGAAAACTGAAGTGGTTGAGAAATCTGCTTGTGATGTGGGTGCAGGTACAGTCTCTACCAAAGAAAACTATACAGTATGCAACTGTAACAATGTAAGTTATTTCGATATTCTTGACGAAGTGGAAAAGAACGCTAATTTACAAGATCTTCTGGATGTATTTGAGGAAGTGAAAGATACCACCAAATGCTCAACAGGATGCGGCGGTTGTTATGATAAAGTAATCGGAATTATATCGGATGCAATGTCAGGTGTTAAATAGTTTATAGATAAAAGAAGAACCCCTTACGAATTTGATGTGGGCCGGAACTTGGCTTCCTATCAGTGATAAGTCATTCGTAAGGGGTTTTGTATGTCTAGATAGCATCATGGAATGTTCTGTTGATTACATCTTCTTGCTGTTCCGGTGTTAATTTCACAAAGTTAACAGCGTATCCGGAAACCCTTATGGTAAGTTGCGGATATTTCTCGGGGTGTTTCTGTGCATCTCTCAAAGTGTCTTTGTCTAAAACATTTACGTTAAGATGGTGTCCTCCCTTTTTAAAATATCCGTCTAATAAAGTAACGAGATTATCAACTTGGTTTACATTGGCCTGCATATTAATACCTCCTTCATTAATTACTATAAATAATAATAGTAATCATTACTGTTATTTGATTATAGTATAATAGTAAAAGGAAAATTTTGCAAGACATTTTTATTAAAAATTTTAAATATTTTAAAATATTATTCCTTAATAAAATAAAAAACCGCTCGCGGCATGGCGACCGGAGCGGTTTTCATATGTTTATTTTTAGAAGCCGTAGTCGGAATCAATGATACCGAAATCTTTTCCTTTATAGTTCCAAACAGCTCTTCCGATGCCGTGCTTATCAAATACGGAATGAATATCTGCAAGCCATCTCTTGGTATCCTCCTTGGGTGCCAGTTCGATGACTCCATATTCGCCGCAATATAAGGGAACGTTATATTTTTCTGCAACTTCAATTGCTTCCGCAAATAATTCTTCGAAGAATTGGGGACCAACGCTCGTTAATCGCTCATTGTAAATAGCAGTTGTACATTCTTTGGCAAAACCTTTACTCTTTTCACGTAATTCTTCCAAAGAAACCGGATAAGCCAATTCAAAATCGGGTGTCATATTTTCTACCCAGTATGCTTTCTGGTGCGTAAAAATGATAGGGTCGTAGCAATGGAAGTTATATACGATTTTATCATCATAAGGTGCGTCCAAAAGTGCAATGCTGGTAACATTATTGTAATTTACGCCACCGATAACAATATAAGTTTCGGGAGCAATGGGACGAATGTGTTCAACTGCCTTTTTCGCTACTGCATTCCAAGCCTTATATACTTCTTTTAAAACGACTTCGTTTAAAAGTTCGAAAGCCATAGTATCTGACTCTTTGCCAAAGCGTCTTGCGATGTTTTCCCACAAGTTATAGAAACGTGCCTGTAATGCTTCATCATAAAAGAATTTTTCTCTGTCAATATCTTTTAACGGGTCAAAAGAATATCCGTATACTTCATGTACATCCAAAATCATCTTGAGTCCGTATTTTTTGCACCATCCTAAACAATCTTCAATATGCTGATATCCGCTTTCAATTACTTCTGCTTCTTCTGTTTCCAATACGTTGTAATCCACGGGAACTCTTACATGGTCAAACCCCATTTCGGCAATTCTTTTAATATCCGCTTCCTGAATGAAAGTATTGAAATGCTCTTCTGAATACTTGTCAAACTGTGAAATCCAACCGCCTAAATTAACTCCTTTAAGAAAACCTTCAAATTGTCTCATAAAATTCACCCTCCAATACATTGTTTTTGCTGTTGTTTGTGTTGTAACCTATGATTTGATGATATACAAAACGAAGAAAATGTGATACAATAAAACGGTCACTTATACAATATTTCAATCAAATTGTAGAGGCAAAGAAATGGATGCTAATTTAGAACGAAAGCAGTTGACGGAACAGCTTTTTACAAATCGTGAATATAATATATCTCATCCGACGTATGATACTGAATTGGAATTTTACAATATGATTTGTGACGGAGATACGGAAGCCCTTAAAGCATTGAATTTGGAAAATATATTTTTTGGCGATGAGAGAGGTATTTTATCTAAGAACCCGGTCCGCAATGCAAGGTATCATTTGCTTGTAACGGTGACTATGGTAACGAGATTCTGTATCGAAAAGGGAATGCATGAGCAGCGAGCCTATGGTAAGAGTGATGTTTATATACGCAAAGCGGATGAGACCGAAACGATTGAGGGGATCAACAGATTGTATTGCAAATTAGTGTTTGATTTTGCGGAGGAAATGGCGGAGATTAAACGGAGCGAGAATATTCCCAGAAATTTGCGATTGGCTTTGGATTATATTTATGACCATTTGAATGAGCATCTTGGCGTAACTGAGATTGCGGAATATGCAGGAATCAGCGAGAGCCAACTCCGCAGGGATTTTAGGACGTATTTATCGATATCGCCATCCGATTTTATAAGAGAGAAAAAGGTGGAATTTGCCAAGAACCGACTGGTATATTCGGATATTTCATATGTGGATTTGGCAAACGATTTGGGTTTTGCGTCCCATAGCCATTTTATCAAAATATTCAAAGAACATACCGGTATGACGCCTATGGAATATCGAAATAAAAAGTATAGGAAACACTTTTTTGCGGAGCGGTAATAATTTATAATAAGCAGAGGGGTGGAGATACAGATAAAGCGAATAAAACAGGGTAATAGTATGTCAGAACAGTTGATAAACAATACAATTGCATATGTAAAGGATGTCTTTGCTACGGATTTCAGCGGACACGATTATTTTCATACCATGCGTGTGTATAAAATGGCAACGATGCTTGCTGTCAAAGAAAATGCTGATTTGCAACTTGTGCAATTGGCAGCGCTTTTGCATGATGTGGATGATAGAAAATTATCCTCCGAGACCTGTGAAAACAAAGACCGGGCAGTGGCTTTTATGCAGTCGCAGAATTTGACGGAAGATGTAATTGACAGGGTAAAAGAAATGATTGGCGAAGTTTCTTTTATGGGAACAGACAGTGTGACTCCTAAGACCTTGGAAGGGAAATGTGTACAGGATGCGGACCGTTTGGATGCACTGGGGGCTATGGGCATTGCCAGAGCATTTGCCTATGGAGGAAATCATAATCGAGTGATGTATGACCCAACGATTCCGCCGGCGATGAATATGAGTAAAGAAGAATACCAAAATCAGATCTCTACTACAGTAAATCACTTTTATGAAAAACTATTTCTGCTAAAAGATATGATGAATACCGAGAGCGCGAAAGCAATTGCTGAGAACAGAGAGCGGTACATGAGAGAATATATAGACGAGTTTATGAATGAATGGGAGGGATTGAGATAGTATGGTTACACCCAAAAACGGAAAGCGAATTTCAAAAATTGATACATACTTAAATTGTGCAGAGGTGTTTGCATATCGCAGTACCTGCATCAAGAGAAAATACGGCGCGGTCATTGTAAAAGACGACGTGGTGATTTCCACGGGCTATAATGGTGCGCCCAGAGGATTCGAAAATTGTTGTGACTTGGGTGAATGTCCGCGTATGGAGCGCGATATGCATCAGGGTGACGGATACGGAATTTGTCGTGCGGTACACGCGGAGGCCAATGCCCTTTTGAACTGTTCCAGACAACAGACCATAGGAGCGGATTTGTACCTGACGGGCGTGAATCCGGAGGACAATACCATTCATAAGGCAAAACCTTGTCCATTGTGTGCAAGGACCATTATCCAGGCCGGAATCCGCAATGTGTATCTTCGTGTAGGCGACGGCTCTGACAATTATGAAGTGAAAGCGGCGACAGAACTTGAATGGGTACAGAAACCGGAATGAGCATTGTACAAATCGAGAATATAACTCCGAGGGCATAATGTTCTTGGAATTGCTTTGTCGATATTTGTCGATGTGAAGTTGTTGAATAAAGTCATAAAAAATGTTAGCATTTAAGCACGCATTTCAATTGCGTGCTTTTTCTGTTGCAATAAGAGGAGTTTTCATATATGCAACAGTAATCTTTTTCACGGGCATTCGCCTTTTATTTTCACAGGATAAAATTAATGTTAAGTAGCAAAAAAGTAATGGAGGTAAAAGTGTGTTTTTAAGTGATGAACAATATATACATGCAAAGGCCTTATATGAGAATATAACCGAACCGACACCGTTGCTTGCGGATTTATCGGCCTGGGCGCTGCAAAAGTACGGTATTCAGGTTATTGATTATATTTGTGACCAACGCATTGACGGACAACTCCGAATGATGCCGGTGTTGTGGGCGGATGAAGACGTGGATATGTTTAGACGTTACCGTAATTACAATCCTAAAATTCAAAAGGCTTTTGCACAGAAATTTGCGGAATTGTGCAGAAAATATAAATCTCATAAAGAGTATACCAAACCGGGTAAAATTTTTATTGCATATGAAAGTTTAAAGGAAGAACTGGAAAAGCGTTAATCTTTATCGGAATAAAAACCGGCGCAAAAAGAAAAATTCCATATTTTTACCGTTAAAATATTGCAAGGTAAAAATATGGAATCTATTTTAAAGTTCGTATACGTAAACTTCGATTTTACTGCTGTCTGTAGTAAACACGTCTAAAAGTGTTAAGTTCATTTCTTCGGCGTTGCCGATTTCAACAGCGGAGAAAATGTAATCGCAACCCAGTTCTTTTAATACTTCGGTATTGATTTCGAAGTTCTCCAGTACAATATTCTCATCTTTTCCGGTTTGGAACTTGGTGTCCAGTTCAGAGGAGAAGAGATAGCAACGGCTGCCCCAGTGGTCGTAGTAGGCTGTCAGATTTACGCTTTTATCCAATTCCTTTTCAATTACGGTTCGGAATTTATATTTATAATCCAACGGATAGTTGGTGGAGTAAGCATCAACGGTATAAAATCCATTAGCCTGGGCGATGGCCGGTACAAAGCCGACACAACCAATACGATAGTCGCTTTGGTCTTTGCCGATATAGGTTTCGATTTCATCAAATAATTCGTGATCATAAAATTCGTGATAAGTCCAGTGGCCGGTTTCTTTCCCGAAAACACGCTGAATGTTGGAGTAGTACTCGGTACTGCAAATATGATGAATTATATAATTGGCGAAAAACAAACCGAAAGCAATTACAAATCCTACACGGAAGATGTTCAGCAACACGTTTTTGGATTTTTCGGAAACCTTTTCTCCGGAACGGTTGATATTTTTTGAAAGCCAATTGCAAATAAATTCCGCAATTGCAAATAATATCATAACAGATAAGGCAAGTTCCAAATACCAGAAAGTAGGGTTTAGCCAGTAGATTCGGTTTAATTGGAAACTTTCCAGAGGACCGAGATATTTGCGAAACTCCAATCCTGCTTCGGAACCGTAGAAAGCATGGAACAACGCGATAAATAAAAGAGTTCCCCAGAGTGTTGCCGCTAAAACAATTTGTTTCCTTGTGGTTTTGTTCATTTTTTTATAAAAAAGAAGTCCCATAATAATCATAAGGAGCGAAAAGGCCATAATATAGGTATGCAAACTGGGTGCATGGTACTGGCCGTATTTAAACATATCAATAAAGGAAGTCAGGAAATCTTCGGCATTGTATATTTTATTCGGATCCGAACGATGGGAAGTAAAGGTGCCGAACAATACACTGATTATTGTTTCGCGGAATACAAAGCAGTATGTGACTGTCATTAGTGCCGAAGTAATCAGAAGAATCCATCCGGACTTTTTCTTTTTGAATAGCATAATGATGCCGGCAACTACCATAAATCCTACCACGAAATAGCCTGCCCAAATCAGGGAAGAAGACAGGGCATAAAAGATACACAGCAGAATGTACGGCAGGCACTTAAAAAGAAGTTTGCCAAATTTCAGTTCTTTGTGCTCGGCAGTTAATTCGTACATGCGTATGCACGCCCAGATGACCAAAGGAATACCGACAGAAGATAAACCATAGGGCGGATAATAAGGTAAGATGCAAAACAGTACGGAAACCATAAGAGAAACATATTTCTTCTCGCCTTTTAACACTTTGTTGCACAGAAGGAACATACCCAAAAAGGCGAATATCGTTCCGAAAATACAACTTATCATTACCGCCTCAAAAAACGGAAAGAATTTAAAAAACAGAATTAAGGTAAACGTAGGTGCCTGTATGGTTGCCAACGGAGCGCCGGATAACCATTCCTCAACGATGGTGCCGGAAGGCGCAAACATATACTTGCCGTTATACAGATATTGTATGATTTCATCGTCCAGAAAATCCGTGATACGGAAGGCGGAATCCTGTCCCAGAATAAAATACGGCAGATAATAAATCAAAATGCACAAAAAACCGGCAATTAAGTAAGGATATGTTCCTTTTGTTTTATTTCGAACTTTCATATTTGTTTCGCAATGAGAAGTCGCTTCTCATTACCCTTTCATAACATTATAGTGATAGCAGTAAAAAGAACCGTCTGCCGGTGAGCGGACAAGGTAATTTTACAAATGGATTATAGCATGTTTCCTATTATAACACAATTGTAACCTACCTTAATATCACCGAATATATGGATAAAACAGGCATTTCTGTCGGTTGTAAAAAAACAAAAACCGTGTTAATATGTAAAATGGTGTAATGTAAGCATTGAACACTTTTTAGGAGAGAATAAAAATGAGTAAAATTTCAATCGTAATACCGGTATATTATAACGAAGATACCTTAATGGATTTATATAGAGATATGGAGTCCAAAATTTTAGATAAACTGGGAGACTATGAGCTTGTATTTGTGGACGACGGTTCCGGAGACCGCTCCTGGGAGATTATGAATGAAATACGTGAATTAAACAGTAATGTAAGATTGGTCAAACTTTCCAGAAATTTCGGGGAACATGCGGCACTTCTTGCCGGTTTGTCCGTATGCAGCGGTGACTGTGCAGTGACCAAACAGGCGGATTTGCAGGAAGATTCCACATTGATTTTGGAAATGTATGACAGTTGGAAACAGGGAAATAAGGTAGTGCTTGCGGTAAGACGTTCCAGAGATGAGAGCAAGATAAAAGTAATGTTTGCCAATATGTATTATGCAATGATTCGTAAATTTGTAAATAAGGACATGCCCAGTGGCGGGTGCGACTGTTATTTGATTGATCGTAAGGTGATTGAAGTGTTACAGCGTCTGGACGAGAAGAACTCCAGCCTTACCCTGCAGGTTATGTGGTCCGGCTTTAAGACGGATATGATTTATTTTGACCGTAAGGACCGTGAAAAAGGAAAATCCAGATGGACGTTAAGCAAAAAAATCAAATTGGTAATGGATTCCATGATGAGTTTTTCTTACATGCCGATTCGTTTGATGTCCATAATAGGCGTGCTTTTTAATATTGGCGCGGTGGCGTTGTTAATCAGCGTGCTTGTGGAATATTTTACATTGGGAACGCCTATGGCAGGCTGGTCATCTTTGATGTGCGTTATTTTATGTTCGTCCGGGTTAATTTTACTGATGCTGGGAATTCTGGGTGAATACTTGTGGCGTGCACTTGACGCGGCAAGAACCAGACCTCCATTTATCATAGATGAGCATTTTAAGCCCAGAGACTGATGAACGGGAGACGTTATGAAGGCTTTATTGAAGAACAAAACATATATTATATATTTGATATTAATTGCTGCGGCCTGCTTTTCGTTTGTGGTGTCCAATGTCAGTTATGATGCTGAATATCAGTTGGCTATGGGATATCGCTTTTTGAAGGGTGACCGTATGATTTTAGAGATGTGGGAGCCTCATCAGACTTCCGCATTTCTTTGTGCGATATTAATGAAAATATATATGATGATTACGGGAACTACGACGGGAATCGTTCTGTACACTCAGATTATGGGGCTTTTAATTCGTGGTGGTATTGCTGTACTTTTTTATAAAAAAATCAAAGAATTATCCGGAAATACAGTAGCATTTATTGCGGCTTTCACATACCTGATTATTTCTCCCAAGGAACTTCTGACGCCGGAATTCGGAAATATGCAGTTGTGGTTTGGGACACTTTTATTCTTTGCTTTGTTGGAATACCTCAAAAAAGAAAAAATTATTTATCTGGTGTGGGCGGCGATTTCCTTTTGCCTGGGTGTATTTTCCTACCCCTCTTTTGTTTTGCTGTGTATTGCCGTTGTGATTATTCTGGTGAAGTATTCCAAGCATGCCAAAAGAGATATTGCCATTGTGGCGGGAATCAGCGCGTTAATCGGTGGTGTATTTGTTGCTTATCTGTTGATTAGTGTAGGCTGGAATACTATATTGGATTGCTTAAGTGCCGCGCTGGCGGTAGAACCTTCACACACGGTAGGACCGGTGGAAAAGATTTGGGGACATGTACTGAATATCGGTAAAATTGCAGGTATGCTTGCAGGTGTTGCATTGATTGGTTTCATGATTGAGAATGTGGTGCGCCTGATTGCATCAAAGAAGAAAAAAGAAAAAGAAAAAATATCTATGAATCGCTGGTTTATGATTTCGTGGATGGTTCTTATGGTCTTTCTTTTGATTAATATTCTCAGTGTCAGTAACAGAGGCGGCTATGCATTTCCTTTTGTTGTAATTCTCGTGCTGGGATTTTGGAAGCGGAATCTGATGTCTGAAGAAGAGCGGAAAATGTACTTTTCGGCCTTTTGGATTAGCGGTTTGAGTCTGATTGCAACTTTGGTGCTGTCAGATAATGCCTTTTTACAGGCAGTTACTTATATGCTTATTCTGATTTGTGTGTCTTTGATTCCGATTTGGCATTGGTTCCGGGATTTGAGCAAAGAAAAAGTGCTTAGAAGAATGTTTCTCATTGGAATGCATGTATTCTTCCTGCTGATTCTTTTTCGATGTATTTATATTCACATACCCATTTACGGAAGAGAGCAGATTATTTCCATCGCCCAGGAGATTTCATTGATTCGAACCGGTCCGGCTATGGGAATTATTACGGATACGTCAGGTGCTGAGCGTCAGAGAGACAGCGTGGCAGAGTGGAAAGAATATATTGAACCCGGTGATACTATTTGGATCCTTGGGGAACCGGTGGATACACTTGGATATTTGTATGAAGATGTAGAAGTTGGAGCACCTACCGTAATGTCTACGCCTACGTACAGTGAAGAGTTACTGTATTATTGGGAACTGAATCCGGATAAGTATCCGGATGTTGTTATCGTGGCTTCGAGTTTTGGAGAACTGGCCTGGGAAATGCGTTGTAATGAATGGCTTATGAACTGGCTGGAAGAAGAATATTGTGCCGACGAGGTCATAGACGGTAATTATTGGCGATACTATTTTAAAGAATAGAACGGAAGAGAAAAGAGGTTTTTATGAGTAACAAAACAGGAAATACAACAGTAAAAGGACGCGCGATTGCGTTGCTTCCCATCGGTATCTTTTTGGTACTTTTTCTGGGAATGGGTATTGTTACCGGAGATTTTTATAAAACACCTGCAATTGTGTGCTTTTTGATAGCTTTATTTGTAGCATTTTTGCAGAATCGTAAAGTATCTTTTGGAGATAAAATGAAAATTATTGCCAAAGGAGCGGGTGATGAAAATATCATTACCATGTGTTTGATTTTCTTATGTGCAGGCGCATTTTCGGGTACGGTAAGTGCATCGGGCGGTGTGGAGAGCACGGTAAACTTAGGT
The DNA here is from genome assembly GCA_045578965.1 of Lachnospiraceae bacterium. Taxonomy (GTDB): domain Bacteria; phylum Bacillota; class Clostridia; order Lachnospirales; family Lachnospiraceae; genus UBA3766. The sequence goes on along the minus strand of JAZNLG010000051.1, from coordinate 13,353 downwards.
CTGTCTGTTTTGCCGGCACCATTTGCGGTAGCGGGCTTGTTTGTAATCGGATGTTTTATTTCCGTATCCATGGGTACATCTGTAGGTACGGTTGCTGCATTGACACCTATTGCAGTGGAAATCAGTAACAAAACAGGATTTGATATGGCAATTTGTGTAGGTGCGGTAATGTGCGGTGCTATGTTTGGAGATAATTTATCCATGATTTCCGACACCACCATCGCAGCGGTAAAAACGCAGGGATGTAATATGAAAGATAAGTTCAAAGAAAATTTTCTCATTGTTCTTCCGGCAGCGTTGCTTACCGTAGTAATTTTCTTTTTGCTTACCCGAAACGGAAGTTTTGCATTAGCAGATAATCTGACATATAATTTCTGGAAGGTGTTACCTTATTTGTTTGTGTTGGTAGGTGCTTTGATTGGAATTAATGTTTTTATCGTTTTGATCGGCGGTACGGTCTTATCTTTAATTGTAGGTGTGGCGACCGGTGCTTTTCCGATTGTTGACGTATTTACGGTAATGGGAGACGGCGTTATGGGTATGTATGATATCACCGTAATTTCCATTATTGTTGCATGCATCGTATCATTGGTAAAAGAATATGGCGGTATCCAGTTTGTTTTAAATTTAATTCGCAAAGGAATCAAAGGCGAACGGGGTGCAGAGTTGGGAATTGCCGGTCTTGCCCTTGTGGTAGATGCATGTACGGCAAATAATACGGTTGCCATTGTTATGGCCGGACCCATCGCCAAAGAAATCAGTGATGAATACGGAGTAGATGCCAAGCGTTCTGCATCGCTTTTGGATATTTTCAGTTCCGTGGGACAGGGAATGATTCCTTATGGTGCACAACTCTTAACCGCAGCAACTTTGGCATCGTTGTCGCCGGTTGAGATTATGCCTTACTTATGTTATCCGGTATTGATGGCGGTCAGTGCATTGTTTTTTATTCTGTTTCGCAAGCGTAAAGCGGTTGCAGCATAAAACAACGAAAAATAAGTTTAGGAGATGCAAAATAGCATCTCCTTTTTCTTTAAAAAAATAGACAATGATAGCACAATAGTGTATAATGTATGTGTATTTTTATGCAAAAGTGAAAAATATTTTACGTGGGAGATCGAGGGGAAAAACCATGACAAAAAAGATGAAGAAAATACCCGTGGGGGCGCTTGTATTACTTGTAAGTTTATTATTACTGGTTGCGGGCTGGTTTTATTTGCAAGACAGAGTGGAAAAGGATTCCAGCAATCCGTTTGTATTGCAACTTGACGGTGGAAGAGATGATTCGGTACACGTTAAGGTTGATATAAACGTGGCCAAAAGTTGGATCAATGATCAGGGTTCCGATTACGAGACCGTAGGTGCTCAGTACGATGGCAAAATTGTAAACGGATACGGCAGTGACATTGAAAACTGGAAACTTGTTATTACCATGCCGGAGGAAGGAATTCTGGACAGTTCATGGAATGGTACATACTCCGTAGATGGCGGTCGTATTGTTGTAACTCCGGATGAGAATACCAATATCATCCCGGCAGGAGAAGAGAAAACCTTTGGTTTTATTATGATTTCCAAAGATTTGCTTGATTTTACTAAATTTGAAATTTTGGGATATCGTCAAACAACCTATACACAGTATACTTTATTTTGGGTGATTGTGGTTTCGGCAGGTATATGGGTAGTAGGATTTTTAACCTATCTGATTGTATCTATTCGTATGCGTGCTTACGAACGTCGTCGCGAGAATGATGCTAAGATTATTACGCAGACCATGAAAACGTTTGCCGGCATGATTGATGCCAAGGATCCTTATACCAAAGGACATTCTGCAAGGGTTTCTCTGTATGCGCAGGAGTTGGGCAAGCGAATCGGCATGAGCAAAGAAGAAATCCGTAATTTGGGTTATATCGGTCTGATGCATGATTGCGGTAAAATCGGTGTACCCGATAATGTATTGACAAAACCCGCTAAACTGGATGCCCAAGAGCGTAAAATTGTAGAAGAGCATACCACACGAGGCGGATATGTTTTAGAGAACTTTACGGCGATTGAAGGAATCAGGGACGGTGCCTTATATCATCACGAGAGATATGACGGCAAGGGATATCCCAAAGGGTTAAAAGGTTCGGAGATTCCTCTGTGTGCAAGAATCATTTGTGTGGCGGATGCGTATGATGCCATGAATTCAGACAGATGTTACAGACCGAGAATGCCTCGTGAGAAGATTGTGAAAGAATTGAATGACAATTCAGGCAAGCAGTTTGATCCGGATGTGGTAGTACATATGTTGGCAATGATTAGAGAAGGATTTTGTGATAATCCTGTAACACGCAAATAGTATCTTAAGGGAAGAAATATAATAACAGTTTTATGAAAGTTATTTAAAAAACGGGGGATACACAAATGAGTAAAAAAGATATAAAAATTAAGCATCCTATGAATGATAATAAAATTTTTAGAATCATGATGATTATGGTTTTTGTAATTGCCGGTGTGTTTTTGATTAAAAATTTAATTGGCAAAGCGTGGATGGCTGCATTGGCAGTCGGAGTATGTATTCTTGTTTTTGGTATTTTGGCCGGCGGTATGAAATTACTGAGAATCAAAAAGAGCGTTCAAAAAATTTCAATCAGTATTTGTATGATGCTGCTGGTATTTGTAATTTCTTTGTTTAGCGGAAATTACTACAGTGATGATTTTTGCTTGTATTTGGCCGTAGTAGGTTTGTCTGGTCTTTTCCTGCAACCGAAGATTACACTCGTACAGATGATTTTAGGTGATGTTTTATTGGCATTGCAGTATATTATTAATCCGGGTAAGGCCGATCCGTTAAGTCAGTTCATTATGTGCGTAGTGTGTTATACGGTAGCATGTTTTGTTTTTTATCTTACCATCAAAAGAGGCCGTGCTTACATTGATTTGGGTCGAAATCGTGCCGAAGAAGCAGAGCAGTTAGTTATTGCAATGAAGAAAGTTGGCGGAGATTTACAGGAAAACTACGATAAGTCTTCTGAAAGAATTGAGAATCTCCAAAATGCCAACAGCCGATTGGAAGCAAGTGCAGAAGAAATAACTAAGGGTTCTATGAATATCAGCCGTGAAGCCAAAGAGGTGGAGCAGGTTTGTGATGATGTTCATGAGAGAATGCGCGTGACCGAAAACAGTGTCAATGCCATGAATGATGAAGTTCGCGTTGTGGAAGATGCATTGGCGGACAACAAAGAGAATATGATTGTTGTATCGGAACAGATGGGAAGCGTAAAGGCAGCAATTGAGTCTGCAAATGAAGTATTTGCGTTGTTGGAAGCGCAAATTAAAGAAATCTACGCGGTTACGGAGCAGTTAAATAAAATTGCAGCAAGCACCAATATGTTGGCATTGAATGCATCTATTGAGGCAGCAAGAGCCGGTCATACCGGCGCGGGATTTGCCGTAGTTGCATCCAAAGTACAGGCTTTGGCAGTGGATAGTAACAGATGTTCAAGTGAAGTAGCTGATGTTGTCAAAGTAATGCAACAACGTATTGAAGAAACTGTAAATCAGTTGGCTGACAGTACTGCAGCGATTGATGAGTCTGTAGGAGCAATGAAGGAACTGGAAAACAGTTTTGACAGTTTGACGGATAAGTTTGAAGGATTGTATGATAATATTAATGAACAGAATACGAATATTGTACAGATGGACGAAATCTTTGGCGAATTAAAGCAGAAGATTGTTGGCATGAATGAATATTCGGAAGAGAACCGCAGAAGCGTGGAAGATATGGCGGACGCCATGAATCTGTATCAGGAAAGTATGGGACAGGTTGTGGAAGATGCGAAACAGATTCAGGAAATGTCTGCATCTATGATGGATATTACGCAAGAGTCTAATTACATTGAAGAAGATTAGAGAATCTTTTACAGAAACCATCTTAATGTTTAAAATTGAGAATGGCAAAAAGGCAATTATGATATAATAAGAACACCCACGTGGTACATGCCGGTGGGTGTTTTTTAGAAAGAAAGAGGTAATGATAATGGTAAAACATGTGATTTTATGGCAGTTAAAAGATGAACTTTCTGCAGAGGAAAAAGCAGAGGTAAAGAAGGGAATCAAAGAAGGTTTGGAAAGTCTTGCAGGCAAAATTCCCGGGCTTCTTGATATTCAGGTACAGATTGAAGGTCTGGCTTCTTCCAATGTGGATGTGATGCTTGATTCATCCTTTGAAGATGAGGCTTCATTAAAAGCATATGCGGTACATCCTGAACATGTAGCAGTGGCAGATGGTAAAGTCCGTCCTTTTACAAAGACAAGAGCATGTATGGATTACGAGGTATAAAAGAGTTTCAATGTTATAAAAATACAATAGAAATATATGTAAAAAGGTGTATTGATAGAATCACAATACAGAATAAATGAAACAGCGGAGGCGACTATGAATAAAGTTGAAATTACGGACAGCATTCTCTATGTAGGTGTGAATGACAGAGATATAGATTTATTTGAAGGGCAGTATGTGGTACCGGAAGGCGTGTCTTATAATTCATACTTGATTATGGATGAAAAGATTGCGTTGATGGATACGGTTGATGTTCGAAAGAGTGAAGAATGGCTTGCAAACATAAAGGTAATTCTTGGGACAAGACACCCCGATTATCTGGTGGTTTCCCATATGGAGCCTGACCATGCAGGCAGTATTGCTGCAGTGGTAGAAGAATTCCCGGGAATGAAGATAGTAGGAAACGCCAAGACATTTACTTTTATGGGGCAGTTCTTTGGTTTTGATGTAGAGAGTAAAAAGGTTGTAGTAGCAGAGGGGGATGTACTTTCTTTAGGCAAGCATAATTTGAAATTTGTGATGGCGCCTATGGTACATTGGCCTGAGGTTATGATGAGTTACGAAACAGAAGAAAAGATTCTGTTTTCTGCAGACGGATTTGGTAAATTCGGGGCGTTGGATGCCGATGAAGAATGGGCATGTGAAGCAAGAAGATACTATTTCAATATTGTTGGCAAATACGGCGCACAGGTTCAGGCTGTTTTAAAGAAATTGGCAGGCGTGGAAGTGAATGCAATTTGTCCTTTGCACGGCCCTGTTTTAAAAGAAAATCTTGCGTATTACATCGGACTGTATGATACTTGGAGTGCATATCGTCCTGAGGATGAGGGTGTATTGGTTGCTTACGCATCAATTTATGGAAATACAGCCAAAGCAGCGAAAGCGATAGCCGAATATTTAAAAGAAAAAGGAGCCAAAAAGGTCGCAGTTACCGATTTGGCGCGAGATGATATGGCGGAGGCAATAGAGGATGCCTTCCGTTATGATAAGATGGTTTTGGCATGTTCAACTTATGACGGTGGAATTTTCCCTTGTATGGAAGATTTTCTGTCCCATTTAAAAGCGAAAAACTATCAAAAGAGAACAGTTGCCTTGATTGAAAACGGAACATGGGCACCTATGGCAGGCAAGAAGATGCGTGAAATTCTGGACGGAATGAAAGATGTAAAAGTGCTGGAGAATATGGTTACTGTTCGTTCATCTGTTAAAAAAGAAACAGAAGAGGCATTGAACGCTTTGGCGGAAGAACTTCTGAAAGCGGAATAGTATTAGATGCAAATCCTACAAGATACAGGGGTGTAAAAAGAAAGGTTTGGCAATGGAAAGGGTTATTTTTCATATAGATGTAAATAATGCATTTCTTTCCTGGGAAGCGGTGCATCGTTTGGAACAGGGAATTCCCGGGCCGGATTTGCGCACTATTGCCTGTGCCGTGGGGGGAGATATCGAGAAACGTCACGGCGTGATTTTGGCCAAATCCATGGAAGCAAAGAAGTATAATGTGCAGACCGGTGAGCCTATTACGGATGCGCTCAAAAAGTGTCCCGGGCTTATGATAATTCCGCCGACGCATGCGATTTACCCCAAGTATTCCAAGGCTTTTATGGATATTCTTCACAGATATTCCGACAAGGTAGAACAGGTCAGTGTGGATGAGGCTTTTATGGATATGACCGGAATGGAGAAATTATTCGGCACTCCTTTAGAGGTTGCATCGCGCATTCAAAACGAAATATATGATACCTTGGGTTTTACTGTGAATGTTGGCATTTCATCTTGTAAAATTCTTGCCAAGATGGCCAGCGACTTTCAAAAACCGAACAAAATACATACATTATTTCCGAATGAAATAAAGAGTAAAATGTGGCCGTTGCCGGTGGGGGATCTATTCTCCGTAGGTAAGGCTTCGGTAAAAAAATTAAATTCTATGGGGATATTGACCATCGGAGATTTGGCTCAGACTGAGCCGGAAATTTTAAAAAGTCATTTAAAAAAGCACGGTGAATACATATGGCGTTTTGCAAACGGATACGATGATTCAACGGTGGAGCCTGTGCCGGCAGAAAATAAGGGTTATGGAAATTCTACTACTCTTCCTGCAGATGTAACGGAAAGCACTGAGGCGAAGAAAGTTCTTTTATCTTTGGCAGAGAAGGTAGGCAGGCGGTTAAGAGAGGATGACGCGCGTATTGAAGTGGTGAGTGTGGGAATCCGTTTTTATGATTTGAGTAATATTTCGCATCAGACGGTTTTGATATCGCCTACAAATATTACGGCAGAAATTCATGCGGCGGCGTGCAGATTGTTTGACGAGATGTGGGATGGTACGCCGATTCGTCTTCTTGCTATACAAACGAGCAAGGTGAGCCATGGAGAACAGAATCGCCAGTTAAATTTATTTGATCACACGGATTATGAAAAACTGGAGAAATTAGATAAGGCCATAGATGATATTCGAAAGAGATTTGGTGGTGATGCAGTGTGTCGCGCTTCTTTTGTGGAGAAAAACAGTACTCCCAAGCGTTAAAACGGAATAGACTGATAATATTTTGGGCTTTGGTTGCAATTGTGCTTTTTTGGCCCGGTAATATTTATGCAGAAAACAGCGGAGAGGCGGCCTTTGATGTAGAGGCAGGGGTTGCCTCTCTTTTGAGCGTAAAAGAGCCGGTAGAAGAAACATGGTCCATAATCCGTATTACACCGGAAGAGGCGCAATTTGGTGCGAACATTGAGGTGTTATCGGAGGAAGGAAAAGTTTGGAAGGGAATAGAAGAAAAAGTGGGTCCCGTGGCAATGGCAGTTGCCAGCAATTATGTGTATGTCAGAAGTGATGCAGATATAGAGTCGGAAGCAATCGGAAAAGCCTATGGGGATACGGTGGTAACAATTCTTGGACAAAAAGAAAATGAAGAGGACATCTGGTATGAAATTGCGTCCGGTGATGTCAAAGGTTATATTCGTTCCGATCTGTTGGTAACCGGGGAATCTTTGGCGGCACTGGTGATGAGCGGTAAAGTGGATAAGGAATATATAGAGAATCCTGATAATTGGGAGGATGTGCTTTCGAAGGAAGAAGAGGAGAGGATTCTTGCTGAACAACAGGCACAGCGGGAAGCGGAGCTTGCACGTTTGGAAGCGGAGAGAATTGCGGCATTGCAAAACAGTACCGCCACCACGGAAGCGGCAGGCGGAGATACTTCTTTGATTCGACAGCAGATTGTGGATTATGCAATGCAATATCTGGGGAACTGTTATATATCCGGAGGAACTTCTTTGAGCGGCGGTACGGATTGTTCCGGTTTTACCTGTTTTATCTATAAGGATTTCGGATATACCATAGACCGTACTCCGGCGGGGCAGTATAACAATGCCGGACGAAACATTTCATACAGTGAAATCAAACCCGGTGACATTATCTGTTACGGCAACGGAAAATGTACTCACGTGGCAATTTATATCGGTAACGGCCAGATTATTCATTCTGCCAATTCACGAAAAGGTGTGGTTATTTACGAAGCGGATTATGATAATATTATGGCTGTGAAGAGTATTTTAGAGTAGTTCTGTAGTCAAAGATTAAAACGAAAAGAATGCTAAAATGGTATAAGTTATATTTCAAATGAGGTGAAAAATGAATTTACCACAGGATTTTATCCGTCGTATGCAGGAACAGCTTGGGGGGGAATGCGAGGCATTTCTTCAGTCTTACGAGCGGGATTCGTTTGGAGGCATGCGCGTTAATACACTCAAAATAGAATATGATGATTTTATTAAGCAAATGCCGTTTGCATTGACACCGGTTCCATGGTGTAAGACCGGCTTTTATTACGAGAAAGAGGAGCGTCCCGGCAAGCATCCTTATCATGAGATGGGCTTGTATTACATACAGGAGCCTTCGGCTATGGCTGTAGCAGAATTGGCAACAGTAAAACCCGGTGAAAGAGTGCTCGATTTGTGTGCGGCACCGGGAGGGAAAAGCACGCAGTTGGCGGCGGCTATGCAGGGAGAAGGCTTGCTTGTCAGTAATGAAATCCACCCTGCAAGGTGTAAAATTCTATCCCAGAATATAGAACGTATGGGTATTCGTAATGCGGTGGTTACCAATGAGACACCGCAAAAGTTGGCGTTGCATTTTATGAACTATTTCGATTGTATAGTAGTAGATGCTCCTTGTTCGGGCGAAGGAATGTTTCGTAAAGATGAGGAGGCTGTGAATCAGTGGTCATTGGATAATGTGGAAATGTGTGCGCAACGTCAGGATGAAATATTGGATGAAGCGGTTAAAATGCTTGCTTCCGGCGGAAGAATCGTATATTCTACCTGTACCTTTGCGCCGGCAGAAGACGAGGCATGTATAAAGCGTTTTTTGGAGAAATATCCGAATTTTAAGGTTATCAAAGGTGATGCGTATGAAGGCTTTGACGAAGGTAATCCCTTATGGGCAGGCGGAGATGAGAGAGTAAGAGATACACATCGTTTATGGCCGCATAAAATCAATGGCGAAGGTCATTTTGCTGCGCTTCTGGTCCATACAGGTGAGAAGATTCCTGCGTCGCAAATGACAGGTAAAAAGAAGAAAGCAAATAAGACTGCGGATAAGGAAAAGGAGCAGTTATACGCAGATTTTATCAAAGAGGTGTTAAAAGAAGAGCCTGTAGGTGAAAAGATTTACTTTGGAGATTCGTTGTATGTTTTGCAGGAAGAAATCAATCTAAAAGGTCTAAAGGTACTCCGCCCGGGATTGCATGTGGGTACATTTGAGAAGAAGAGATTTGAGCCTTCTCATTCACTGGCGCTTACATTGAGTCTGGCTGATGTGACAAGAAGTTATGAATTGTCGGTATCGGATCACAGCGCGGAGAAGTACATAAGGGGTGAATCTATTCCGGTTGAAACGACCGGAAAGGGTTGGACACTGGTGTGTATCGACGGCTATTCCGCAGGTTGGGGTAAAGTTAATAACGGAGTGTTAAAAAATCACTACCCTAAGGGTCTGCGTAAATAACAACGGCAACCGACGCGGAAAAGGTGTGTTTTCTAAAAATTTAGCGTATTAAAGCACTGATTCGATGATTTTACTTGCCGAAAAACAAGATTAAAGGTATGATGTAAAATAAGGGTTTTGGGCAATGCGTTAACGTATACCCGTTGGCTCTGTTAAAAATGCTTATATTTTTTGTGATATAGATTCGGAGGATACATATGAAAAAAAAGATATATATTGATGGTAGTGAAGGAACTACGGGACTTCGTATCCATGAGAGATTTCAGGGAAGAGATGATGTGGAAATTCTGACCATCAATCCGGAACTTCGCAAGGACCCGGCGGAAAGAAGAAAAATGATTAATGCATCGGACATTACGTTCCTTTGCCTGCCGGATGCAGCAAGTATTGAGTCTGTCAGTCTGGTAGAGAATGAAAATGTAACCATTATTGATACATCCACTGCTCACAGAACACAAGACGGTTGGGCTTATGGTTTTCCTGAGTTGTCATCCAAACATAGAGATGCAATTAAAACGGGTAAAAGAATTGCGGTTCCCGGCTGCTATGCTACCGGTTTTATTTCCTTGGTATATCCTTTGACGGCGGGAGAACTGATTGCAAAGGATTGTCCCTTGTCTTCTTTTGGTATTTCCGGTTACAGTGGAGCAGGTAAAAAAGTTATTGCGGTATATGAAGATGAAAATCGCGAGAAAATGTATGATGCTCCCAGAGAGTATGCTTTATCTCAGAGTCATAAACATTTAAAGGAAATGCAGGCAATTACCGGTCTTGACAGAAAGCCTCTGTTTTCACCGATTATTGCGGATTATTACAGTGGTATGGTAGTGTCGGTTCCTTTGTATGCGGATTTTTTGCAACGTAAAATGAGTCTTGAAGAATTATGGGCATATTTTGATGAATACTACAGAGGTGAATCTTTTATTCGGGTAATGCCGTTGGGCAGTGAAGAAGAGACTGCCAATATGCTTCCCGGAAATGAGTGCTCCGGTTGGGACGGACTTCGCATTTATGTAACAGGCAATGAAGAAAGATTTGTATTGTCGGCTCAGTTCGATAACTTGGGCAAAGGTGCTTCGGGCGCAGCAATTCAGTGTATGAATATTATTATGGGCTGCGATGAAGCCAAGGGATTAAACCTCTAAAGATAAAGGAGAGAAATTATGTTATATATTCTTTTAGCGTTGGCATTTTTATCCGCGGCGACAGTTGTTGCCTGTACGGGATTTTTTACCGCATGGTATTGGATGATTTTGATTTTTATCGGTATGTGGGCGGGATTCTTCCTTGTCTGGGTTATTATCTATACGTTATGGCTTTTGATCGGTTCGGTCTTGATAAGTAAGAAGAAAGAAATTACCAAGCCGAATAAGTTTTATAATTACTTTGTAACAGAAACTATGAAACTCTTGCTTTTCTTCTCAAGAAGCAAGGTGCATATGGTAGGCGCAGAGAAGATTCCCAGAGATACCAAGTATCTTCTGGTGGCAAATCATTTGTCAAACTTCGACCCGATTACATGTATTTCACAGTTCGGTAAAAATGATTTGGTCTTTGTGTCAAAGCCTGAGAATTTCAGCCTTCCCATTGCGGGTGCGTGGATGCATCATGCAGGATTTTTGCCGATTGACAGAGAGAATCCCAAGAATGCGTTGGTGACGATTAACAAGGCGGCGGAATATTTGAAGAATCAGCAGGTTTCCGTGGGTATTTTCCCGGAAGGAACCAGAAATAAAACCTCCGAACCTTTATTGGAATTCAAAAACGGTGCTTTCAAAATTGCTACCAAAGCAAAGTGCCCCGTTGTAATTGCGGCTTTGAAAAATACAAGAAAAGTGCAGCATAATTTCCCTTGGAAAAAGACAGATATTTACGTGAATATTGATGTGATTCCGGCGGAAGAAGTTGCAGAATCAAATACTGCACAATTATCGGCCAGAGTATATGATTTCCTGAAAGAGAATATTTAATAAAGCGCAGGGTGTTTTTGAAGGATAATATCTAAAAAGAAACTGCAGGACGTAATATAAATGATAAGCAGCAATAAACATACGAAAGATAAAGAAAGGGTTACAGAGGATGAAATATCTTTTATACAACGGATTGGCAAGCAGCGGAACCTGTAAGGCAAAGGCAGAAGAGTATCTGAGCAAAGAAGGCGAAGGCGCCCAATTGGTAGATTTAGTGGATTTTAATATACGCGAGTGGATGCAGAATGTAACCGCTGAAGATGTGCTTATTCTTTGCGGCGGCGACGGAACCTTAAACCGCCTGGCCAATGATTTGGATGGTATGGAAGTGCCCTGCCCTCTGCTTCATTACAAGACAGGGACCGGTAATGACTTCCTGGTGGATTTGGAAGATATACTGGGAAAGACTGATGTGGGTCCTATCAATGAATACATTAAGAAACTTCCTACGGTTAAGGTAAAAGACATTGAGTGTAAGTTTATCAACGGTATCGGTTACGGTATCGACGGTATGTGCTGTGAATACGCTGATAAAATGCGTGCCGCAGGGAAGAATAAGGTAAATTATACAACCTTGGCAATTCGTTTGTGTCTGTTTAAGTATAAGGCACCGAACGCTACCATTACCATTGACGGTCAGGAATTAAAGTTCAAAAAAGTATGGTTGGCAGCGTCTATGAACGGTCAGTATTACGGCGGCGGTATGAAGGTTGCACCGGGACAGAGACGTAATTCCGGCAAATTGACGCTTGCTGTAGTGCATGGACTCGGCAGAATTAAGTTGTTGACTATTTTCCCGAAGATTTTTGACGGTAGTTATATCAAGCATACAAAGTATGTTACCCTTCATCAGGGTAATCACATTAAGGTGGCTTTTGATGCGCCTATGGCACTTCAGATTGACGGTGATACTGTGCTTGATGTGACGGAATATGAAGTGATTTTATAAAAGTAATGAATGTTTCCGGAATAGGCCGGTGCAGATAAACGCAAGAAAAAGTAAGGAGTAACAGTATGAGTTTTTTGGAGACATTAACAAACATTAACAATGCCATCAATAATTTCGTATGGGTGCAGATTGGTCTGGTTATTTTAATCGGTACCGGTATCTTAATGACGATTTTGACAGGCTTCTTCCAGGTGTCACACATCGGACATTGGTGGAAAAAGACCATTGGCGGAATGTTTAAGAAAGATGCCCGTAAGAAAAAAGATGAGAAGAGCGTATCTCAGTTCCAGGCGTTGTGTACTGCCCTGGCAGCTACCATCGGAACCGGTAATATTGCCGGTGTTGCAACTGCTATCGTAATCGGTGGTCCCGGTGCGGTATTCTGGATGTGGATTGCAGCATTCCTTGGTATGATGACAAACTTCTCTGAAAACGTTCTTGGTATCTTTTATCGTAGAAGAAATGCCCAGGGCGAATGGTCAGGAGGTCCTATGTATTACTTAAAGGATGGTCTTGGCAAAGCAATCGGTTACGAAAAAGTTGGTAAGGTATTGGCCGTATTATTCAGTATTTTCGCTATTCTTGCTTCTTTCGGTATCGGTAATATGGGTCAGGTAAACAAAATTACTTTGAATATCCAGTCTGCATTCTTTGCAAATGTAGAACCGGTGGTTGTATTTGGTAATGTAGAGTTGATTCCCCTGATTATCGGTATTTCTCTTGTGATTCTCGGCGGTTTGATTATCCTTGGCGGATTACAGAGAATTGCTGCGGTAGCAGAAAGAGTTGTTCCTTTTATGGCAATTGCATATGTACTTGGTGCAATTATTGTATGTTGCTTCAATATTACAGAAATCGGACCTGCATTTTTATCTATTTTTAAATTTGCATTCGGTATCAAGGCTGTAGGTGGTGCTGCAGTTGGTATCGCAATTAAGGAAGTAATTACACAGGGTTGTAAAAGGGGTGTGTTCTCTAACGAAGCAGGCCTTGGTTCTTCCGTTATGGTACACTCAAATTCAGACGTAGTAGAACCTGTAAAGCAGGGTATGTGGGGTATCTTTGAAGTATTTGCGGATACTTTCGTAGTATGTACCATGACAGCACT
>JAZNLG010000050.1:0-1662 GCA_045578965.1 Lachnospiraceae bacterium | reverse complement strand
TGATAGCGGACGTTTGTGTTGTAATTAAGCATTCCATTCGGGCACGCTCTCGCTATTCGTATTAAACATATAAACTTAAGTTCGTACTTTGACACCCTTGCTATCTCTTTTACCTAGTTTAATCTTATTCAGTTCAATTTTTTTGCCATTATATTCAATACTGCTTTCTACAGCATTCTTTGAGAAGTGAACCTGGTCAATTACCGCTTTGGCACTTAACTTCATACCGCGTACACCGATGGCAGCCTTCTTCTTTTCAGGAATCTCTTCCAACGGGAATCGTAAGAAATAGCCGTCGTTTGATATTAGAATCATATTACGCTGTTCTTTTAACACTTCCACACAAACTACTTCGTCGCCGTCCGCAAGTTTGGTTGCCGCAACGGAACGTTTTGCTACATCAAATTCACCGCCGTCAACAATCTTAACCATGGCTGTCTTGGTTACGAATACAAGACGATAAAGATTTAACTCTGTCTGGCTTGTAGCGCAAAGAATGCGCTCATTCTGCGAAGAATAAGGGCTGATATTATCAATGGGCACACCTTTATCACGCAGTTTTCCGAAAGGTATATCGGATACTTTGATGGTATACAACTGTCCTTTGTCAGTAAAAATACACATTCTGCCGGTATTTTTACATACGAAGACATATTTATTCTCGGCTTCAATGGTATCTTTGTTACGTTCATAAGTTGCCTTATCTACGCTCTTAACATATCCAAAGCGGTCAACCATAACATAAACATCCATTTCTTCCGGTTTCTTTTCTTTATAAACGGCTTCCGCAGCGTTTTCAATAGCGGTACGGCGGACTCTGCCGTACTCTTTCTTGAAATCTTCCAGTTCCTTGATAATCACCTGAGTCATGGAACTTCTGCTGTCTAAAATATCCTCATAACGGTAAATATTTGCCATAGTCTGGTCATGTTCCGCAATCAACGCCTGGATTTCCAAACCGATTAACTTATATAAACGCATTTCGAGAATGGCATTGGCCTGACGTTCGCTAAACATAAGCTGCTGAGCCATAACTTTAGACTCTTTGGACTTAAACTTAATACCGTCGGTAATACCTTCCACAAGGCACTTCTTTGCCATGGCACGGTCCTTGGAACCGCGTAAAATCTCAATGATCAAATCAATAACATTACAAGCCTTAATTAAGCCTTCCTGCACTTCACGTCTTTCATTTTCTTTGGCTAAAAGATTGGTATATTTTCGATGGTTTACTTCGTAACTGAAGTCCACACAATGCTTAATTACCTGTTTTAAACCTAAGGTTTCAGGCTTGCCTTCTGCAATTGCAAGCATATTCACACCAAAAGTATCCTCAAGACGTGTCTTTTTATAAAGCATATTCTTGAAGTTCTCAACATCCGTATCCTTCTTTAATTCAATTACAATACGAATACCTTCTTTGGAAGACTGGTTCGTAATATCAACAATATCGGTTGTCTTCTTCGTCTCATACAATGCTGCAACATCTTGCAAAAACTTGGAAATATTGGCACCAATCATAGTATAAGGAATCTCGGAAATGACAAGATTAATATGGCCTCCCTTGCCTTTTTCCACATCTACTTTACCACGGAGTTTGATTTTGCCCACACCGGTTTCATAGATTTCCAGCAAGTCATCCTGATTAATCACAATACCTCC
>JAZNLG010000049.1:0-14799 GCA_045578965.1 Lachnospiraceae bacterium | reverse complement strand
ATGAACTCTTCCGCACGCTGTTCTTCTTCCTTAATCTTCGCATATCTTTCGTAACGCTCTTTCACAAGATCCTCCAACTCTTCCGGCTGGATATAAAGAGAGTTAACGATATTTTTCTTTCTCTTATTCTGATGTCCGTTGGTAGCCCATGACTTATCTGCTTCAGCAGTTTCTTTCTTCTCGGGGAACTCAACCGGTTCCATCATTTGTCCAAGCATACCGTCGGAAAGAATCATTGCGGGAACTCTGTACTTTTCACCAACTTCGTAAGCGAGGGGAACGAAATCAACCATTTCCTGAATGGTAGACGGTGCAAGTACAAACAACTGAAAATCACCATGGCCGAGTGCCTTGGTTGCCTGCCAGTAGTCTGACTGTGAAGGCTGGATACCGCCAAGACCGGGGCCACCACGCTGTACGTTAATAATAAGTGCGGGCAAATCAGAACCTGCGATGTAAGATACACCTTCTGATTTCAAACTCACACCCGGTGAACTGGAAGAAGTCATGGAACGAACACCTGCTGCTGTTGCACCAAGTACCATGTTAATCGCTGCCACTTCCGATTCAGCCTGTAAGAATACGCCACCTTCCTTCGGTAAACGTTTAGACATATATGCCGCAATTTCAGTCTGCGGTGTAATAGGGTATCCGAAGTAATGCTTACAGCCGCACTGAATAGCAGCTTCTGCCAAAGCTTCGTTACCTTTCATTAAAACTTTCTCTGCCATTTTAATTATCTCCTTTCAAATTCTTTTATCTTTCTACGGTAATTGCCACGTCAGGACACATAATTGCGCAAGATGCACAACCGATACATGCTGACTCGTCTGTCAATGTGGAAGGATGATATCCCTTCGCATTGATTTTATCCTTAGAAAGAACAAGAATCTTTTTCGGACAGGCGGTAACACACAATCCACAGCCCTTACATAACGCTTCATTTACAGTTATTTTTGCCATGTTTATTTCCTCACTTTCTGCTAGTGTTTATTTTAAAATTATCATCATATCCAAACTGCATCTGCAAATCATACAGTTTCGAATATTATATTTTGTCGAATTCAGGAACTCCGCTTTCCCACGGTGCCCTTACATAAATTTCCACCGGATACCAATTAATCTCAGAATGTTCTTCTGCCAAACTACGCACTCGATCATCCTTATATAAATATGTAGGTATGGTGGTTGCCCATAACGGCATTTCGCAGCACTTCGAGATTTCTTCCGCATAAGATAAGGATTTCTCAACTGTTTCCCACGTCGTATCATATTTAAGATGCGAGTTGTTTACAATTGCACTGACCTTACATCTGGAAGCACTTTCAATTTCCTTCATAATCTCCAAAGTCTCTTCCGGTGTCGCTGTCAAATTCCGATAGCGGTTCACAAGATACAACATCTTATAATCCGTTTCAGCCAACTGTTTATGAAATCTTCCCAAAACCACGGAACCGGCATCGTCACCGCCCACGTCCATAATCACATCATCATCGGTCTCGAATACCATATTCAGGTTCACGGGAAATCCGGGCGTCTCCACATTGGTATTGGCAAACATCGGGGCTATTACGGTAATTCCCATCGCCTCAAGTTTCTCTTTATAACCGGAAGACAAAAAATAGGGATTCACCAAATCCAAGTCCACCAAAGTAACCTTGCGTCCGCATTTTGCACGGTCAATGGCAAGATTCAAAGAAAAATTACTTTTACCGCAACCATAATGACCGCAGACAATATAAAATTCTTTTTTTTCTGCCAAAACTGCACTTCCTTTCATACGGTTCGCCGTTTCTTTTTATAATAAAACTATTACAAAACCTTAATTTAGTTATCATATCACAGCACTTTTAAGAAATCAAGTTATGCCTGTAAGAATTTCAGATGCTCTTTTAACTCCTGCGAAGGCGCAATTCCTTTCTTTTCTAAGGATAACAAATACCTTGAAAACTCTGTTTCTTTTTTGGTACGTTTATTTTCCATCCTACTAAGCACTTCATTCAGAGTCGGATTCTGTTTTAAATATTCGCGTTTCTCTTTGGAGAACAGACAGTATTCCGCCATAATATTTCTGCATACTTTATTTAAACGATTCGCCCCTTCCGCCTCATATTTTATCCACATCATATAATCCGAAATAAAAATATCTGCGGTGTTATTACGAAATCTCACAATCTTTTCTTTAATCTTTTGTTTTGCCACATCAGACAAATCATTGTTTTTACGATAAAACTGTATGTAATCATAATACTCTGATGTCAAAGAACGTTCCCCGATGTCATTCCAACGCACACCTTGCTCCGTACGACAAAACTCCCAGCGATATCTTGCCACTATATTAAGAAGCATTTCTTTCAAATCGCCCTGGGGATACAATGGCAGAGCAAATCTTGCCGGGCTCACTCTTTTACGTCCCTCAATTTCCTGCCACATACTTGCGCGGTAACCCACGTGAGGAATCAAAATAATATCCGGCAACACCTCGGTCATCAAACGCAAAGATTTAACCTGTCCACCGGCATCAAAATAGGAATATTCGCGATAAAAGAGCGAGAAATCCACTTTCCTGATTTCATCCAATGTTTTTGCTATTTTTTCATAGGACAAAATGCAATTCTCCAAATTTCCCGTCAGTTCTTCGCCTGTCAAATAAGGACAAAATGTAGCATTGGAACTGTACACAATACGATTATTAGGGCGGAAGAAATTCTTGATTTCAAAACGCACCTTGCGCATCATGTCGTTATTATATTCCTGCTCTTCTTCAAAACTGATACTTTTCTTTTTCTTAAATTCCTGCAAAAAGTCCTTATAATCTCTACCCAGTTCATCCCTGGACGGTTCTCGCTGTCCCGTATAAATCAGATGCAACCACTGACTGATGGTATGTACGTTATACTCGCCTTCATAACTGCGGTGTTTTACCAAATCATAGATTCTTACCCGGTCTTCCTGGTTAAAATCTGTATCACTCATAATGCCGTAATCCAAAAACAAGTCTACCCACAGAGGTGCACCTTCGGCTTCTTTCTTCTTGAATACGGCCTCGTATAACTCATAAAAAAGTGTTTCAAACTCGTGAATTCTCTTCATTGCATCCGGAGCACGAAACTGGCTTTTGGTTAACATACGAAACGATGTAAGTCCTGCCATAAACTCTTCTTTTTGTTCTCCGCTAATACCCGCAAAATCCAGCAATTTCTTGGTGAGATTTGCAAACGCATCCTGCGCTTCCACCATTTCATTCACGGTGTAGTCCGTTATCATAATGGCCTCTTCCGTCCGAACCGAGGTCTGCAAAACACCGATTGCATCACGGATTTTCTCCACCGGCGAAAGAAAAGTTACTCCGGGCGCTTCCTTAAATTCTGCTTCCATAGCCTGTGCCATAACAAGAATAGATTCCAATTCCGTTACCACCGGCTGAATATCACCATCAATATCACGGATGTTCAATGCCATTTCATAATATCCGGTATAAAGAGTTTCCCGATTGTTTCCAAAAAACATCTGCCCCGTTTTTTTATAAAAAAGCATACTCTTCTCTGCAAACACAGCCATTGAGTGACTGTTTTCTTCGACTTGCTTCAAAAAACTCATTGCAAAGTACGGTGCGCTCCCAAAAACCCCTGTAATTTGCTCCAAATTCAAAAGCGATAACTCCGAAACTACTTCCTCAATATAGGCATCCGGCGTATAGAAAGCATATTCACTTTCCAGATTTTCAATATCATCCAAATCCTTGGATTCTATACTATATTTGGCACTGTAATTTTTGTATTTTTCATAACTTACTTTTAATTTGCCATAGGCTCTTTTGCTGCGCTGATACCAACGATTCTGTAAGTTACTCTGCTGTTTCAAAAAGCGAATGGCTGACAGTACGGAAACAGCGATATATTTCTTTTCGCCGCCAAAAACAGGTCGCATAAGGTTAGCGCCGTTAAAAGCGTACATACATACTTTGGTTTTTACTGCTGCAATATAATCATATCCATAGGTTCCGAGCCAGATATCACAGATACCGATTACATCGCCAACACCCAAGGCAAGCAATCCGTAGGTAGTTCTTACCTTAATTTCGCCTTCTGCTATTATCCCAAGAAAACTTACTTCAGCACCTTCCTTGAATATTGTCTCTTCCGGCTTAAATTCATATATTGTTTTGTCCTGATATTCTCTTTCTTTCATATCCGGCCTCTTTTTATCTTAATACTGTTTGTAATTCTAAATCATTCTGCAATTATCGCCAAATCTTCCTATTTACGCGTTATTATAAAATACGTCTTACGGATAAAATAGTACGATACGTTGCATTGGAAATTTTAATACCGGTTTTTGCCGAACTGGCATGTACAATTTTACCGCCGCCGACATAAATGGCCACATGACCGGAGTAACAAATTATATCTCCGGGCTGGGCATCCGCATATGCAACTTCCGTTCCCGCACTTCTCTGAGAATAAGATGTTCGCGGAAGGGTAACACCAAAATATCGATATACCGACTGGGTAAAACCGGAACAATCCGTACCGTTGGTAAGAGAAGTACCTCCCATTACATACGGATTTCCCAAAAACTGGATAGCGTATAGAGCAACCTGTTTCCCCGCATCACTTCCGTTGGCTCCGTTAATGACTGCCGGATCCAGACTGTATGCCGAACCGGTAAGTTGTGTAACATTCGAATTTCCTCCGGCATTTCCCGTACTTGCAGAATTATTGCCTGCATTTGCAGAATTACCGCCGTTCCCCGGTTTGGATGCATTGGCTGCCGCCTCTGCCTCCAGTCGTTCACGTTCTAAACGCTCTCTTTCCAAGGCTTCTTCACGTTCCTCTTCCAACTGGCGTATCGCTGCATTTTGCTCTCTTATTTTTTTGGCATATTGACCGGCAAGTTTCTCTGCCGATGCAATCTGCACCGCATATTCATCCGATACGGTCTGAAGTTCTGCAACCATTCCTTCCAGTTCCGCTTTTTCTAACTCACACTCTTCCTTGACAGCCTGAAGTTCGGATTCCTCAATCTCCAACTGCTCCTTTAACGCTGCCACTTCCAACTTAGTCTGCTGGTATTCAGCCAATACTCTGCTATCATAATCATAAATCTGCTGTATGTACTCCAAACGTGTCAACAAATCCGAAAGGCTGTGAGAATCCAACAATAATGTCAAATAAGAATCCTCACCTTTTTCATACATCGCCTGCAAACGAACCATCGTATCTTCATATTGCTGTTCCTCTTTGGCAATGGCTGCCTCTAAATCAACCTGTGCCTGAGCAATCTGTTCTTCCAGCATAGCTATGTCATCTTCCAAAATCTCAATACTTGCCATTAATTCTACAATGGCTATGGTTAAATCATCTATTTCACTCTCTATTTCAGCCTGTTCATTTTCTAATGCATGAATATTACCTTCAATTTCTTCCAGTTCCTGCTGATTCTGCTCCATCTGCTCTTCCGTCTGTTCAATCTGATTCTGAATCTCACTGGAAGTAGTTGCATATATTGTTTGCCCGCAAAGTGTCACAAGCAGCAAAATCGCAGTTATTAATTTTAAGATTTTCTTGTACATTTTGCGTTCCTCCTTTTTGTCCATAGTTATTTTTATTATATAACATTTTCATTCACAATTACAACACCTCCGATGGATTTCCTTACATTGGAAATAATGGATTCTCTTTTTTGCGGGGGACTTTTTCTTGCCTTTTACCGGAAACAATGATACAATATTTTTTGCATAAAAAGTTTAGACAGGAGGCTTACGTTAAATGCAGTATCTTTTATTAGCCAAATTAGGTACCGGATGGATTATTACCATTGTGGTACTTGCCATACTTATCATTGCCACAATCGTTCTTTATTTTATGGGCAAAAAAATGGAGAAGAAACAAGCCGAGCAGCAGGCTGTGATGGAACAGAACAAACAAACCGTCAGTATGCTGATTATTGATAAAAAGAAAGTGAAATTAAAAGACGCAGGTTTCCCCCAGGCAGTACTGGAACAGGCACCGAAGATGTCAAGAAATATGAAGGTGTATGTTGTAAAAGCAAAAATCGGACCTCAGATTACCTCCCTTCTTTGTGACGACAAAATCTTTGATTCCGTACCTGTTAAGAAAGAAGTTAAGGCTACTATTAGCGGTATGTATATACTGGGTGTAAAAGGGCTTCATGGCAAGCCTATTGCTACATCTCCCCAGAAGAAAGGCTTCTTCAAGCGCACTATGGACAAACTGCAGGAGAAAGCAGGCGCTAAACCGATTAAATAAGAACATAAATAAAACCGTGAATTTCAAAGAATTCACGGTTTTTTATTATCGAATTATTATTAAAATTTCTATTCTGCTGCACATATTTCAATCATCGTTTTACAATATGACACAATTCTTTCTCCGGAATACAGACTGTAGGAAATCATTACACAGGGGTCACTTTCCTCTTCTACTACCAGAATGGAATCACATTGCACCATCATATCAATAACCCCAAAAGGCGTTTTATATGCTGTCATTCGTTTCTCACCCGGAATAAAAATCATCTCTGACTCAATCATTCCCTTTTTGGTAATTCTAGCCTGCTCTTTTGAAAACACAACTATGTTTTCCACTTCCATATCTTCCGCCGGAATCTCTATGTACCGGATTTCATATCCTTCATCCACTTGCGTACAGGTCCCTTCCGTTTCTACGGTAATTGTATCACTTTCCACCCCTACGGTCTGCCATCCCGTAACTTTAATTTTTACCTTTCCTGTTATCATCTTTTGCTCCTTGTGTAATCATTTCCCACACTTTACTTTTCACTACGATTTCATCCTCTTTTGCTTCCAAAACAGCAATCGCCAACTCGCGATCCGTCAAATCCACTTCAATCACCTGGCCGTTTTCATCCACAACGCGGCAGCAATCTGCCGTAATACTGAATTCCGGATACATTACCAGCCAAAGAAGCATAAGCAATATAATGCCGGCAAATACCTCTCTTGATTCATTATGTAATTTGGCAAACATATTTTTTATAAAATTCTTTTTCATCAATATTCCTCCCACGCACTGCGATTTCATTTTCATTTAAGTTCCGCCGCTGATTTATAAAAAGCATAGCCCCGTTACGGGAAGAATATTCAATTTTGTAAAAAATATTTTTGCTACGTGTTTCGGTTTCAAATATTACAACATACCTATTTTACGGGATGATAAAAAGATGAAACAAACACCTGATATGCCGGATTTACGCTACGGATTGCTTCAGCAGCACTTTCTGCCATCTCCACCGTTTCATAAAGGCCAAACACGGTAGGACCGCTTCCGCTCATCATAGCACGCATGGCACCGTTTTCCTGCATAACTTTTTTAATATTCGTAATTTCTGTATATTTGGCCTCCGTTACGGTTTCAAGTACATTGTCCATTACTTTAATCACTCCCGCCAAATCTCCGGCACGAACAGCCTCTGTCATTGCATCAATATCCGGATGATAGGTCAAAGAGTTTGCATGTAGGTTTTCATATACATATTTCGTGGATACGTCAAAATCAGGTTTGACAATCAACACTGTACAGTCCGGAACATTTGGTAATACGGTTAACACCTCACCGATTCCTTCAGACAAAACCGTGCCTCCCACAATACAATAAGGCACATCCGCGCCGATTTTGACACCCAGCTCACAAAGACGTTCCTTCGACACATTCAATTGGTACAATTCATTCATTCCGTTAAAAACAGCCGCTGCATCCGTACTTCCTCCGGCCATACCTGCTGCCATCGGAATTCTTTTTTCCAGATGAATGCGGATTCCGCCGGACAAAGAATACTCTTCAAGCATCAACTTGGCGGATTTATATACCAGATTTCTCTCATCACAGGGAAGTCCTTCTATGTTACAGGTCATAATAATACCCGGTTCTTCCTTCTTTTCAAACGTAAGCGTATCATATAAATCCACTGTCTGCATAATCATACGTAATTCGTGATAACCGTCTTCTCTTCTTCGCAGAACATCCAGTCCCAAATTCACCTTGGCATATGCATTTAATTCCAATTTGTCCATTGCGTTATCCTCTCAATTTTATTACGAATACTATTTTTCATCATAATTTTAATGATATTTCTTTCGCATTTTTATGAACAACAGTATAGCATAGAATTCTGTTTTAAAAAAGTTAAAATGCCTATAAACTTTCGCTTATATATGTCGATAATATTAGAAAGCGGTTAACGGATTAACTGCGCGCAAAAATCATCACCAAGGAGGGTAAAGATATGAGTGTAAATTCAGTAACTACATCAATGGAAACTACATACAGTGCTTATTCTACCAAGGCAGATTCCTCCAAAAAGGCAGAGTCTGCAAAGAAGACAGAAGAGCCTGCTGCTGTATATGAGTCATCCGCAAGCAAAACCGCATCCGACAAAAAGGCGGCCAACTTAAAAGTTGCAAACTATATTAAAACCGCCAATGATGCCCGTGTTGCACAGCTTGAAAACATTGTTTCCAAATTAATTGCCGGCCAAGGCGATGCCTACGGCAAGGCCAAAAACATGTGGCAATTTTTGGCAAGCGGTAATTTTACCGTAGATGCTGCTACCAAAGCACAGGCTCAGGCTGATATTGCCGAAGACGGTTATTGGGGTGTAAATGCAACTTCTGACCGTATCGTAGATTTTGCTGTTGCATTGGCAGGTGAGGATCCCGACAAACTGGAAGAAATGCGTTCTGCATTTTTACAAGGTTTTAACAAAGCCAAAGAAACCTGGGGCGGTGAACTGCCCGAAATTTCTCAGCGCACTTATGATGCTGTTATGGAGAAATTTGACAAACTGGTTGGCAAGACCGACCAAGCGGAAGCATAAGTTCAAAAATTCATGATTCACTGATTTGTAAATATTGTTTTGCAAATTATTATTTCCATAATGAAACCGAATATTTAAGGCTCTGTACGCATATTCTTTAGTGAATACGTGCAGAGTCTTATTTTTGTTGAAAGGAGTTTTCTTATGGACTTAATCAAAACCAATATACATATGGACCAAACCGATTGTCGGGTAGAATCCCAGTTTACGTTAGATGAAGACTGCAATATCAGTGATAGCAAATCCGACATTTCCCGCGTTCTTTTATCGGATGGTATTATTAAAATCGAGGAAATCCGTGCCTATGACGAGCAGGTCCTTGTAAGAGGAAAACTACAGTATCATCTTTTATACGAAGCAGATGACAGTTTTGGTGCCTTGCATACTTTTAACGGCAAAATACCGTTTGAAGAACGCATTCATGCCGACTGCATTTCCGCCTCGGATAATCCGATTATAACCGCAGATTTAGAGCATTTACAGATCTCCATTATTAATTCCCGTAAAATTAACGTGCAAGCCCTAATTCTTCTGACTGCTCTGCAGGAATCCATTCGCAGTGATGAAATCAGCACCGGGGTCAGCAAGGATGAACCGGTAGAATATCGTCTTTGTAATCAACAATTATTAAGTATTGCGGTTATGAAAAAAGATATTTGCCGTATTCGGGACGAAGTCAAACTCCCCGCCAACATGCCTACACTATCCGAAATTCTTTGGAGTGACTTGTCTTTAAGCGATATTGAATTCAAGCCCGCGGAAGATAAACTGGGCATCAAAGGCAACACAAATATCTTTGTGATTTATCGCTCCGATGAAAGTAGTACGGGTTATGAATTTTGGGAAACTTCCGTGCCCTTTTCTCATAGCATCGAATGCAACGGAAGTCGTGATAACCTTATTGCCGACATCACCTATTCCATTTCTCAGAAAGATTGTGAAATACGTCCGGATTTAGACGGCGAAGAACGCATTATCGGTTTTGATATCATATCGGATTTATATATCAAGTTGTACGAAGATATGAGTGTAGATTATATTTGTGATGTCTATGGTATCCATAATGAATTCGACGTGACGTATAAAAAATATGATGTCAAAACGTTGCTGTCACATTCCACAGCTCTGATGCGACTTCAGGAAAGGGTTCCATTTAATTTTAAAGGAGAAGAGCTTCTTCAAATTAAATATTGTAATGCCAAGTTAATTCCGGAAAGTGCCGCCATTTTGGATTCTTCCGTAGAAGTCAGCGGATACATTGCTGTGACTATGCTGTACATCACTAACGATGACCGTTTTCCTTACCGTACGGGCAGTTTTGAAATGCCTTTTACCTACTCCATTGATTTGCCCGGCATAAATGCACAAACTATTTATCAATTAAATGCCAATCTGGAAGAATGTCAGGTTTCTTCCGCAGGCAGTGATACTCTTGATGTAAAAATATCCGCAGCCTTCCGAATTTTTGCCTATGACTGCAACGTAATCGAGGCAGTCGACAAAATTACTGAAACTACAGATCATTGCACTTGTAACACCAATCGTCCCGGCATTGCCGTGTACTTTGTAAAAGATGGGGACTGTCTGTGGAATATCGGAAAGGAATATCGCGTGCCTTTGGCAAGAATTAAAGAGCAGAATAATCTCACCGCCGAAACGCTGCGTAAAGGGCAGAAGTTGATTGTGATGAAGTGATTATGTAAAAGGTCGTAAAAAGGTTGTAAAAAGGTCATGGACCATGGGCATAACAATTGTTTCTTAGGGACGCTCTCGCTCTATTGTCCCACGTAGCGGCGCATAGGATTGCAAAATACGCAATCCAAACGCCGACGGGTGCAAAAGCCCTTCGAACCAACTTGTTATGCCCATGGTCCATTCGGTTTAATAAAATATTATATTACAAATGTATCATTCACTAACAAATCTGATATATGAAGTTGTCAACTTTAATATTAGTTTATAGCTTATACAATTCTTACTCCGCTAATTTCTTGAGCGTATCCCCGGTGACACGATACTGCGTCCAGTCATCCATAGGTACTGCGCCAAGCGATAAATAGAAGTCAATGCTCGGCTGATTCCAGTCAAGGCAACTCCACTCCAGGCGACCGCATCCTTGCGATACTGCAATACGGGCAAGTTCTTTTAAAAGTGCCTTGCCATAGCCCTTACCGCGATACTCTTTTTTGACAAATAAGTCTTCCAGGTAAATGCCGGCACGCCCAAGGAATGTAGAGAAATTATAAAAGTACAAGGCAATCCCTACTGCTGTTTCGCCTTCCATTGCAAGAAGCACTTCCGCTTTTTTCTTTTCAAACAGCCACTCTTTCAGAAGTTCCTCCGTAGCCACCACCTGGTCGGACATGTTTTCATACTCCGCCAAATCTTTGATAAACGAAAGGATTATTGATACGTCATTTATATCTGCTTGTCTGATTGTAAAGTTGTTCATTGTTGCTCCTTTTACATTTTACGCTTAATAATTGTACATTCACCAGTCTTTACAAAGCCTAGTTTCTCAGCCATTTTAGCTGAAGCTGTATTTTGATAGTGGCACGCCCACACAGGCTTCTTTCCTTGTTCGATTGCATATTGCATCATTCTTTTCGCCACTATCATGCCTAATCCTTGTTTCTGATATTTCAAATTTGTTTCAATTCCGATATCGATTTCCTGACTGCTTACCGCGGCCGAAAAAGCCCAAGATGCAACCTCTTCATTATGTACTACACAATATCCTTTTCCCTTTAACAAAAAATCATCTGCGCTTTTCCAAAACAGCGAAGGAACAATATTTCCGGAAACTTTAGATAAAAACCCGGCATCCAGTTCTTTCAGTTCAAATTCCTTAGGCACATCAATTTTTGCATTGACCGCATTTTCTCTGTACTCAAAAAGAGATCTTCTTTCCAAAACAACATTTTCTTTTGTCCGAAAATAGCTTTCTACCTTTTCACTATCCGTCATTAACAAAAATCGTCTTGGCATATTTTCTTCTGTCATATACTCATATATTTCTTTCAAAAATATATCATTGACTGTTTCTGAAAGATATGCAAATCCACAATGTGTCCAAAACAGTACTTCACTTGCATCTGCCGAACTCACAAAAATATCTCCGCTTTGAATTCCCTCCGCAACGGATAGCGGATATACCCTACCACATTGATTTGAATTGGCGATATCAATATATTGGGCATATTCTTCACAAGTCACTCTTCTCATATCTTTCCTCTTTCATCTAATCACAAGTGCCGCGTGGAAACCTTACTTATGCATCTGCCACACACAATATAGGTTGAGATTTTCTTTTATATAGTCGAAGGGTGTTTGTGCTCGCCGGTTCTTAGACTGCGTCTTATGCAGTCTTAAGTACCGTTGCGTAGCACAACCAAGCGAAAGCGTCCCTAAGACATATAAAACAAAACCTCAACACCTTATTACTCTTCGCGGCAGATGCATTTTTACGTTTCCACGCGGCACGCATCTTACTTCACGCAACCAATCAGTTCCTTAATATCCTCAACCTTATTTTTACGCATATATCCTTCAATCCCTTCTACAACTTCAATGGTCGTATAAGGATTCATAAAATTCATGGCACCCACGGACACTGCCGTAGCACCTGCCATAATGAACTCAAGTGCATCTTCCGCAGTTGCGATACCGCCCATACCGATGATGGGGATTTTTACTGCGTTGGCACACTGATAAACCATACGAACCGCTACAGGCTTGATAGCAGGGCCTGACAATCCGCCTGTTTTGTTTGCCAGCACGAACTGACGTCTGTTAACATCGATTTTCATACCGGTAATGGTGTTGATTAAAGAAATTGCATCCGCGCCTGCTGCCTCAGCCGCCTTAGCCATTTCAGTAATGTCGGTAACATTGGGGCTTAACTTCATAATTACAGGCTTCTTCGCCACATTTTTAATCTTAGATGTAATATCAAACAAAGCGTCTGCCTTCTGACCGAACGCAATGGCACCCTCTTTTACATTGGGACAGGAAACGTTAATTTCCATCATTGCCACGTCTGTTTCATTTAAGCGTTCCACGGTCTCTAAATAATCCTCTACCGTTTTACCGCAAACATTTACGATTACGGGAGTATCGAACTTCTTTAAGAACTCCAAATCTCTTTCGATAAAAACATCCACACCGGGATTCTGCAAACCGATGGCATTCAACATACCGCCATAGGTTTCCGCCACACGGGGAGTCGGATTGCCGGGCCAAGGCACATTGGCAACACCCTTGGTCACAATGGCACCTAATTTATTCAAATCTACAAACTGAACATATTCCATACCGGAACCGAAGGTACCGGATGCCGTCATAACGGGATTTTTAAAAGTAACACCTGCAATAGTAACCTGAGTATTCATTAAATATCCACCTCCCTGGCATCAAATACGGGGCCTTCCGTACAAATTCTGGTATTGTTTACGTGAGAATGATGATCCTTCTTGGTGGTTTTGCACACGCATCCAAGGCAGGCACCAACACCGCAAGCCATTCTCTCTTCCAACGAAATATATGCAGTAATGTTGTTCTCTTCCGCGTATTTTTTAATCGCGCGAAGCATGGGCATAGGACCGCAGGCCATAATGATATCCGGCTTAATTGTAGTTGTACCTAAAGCCGTCAAAACATTGCCCTTGCAACCAACACTGCCGTCTTCCGTTGCAATATACACATTACCGTAGGGCATAAAATCATCTGCAAGGAAGTTATATCTGTCACGGTATCCTAAGAAAATATGCTTGTCCGCATTCAACGCCTTGGCAAGTCCTAACATAGGCGGAATACCGATACCTCCGCCCATAAGGACAACGGTCTTTCCTTCTGCCTCTTCCACAGGGAAACCGTTACCCAAGTTGGCAAGAATCTCCATGGTATCTTCTGCCTTGTAGGTGGCAAATTCCTTAGTTCCCTCACCTGCCACACGGTACACAAGACGCATTCTTTTATTCTCTCTGTCCACATCACAAATACTGATGGGACGCACCAGAAGATGTGACTTATCCTTCGGATAAATTCCGATAAACTGTCCCGCATTTGCATGGACTGCTGCCTCAGTTTCAATCAGGCAGTCGTAAATACCTTCCGCAATTTCGGTCTGACTGTAAACCTTCGCGGTTTCTTTTTTACGATAAAACATACTTTACCTCCTAAATACCTTTCCTTGTGCGTACATATGCAATCTTTCTCTATGCAAAGGGTGAACGGCATACTCCGATATGACCCCTGCATCCAGCATTTGCAAAAGATAAATCGCAAATACTTTAAAATTTCCCAGATGTTTTTCTACCTGAAATTTCGTTTGATCTCGAAAAACCAATTCAATGTAATAATAGCTGGTCTTTAATCCGCTATGATAATTACACTCAATAGCCACAATATCCGAACATGTATAAGCTGTTTTTTTTAGTATTTTTCTTAACACCAGTTGTTGCCTGTAAACAATCACGGCTTTGGATGTTAAAAAGAAATACAGAAAGAGCAAAAACCACAAAGATCCCATAATAAGTCCTATCCCGATAACACCCAATAAAGTGTTTTCTTCCGGTATGCGTAACAGCAACATAAGTAACATTTCAATCGGTGTAATTATAAAAATGTGAACCAGAATAAACGCCAGCAGATACCCCCTGATCCAGCCACCTTGTACCTTAAATTCATGATTCATAACCGGAGGTGCAACTACATTTGAATTGTACATATATATTCCTCCTAATCCTTGTACACTACCTCACCCTGACAAATCGTATACTTCACCTTGCCTGTAAGTTCTTCACCAAGAAAAGGTGAATTCTGCGATTTAGATTGAAAACCTGTTACAACCCACTTCTCATCCGGGTTAAAAATCACGATATCCGCAG
Source organism: Lachnospiraceae bacterium (assembly GCA_045578965.1). GTDB lineage: Bacteria > Bacillota > Clostridia > Lachnospirales > Lachnospiraceae > UBA3766. The sequence continues at coordinate 52 of JAZNLG010000049.1, read as the reverse complement.
GTCCGTCTACCCGCAATTCTCCTCTGTCAATGTTATACATTGCCGCAGGCTT
>JAZNLG010000048.1:0-10189 GCA_045578965.1 Lachnospiraceae bacterium | reverse complement strand
ATATGAAATATCAACAGGTGCACAAGAGGATGATTTGGATGGCAGTTTGTCTTATTTGAGTGCGAAAGAAAAGGATTTTCTTGCACTTCTTTTGAAAAAACGGTTATTGGAGTTTACGCCTATAGAAGTAAGTAAAATAATGGGTGTAACCAATAAAACCGTTATTAACCGATGCGCAAAACTTGCGAATCATGGGTTTATAATTCCCAATATAGTAAATCAAAGAATACGTTCGTATTCGTTAAGTGAATTTACGCGAAGGAATGAAAAGAAAATAATTTCAAAGATTTAAGTAGGTATTTTATTTATTAGGAGAGAACTTTTATGACTGAAAAAGATAAAATGCTAAAAGGCGAATGGTATGATGCCAATTTTGATGAAGAGTTAGTAGAAGTGCGAAGAAAGGCAGAGACATTTTGCTACGATTTCAATATGGCAAGACCGGGGAGCAGTGAGCAGGAAACTGCCTTAAAAGAACTGCTTGGCACAGAGATTCCGGAAGGTGTTACCGTTCTGGCACCGGTATATTTTGATTACGGAAACTATACCAAGCTTGGCAAAGGGACTTTTGTAAACCATGGTTGCTATTTTATGGATGGAGGCACCGTTACTATAGGTGAGAATGTGTTTATCGGACCGTTCTGCGGCTTTTATACGGCAACCCATCCAATGAACTATACGGACCGAAATAAGGGATTGGAGAAGGCGCTACCTATCACCGTTGGCGATAACTGCTGGTTTGGTGCCAATGTATCCGTAATGCCCGGAGTCACCATCGGAAGCGGATGCGTGATTGCGGCAGGCAGTGTGGTAACGGAAGATGTGCCGGACAATTCCATGGCGGCAGGCGTGCCGGCTGTGGTGAAGAAAGAAATTCAGCAGAAGTAAAAAGATTGATAAAATGTAGCAAGAAATGATAGTTAAAATCGTTTAAATTAAAGAACAAATGAAAATTCATCATAGATGTATTTGGAGGGAAAGCATATGAGTATTTTAGATACCATTAGTAACAGACACAGTTATCGTAAAACGTATAAACCCGACTCGGTGCCCCGAGAGGATTTGATTAAAATTATGCAGGCTGGTTTGGATGCACCTTCGGGATGCAATAAGCAGACCGTAAGTTTAATTGGTGTTGACGATCCGGAGGTTCTGGCAAAACTTCATGCGGTGATTGATCCGCCTCAGGGAGAGACGGCGCCTGCCATGATTTGCGTACTTTCCAAGGAAAGAATTGCCTATGCAAACAGATGCTTTGCGGTGCAGGATTATTCTGCGGCCATTCAGAATATGCTTCTTGCCATCGTAGAACTTGGTTATGAGAGCTGCTGGTACGAAGGTCATATTACGGACGAGGACAGAATCTGTGATAAAATGGCTAAGATTCTTAACGTACCCGAAGAATACAACTTAGTATGTATGCTTCCTGTGGGCATTGCGGCGGAAGAAGTTCAAGGTCCCAGAAAGCGTCCCTTTGAGCAGCGTGCTTGGTTTAACTCGTTTCCGACGGAAGAAGAATATCAGAAAATTTTTGAGAGAGCAGGCGTAAAGCCCCCGAGGTAATATATGATTCAGCACCCTATTCAACCTATATACAATAAGGATTCCGAAATATTGATTCTCGGTAGTTTTCCTTCGGTAAAATCCAGAGAGGCAGGGTTCTTTTACGGACATCCGCAGAATCGTTTCTGGAAGGTGACGGCAGCAGTTTGCGGTGTAGAAACACCGCTTACCATTGAAGAGAAGAAAGCCTTTCTTTTTGCCAATTATATTGCGGTCTGGGATGTGATTCAGTCCTGCGATATTGTTGGTTCATCAGACAGCAGTATTAAAAATGTGGTTGCGAATGATTTGAATATAATCCTTAAAACTGCAGATATTCGACAAATATACGTAAATGGCAAAAAAGCAGAGGAACTGTACAACAAATACATTTATCCGCAAATACAGCGTGAAGCCATTTGCCTTCCTTCCACCAGTCCCGCCAATGCGGCTTGGGGTGTGGAACGGTTAATAGAAGCGTGGAAATGTATAAAAACATAGCCCTTTTCAAACACATATTTCAATGATATAATGCATGTAATAGTGTGTTTTTATGAGGAATTGACGAATGAAGAAGTTGAGCCAGTTTCAAAAGAATTTAATAGCTGTTATCGTTGCCATTGTTGTTTTCCTGCTTGCTATGGTAGCAGTTTACATATGGTCTTTGCATTATAATAAGGCGGACAGGCAGGTGAGCCTTGCTGACGGAAACTTTGATGGAGAGAAGTACTCGTTCTCGGATTTTACCGTGCAGATTGGCCCGCGTGGCGGCGACAGCGGTGCCTGGTTAAAAGACCCGATTTATGATGAGGCAGGGAATGAATTGCACGGCGCCAGCGTGGGAACCATTTATGAAATTATCATGTACAATAAGTCGGATGCCACCATTACCGATTGGAAGATGGAAGTATTTGTTCCGGAATTTATGTGGATGAATAACGAGTGGAACGGTACGATGGAGTTGCACCAGACCACTACGGGAGAAGAATTAATCCAGGAGTTAGATTTGAGTGAGTATACCAAGAAAGAAATTATTCTGGATTATTACTTAGATCATACCGGTCCCATGATTCCGTTGAATGAGGGGGACAGTTTCGTATATTTGCCCAGTCAGGCAGACAATGAGATGCCATTGGATCCGCATGAAGAGGGGAAAGATGTTAAAGATACGGCGATTGTAGGTTTTATTATTTATGTGCCGGACCAGACCTTGGATTATGTGACGGTTTTTGATGAAGCAGTGATTACATATCATATGCAGAAGAGCGTTTGGGATTATCCGATTTTTATCTTTTTGCTTGTAGTACTGGGAATCTATGTTGTTATTTTAATTGTTTTAGTAGTATCGCAGATTCGTATTAATAAATTATTAAAGCAGCAGAAACACGATGCACAGATTATTGAACAGTCTATCAGTACTTTCATTAATTTTATTGAAGCGAAAGACCCTCATACCAAAGGACATTCGGAGCGTGTGGCACGCTATTCGTATCTTTTGGCTCAGAAGATGGGTTATTCCGAAAGAGAGTGTAATCGTATTTCGTATATTGCCTTAATGCACGATTGCGGTAAAATCAGTATTCCGGTTACCATTTTACAGAAGAAGGACAAGTTGACGGATGAGGAGTATGAAGTGATTAAGAGTCACACTACTTACGGAAATCAAATGCTTAGAGATTTTTCTTCTATTGACGGAATCAGTACCGGTGCGTTATACCACCATGAGCGCTATGACGGTAAGGGATATCCTTCCGGCATTTCGGGAGAAGAGATTCCCATGATTGCGCGTATTATCGGTGTTGCGGATTCATTGGATGCAATGAACAGTAACAGATGTTATCGCCCCCGATTAACCAAAGAAGTAATTATGCAGGAATTGGTTAACAACAAGGGAAAGCAGTTTGATGCAACCGTTGTTGATTATGTACTTGAATTAATCAATGAAGGCAAAATCGTTATTGGTGAAGAAGTATCAGAGACAGAATAATAAAAGAAAAAGACATCAATTATATTGGTGTCTTTTTTAGAGACTTTATAAGGAAGTTATATGAAAGCACAAAATATTAAAACGTTTCAACAAGCAGAAGAATACTTATACAACGTACCGAAATTTACCACCAAATCCACTCCGGAAATGACAAGGGCTTTTTATGAGTTCTTGGGTTGCCCCGGTGAAAAACGCAGAATTATTCACGTGGCGGGAACTAACGGCAAGGGCTCGGTTTGTACGTATTTAAGCAGCATATTAACTGCGCATAGACACAAAACGGCAATGTTTACCTCGCCCCATTTGATTTCTATGTGCGAGCGTTTTCGCATTGACGGAGAATTAATGAACGAAGATGATTTTATGCGGTACTTTTATCTTGTTCAAACAAAGGTGGATGAGGTGAGAAATTATGTTGGCAAAGTGCGGGAGAGTGCCGATGAGAATAAGATTTCCGCACATATAGAAGTACTTCCGCCTGATTATCACCCTACCTTCTTTGAGTATCTCTTTTTTATGGCGATGCTTTGGTTTGAAGACAAAGGCGTAGACTATATCGTTTTAGAGACAGGGCTTGGCGGACGCTTGGATGCCACCAACGTGATAAAAGAGCCGGAGCTTTGCATCATTACCAAGATTGGCCTGGACCATACTATGTATCTTGGTAACACTTTGGAAGAAATTGCAGGCGAAAAGGCAGGTATCATCAAGCATAATGTACCGCTTATTTACTATGATTTCGACACAAAAGTTACATCTGTAATACAGAAAACTGCCGATTTACAAGGGGTTATGGCATATTCTGTCGGATTATCCAATATTAAGAATGTTAAAATTCATCAAAAAGACATTGATTTTTGTATGTTTTATGAGTATGATAGTTATGTGTGTCCTGAGTGGGAGGAGTTTCGGATTCCCACAGTGGCAACCTATCAAACCATCAACGCCACTTTGGCGGTGAAGGCATCCAAGTTACTTTTACAGGAACGTTGGGAGTTAGACCTTGTCAAAGAAGTGCTTTCAAAGACATTTTGGGAAGGCAGGATGGAAGAGGTAATGCCGGGCTTTTATGTGGATGGAGCGCACAATGAAGACGGCGTGGAAGCGTTTTTGGACGGGCTTGCGGCGGCTTCGGTGAAAGAGGCAACTCTTTTATTCGGTGTAAACGGTGATAAGGACTATGGGCCGATGATTAAGCGTATGGCTAAGAGCGGTCATTTTGCAAGGATTGTGATTACGAAACTTGCCGGTGACAGAAGTGCCCTGCCGGAAGCAATTGCAGAACAATTTGCCAAGTACACCGATTTGGATTTGATATTAACTTACAGTGTAAAAGATGCAGTGCAGAAATGCCGCGATTTGACAAGTGGTGGTACAATATACGCAGTGGGTTCTCTTTATCTTGTTGGCGAGATAAAAGAACTTATCAGGGAGGAATTGTTGTGATCGATTTTGAAGAAGAATTAAAGAAATTCCATCCGTGTTTGGAAATTTCCGATACGGAAGAAAATATCAAAAAACATGATTTATCAGACATGGTAGATATTATTGTAGGAGTTGTAAAGGAATCCGCAAAAGACGAATAGAGGATAAAAGGTCATGAAATGCTATAATTGTGGCTGTGCATTATCCGAGAAAGACTTTTGTACCGGATGCGGAGCGGACGTGGCACATTACAAAAAGATAATGTTCCTCTCCAATCAATATTACAACGAAGGTCTGGAAAAAGCACAGGTTAGAGATTTAAGCGGCGCTGTTGAATGTTTGCGACAGAGTCTGAAATTGAATAAAAATAACACCAATGCCAGAAATCTGCTCGGTCTTGTTTATTTTGAACGGGGTGAGTCCGTAGCAGCCCTAACAGAGTGGATTATCAGCAAAAGTTATCAAAACGAGAAAAATATCGCAGAGGATTACATTGCGAAGGTACAGTCAAATCTTTCGGGATTTGAAGATATGAATACCAGTGTAAAAAAATACAATCAGGCGTTGTCTTATTGTCAGCAGGACAGCCTGGATATGGCAACGATTCAGTTGCGTAAGGTGGTACTTACCAATCCGAAACTGATTCCGGCACGTCAGTTACTGGCGCTTCTGTATATCAGAAACGAAGAGTGGACCAAGGCGAAGAAAGAACTGGATGCCTGTAAGCGAATTGATAACGGAGATGTATTAACCAATCGTTATCTGAAAGAAGTCGACAGTATGTTAGGCTTTGAAGAAAGTAAAAATGCCGGCAAACGTAAAACACCGGAGGCGGCCATTTGGTCTAAAAGCGGTAATGATATTGTAATCCAGCCCAATAATCCCAGAGATGTTGGTACATGGAATGTATTTTTAAATATTATTATCGGTTTGGTAATCGGTCTTGCAATTGGCTGGTTTTTATTGGCACCGATTCGTGTCAACAGCGAACGTGCGGGAATGGATGATGAATTAACAAGTCTTCGTGAACAGTTAAATGTGAAAACAACTGCGGTAGATGAGTTGACACAGCAGATTAACCTTCTTACCACGGACAAAGAGGTATTGGAGAATCAGTTGGAAGACTATGAAAGCAGTACCGGACTTCTGGCTGCGCATACAAGTCTGATGCAGGCCCAGATTGAGTATAACAAAGGTGCGACAGCGGATAAGATGTTGATTGCCGACTATCTGGATCAGGTTGATTTGGAGTTTATCGAGAACGTTGCCTCTGAAGAATATTTGATCTTGTATGAAGGGTTGAAGCAGGCGGTTGGTTCTTCGGTAGCAAGCAGTTTTTATGACAGTGGCTATGAGGCTTTTCGTAATCAGGATTACGAGACGGCCATTGAACGATTGAGTAAGGCTGTCGATTATGATCCGAACAACGGCGAAGCATTATATGCTCTTGCCAATGCATATCGCGAGAATAAGGACTATGTGCAGGCACGTAAAGTTTATGTACAGGTAATTGAATTGTTCCCGGATACAGAGAAAGCAATTAAGGCGCAGGGCTACATTGCGGAAATTGATGCAATGGGTTCATAAAAAATACGTAAGACAAATGAATAAGTGACGAAGGAAGAACATAAAACGAATTGGGTTTTATGTTCTTTTTTTATTTTATGCGGAAAGGAATGAAGACAATGGAAGAAAGAAAAATGATGGAGGGCACTTTTGCAATTTTGGACAGGCATCTCATGGTAAAAATGCCCAGGGAACTGGATCATCACAATGCAGGTCGTATTCGGGAACGGGCGGATTATTTTCTTTTGATGGATAACGTGGACAATATTGTATTTGATTTTGAAGATACAATGTTTATGGACAGTTCCGGAATCGGCGTGATTATGGGACGTTATAAAAAAGTGTCCTGTTTTGGCGGGCGGGTTTATGCCATACATACCAACGAACGTATCAAAAAGATTATTAAGATGTCCGGACTGCAGAATATTGTGGAGGTTATCAGTTAATGGAGGAAAAAAGAGTGAGTGAAAGAAAATTAAAAGAAACCAATGAAATGGAAATTGTTTTTGACGCCATTTCAGAAAATGAAGGTTTTGCCAGAGTTGCAGTGGCTGCTTTTATGACGGGGATGAATCCGACGTTGGAAGAAGTTTCCGATGTCAAAACTGCGGTATCGGAGGCGGTAACCAACGCAATTATACATGGATACGGATTTGGGATAAAAGAGTCCGAAACTGTGGGCAAGGTCCGATTACATTGCAGTATTGAAGGAAAAATGATTCGTGTATCCGTCGAAGACAAAGGCGTGGGGATTGAAGATGTTTCTAAGGCGATGGAGCCTCTTTTTACCACGAAGCCGGAATTGGAACGTTCCGGAATGGGGTTTGCTTTTATGGAGGCATTTATGGACGGTGTACAGGTATATAGCGTGGTTGGCGAAGGTACACGTGTGGTGATGGAAAAGACTCTCGGAAAGGATTGCGAATAATGTCTGAAACAAGAAGTTTGCTTGTAAAGACAAAAGAAGGCGACAGCGAAGCAAGAAATACTTTAATTGAGAATAACTTGCGCCTTGTGCACCACGTGGTAAAACGTTTTGTGGGAAGAGGGGCAGAACTGCAGGACTTATTTCAAATCGGCACCATTGGCCTGATTAAGGCCGTAGACCACTTTGATTTGGAACGGGAGGTACAATTCTCAACGTATGCCGTTCCGATGATTATGGGCGAAATTAAGCGCTTTTTAAGGGACGACGGTATGGTAAAGGTCAGCAGAAGTTTAAAAGAGAATGCCTATCGGATTCGCAGAGAGCAGGAATCTTTCTGTAAGGAATACGGAAGGGAGCCGTTGGTTAGCGAATTGGCGACACGACTTGATTTGACGCCGCAGGAGATTGTAGAGGCCTTGGATGCTTGCGTAGAGGTGGAATCCTTGCAGAAGGAAATTTTTCACAGTGACGGAAGTAGTATGGTGCTGGAGGATTTGGTGCCGGATGAGCGCAATGAAAAAGAGGAGTTGATGAATCGAATGGTGTTGGAGCAACTGATGGGAGAATTGGAACCGGATGAACGGAAACTCATTGTGTTGCGTTATATGGAAAATATGACACAAACCGAGGTGGCAAAGCGTTTTGAAACCAGTCAGGTGCAGATTTCCAGGTATGAAAAAAAGATATTAAAGAAGATGAGGGAGAGATATTTGAGTACAAAAACAAACTGCAACTAGAATTAGTTGCAATTAGAAGCAGATGGGGTTATTATATTTTTGAGGAGGTAAAAAGTGAGTCAAAAGGAAAAGTTGATTGCAAGACTTTTAAAGAAGCCAAAGGATTTTACATTTGATGAAATGGTTACATTATTATCATATTTTGATTTTTATTTAAAACAAGGCGGAAGTGGATCCGGTGTAAAATTTATCAAAAAAAACAGTAATGAAGTGATTAATTTTCATAAACCACATCCAAATGGTATATTAAAAAAATATATATTGGAACAGGTAATAGATAAATTGAGAAAGGATGGTCTGATATGAGTAATTTATTAATGTATAAAAATTATAACGGGACAGTAGAATATTCTAAGGCAGACAAATGTTTATACGGTAGAGTCGTAGGAATCCAATCTTTATTATCATATGAAGGAACATCTGTGCAAGAACTGGAAGATGATTTTCAAAAAGTAATAGATGAGTATTTGGAAGATTGTAAGGCAAGAAATGTGTTGCCCGAACAACCATATAAAGGTTCTTTTAATGTAAGAATTAATCCTGAATTGCATAGAACGATTGCGGTATACGCTATAAAGAATGGTAAAACATTAAATGCTGCCGTAGAAGAGGCTTTAAGATTATATGTAAGTTAAAAAAGACATTTTGGGAATGCTGTTTGGATATTTCAGAAACCAAAGTAAAAAAAATAAAACTTTCTATTGACATAGAGGGGCATTCTGTCATATAATAGCAATCGTCGGTGACGAAAGTTACGTGTGTTCGTAGCTCAGCTGGATAGAGCAACGGCCTTCTAAGCCGTGGGTCGGGGGTTCGAATCCCTTCGAGCACATTTTGTGTGGTTCGACCACGCAGGATAAAGGCGAGGAAGCCCTAGCATAATTAACATGGTGGGTATGGCGCAGTCGGCTAGCGCGCCAGATTGTGGCTCTGGAGGCCGAGGGTTCGAGTCCCTTTACCCACCCTTTACTGGGCTATCGTCAAGCGGTAAGACACAAGATTTTGATTCTTGCATACGCTGGTTCGAATCCAGCTAGCCCAGCTTACTTTGCTAAATATTGCATAAGATACAATCTTATGGATATCATATAAATACGGGCCATTAGCTCAGGTGGTAGAGCACTTGACTTTTAATCAAGTTGTCCGGGGTTCGAGTCCCCGATGGCTCACGAAAGAAAACCTTGAATTATCAAGGTTTTTTTGCATTTTAAGGTGAAAAAATTTGAACCCTTTTGAACCCTTTTCTTAAATGAGTTTTCTTTTATCAATAATTTCGCTTGCTTTTTCTAAATCAATACCGGTAAAATAATGCTTCTTAGCGATTTCAGGAGAATTACCAAACACTGTTGAAGCCATTTCGAAGTTTCCATTGGATTCATTTACAAAACTTGTGATTGCATTTCTACGGAATGAATGCGGACCTCTAATAACATCTTTTTGTTTTTCAATTCCAAGTTTTTCGCATAAGTGGTCGTACACTTCATATACTGCACGATTTGTAATTACGCCATTTACGGTATCATTACTTGGGAAAAGATAGTTTGAATTTGGATAGTATTTTGCATTTCGTTCTTTTAATCTTTTTAAAAATGCTCGTAAATCTTTTCCAATAGGATAGTTACGGTCAATGCCGGTTTTTGTTTCGTCTACGATTACGAAATCATTTCCATCAGTGAGTTGTTGTTGATGAATTACAATATGAGTATCTTTTACATCATTCCAACTAAGAGGTGGCATTTCACCACGCCTAAATCCAGCAATGATTTGTGCTTCCATAGCCCAAAAACTACTTTTATTTGGGTGTTTATCCTGTTTGCGATGGAGTTCATCTAACATCATTTTAAGTTCTTTATCTGAATGAACTCTGTCTGCATTAGTTTTGTTGTCCTTATAAAGAAGTCTTTTGTATTCTTGAAAAAGAATACGGTCATACGGATTATCATCAATCCAATACTTGGATAATGCAAATTTAAGTACGGATTTGACAATACCTCTTAAATTTAA
>JAZNLG010000047.1:0-1691 GCA_045578965.1 Lachnospiraceae bacterium | reverse complement strand
GTCTGAGAAATATCCTCAATGTTAATGTGATTGTTTGCAAGGTAAGTACAGATTTTAGCGATGATACCAACGCCGTCCTTACCTACTACTGTAATAATTGTCTTTTTCATAATGTTTCCTTTCTATGTGAAAAATAATTTTATTTTTTTATTGCACTCCATTAAAATCTGTTTTGCTCTCAAAGGGACGATTAAAAGAACCTATCTCTATCAAATTCCCCTCCGGATCCGCAATATAACAGGTCCGCTGTCCCCAGGGCTCTGTCGTCGGCTCCAATATAGATTGCGCACCTTTTTCAATTGCCTTCGCATATTCCAAATCGACCTCTTCAAATGTGTCAACATACAATGCAATTTCAAAATGGCCATTAAAGCCTTTTATGTATTCATATTTTCTGCTCGTCATTTTTTCGAAGTTCTTTCGCTCATAAAGCATGAAAAGGGTTCCGTCTTTTATCAGATATACATTCTCTGCATTTTCGCTTTCCCGAATTTCAAATCCAAGAACATCTCTGTAAAAGCGAACCATTGTCGGCATATCTTCAACAAATAATCCAAAACCATCAAGTTTCATTTTGATTACCTCCAAATTCAAGCCTGTCGCTTCTCCACCATCAACTCTCTGCACTTCCATTCTTCTCCGAGAACAGAATATGTCTCAACTGTATCAAGCACCACATCTTCAAAGCCAACCGCCTTATAGCAATAATACGCCGAAAGATTGTTTTCAAAAACGCCCAAAGATACTTTTTTCGCACCATAAATATCAAAGGCATATTTTAAGCCCAATCCAAGCATTGCTTTGCCATAGCCTTTACCACGCTTATCGGGATTCACAATAACAAATCCAAAACGCAATTCTTCCAAGGACTCACTTGGATTTCTCATTGTAAAAAAACCTTGTATACCGTTCTCATCAAATGCTGTAAAAGCCATCAAATTTTCAACAAAGCCGAATTCTTTTTCCGTAATAGGATAATCTCCCATCACCCCGGCCGTCCATTGATAAAAGGCTCTTTCATCCTGACTCCACGATAAAATTGTTTCGGCTTCTGCCGATTTATATGGTCTGATTCTAAGCATTTACTATCTCCTAAAACTCCAACTTCGGAAACGTTCCGTCCCTCTTAGCCACAAGAATCGGAAAATCGTTGCCATCGTAAGGATTATCGCCCATAGTCACTTCCAGTTTTACTGTCTCATAAGCCAATTCCGGCAAGTTGTTTTCCTTACTCAAATGTCCAAGCACAATAGCCTTCATATCATCATGTAAGACCTTGGATAAAAGTCTTCCGCCGGCCTCATTGGACAAATGCCCATGCGTGCCCAGAATACGCTGTTTTAAGGGATAAGGGTAAGGCCCTACCTGTAACATATTGATATCGTGGTTTGCTTCCAAAAGAAGGACATCCAAGCCTTTTAAACAGTCTACGGTATAATCGTCATATGTGCCCATATCCGTCGCAATGGCGGCTGTTTTTTCACCGCTCCGGAAGCGGAACGCCACAGGATCTCTTGCATCGTGACTGATGCGCATGGAATTAATTTCCATATCTTTTATCATAAAAGGACTGTCCGCCTGAATACTTTCAAAAAGCGATACGTCAATGTCCCCTAAGGTTTTTTTCTGTAAAATTTCCTGAATCGTGCCACGGGTGGCATAAATCGGGATACCATATTTACGTGCCATAA
>JAZNLG010000046.1:0-4169 GCA_045578965.1 Lachnospiraceae bacterium | reverse complement strand
TTAACCATTAACGATAAGTACGGATATACAACCGAGTTGACAGAAAATATGACTGTTAATAATCTGTATGTGTACACCGATCTGGATTTGAATGGTTACAAACTGGAAGTACTCGGTAATGTAATTGCTGAGGATTATGTTTATTTGAGCGACGGTGTTTTGAATGTAGCCGGTGACTATATTCAAAAAGAGGATGTGTTATATATTGCTCAGGGTACTATGACCGTAGGTGGAGATTTCCGTATCCAGACTGTTAATGCTAATGGAGATTATGTTCCGTCAAAAAGTGTTTTTGATGTGGATGAAGGTGGTGCTTTGACTGTAGCGGGAGACATTGTTATTGATTCCAATTACGCGACATGGTTTAATTTAAATGGCGATATTATTGCCAAAGGTGATGTAATAGTAGAACAGACATACTATAATGCAGAGTTTGATAATTTATATATGTCAGGAAGTGCAGCTCAGACGTTGCAACTCCCGGATAATGTATCTGTCAATAATTTAGTATTTACCAATTCAAATGTTAAAGTGGCAGGCTATTTAAATGCAACTTTGGGAAGTAATGCGACAGGTATTACGCTTGATGATGGTATCTTCCAGTCATCTAAATTAGATTTGAATGGATATAAAATGGTAATTCCCGGTAAGGCAGAAATGACCGGCGATATTATTGTCGGAGACGGTGCTTTGGAAGTAACCGGGGATTATATGCAGAAAAAGGACGTTTTGACTGTTGATAAGGGTACCATGCTTGTTAAGGGAACACTTCGTGTACAGAATACCAATGCAAACGGTGATTATGTATCAGCAGATGCTGTATTTGATGTAAATGAGGGCGGTTCTTTGACTGTAAATGGTGCAGTTATTGTAGATTCTAAATATGCCACATGGTTTGATTGGGATGGCGATATTATTGCCAAAGGAGATTTTATCGTTAAGAAAACCTATTATGATATTGAAATGGCAAACTTAACTATGGCAGGCAGTGCCACACAGACTTTAGAGTTGACAGACGATGTTTATGTTGAAAATCTTGTACTTACCAATCCCAATGTAAAAGTGGGTGGCTATTTAAATGCGACCTTAGGAAGCAATGCAGATAAAATTACTTTGGATGATGGTATTTTTCAGTCATCCAGATTGGATTTGAACGGATATAAAATGGTAATCCCCGGCAAGGCTGAAATGACCGGTGAAATTAAAGTTGGTACCGGTGCTTTGGAAGTAACCGGAGACTATATGCAGAAAAAGAGTGTTTTGACTGTAGGCCAGGGAAGTATGCTTGTAAAAGGTGCTTTACGTGTACAGGATACCAATGCAAATGGTGATTATATTACCACCGGTGCAGCATTTGATGTGGAAGAAGGCGGTGCTTTAACTGTTAATGGCGACATCATTATAGATTCTAACTATGGAACATGGTTTGACTTAAACGGAACGATTACTGCGAAGGGTAATGTGACAGTTAAGAAGACATATTATGATATTAAGATTGCAGATTTGAATATGGCTGGTAGTAAGGCGCAGACATTGGATTTGATTGATAAAGTTGAAGTAAAGAGTCTTGTATTAACAAACCCGAATGTCAAAGTTGCAAATTACTTAAATGCAACACTTGGAAGTGATGCGAGTAAAATTACTTTGGATGACGGTATTTTCCAGACTAAGAAATTAAACTTAAACGGATATACGATGGTAATTCCCGGAACTGTTTATGCAGAAGGTTATGTAGAAGTAGGTGACGGTACATTAACCGTAAGTAAGGATTATGTGCAGAAGAGCGGTGCATTATCTGTTGTTAATGGTTCTGCTAATATTTTGGAGAATTTAAGAATTCAATCTGTAAATTCAAACGGTGCATATATTTCCGGTTCCGGTGATCTTGAAATTGAAGAAAACGGTACGGTTTCTGTAGGAAAGAGTTTATATATTAATACATCATCTTCTATGGGAAGTTATTTGGATGGTACTCTCGCAGTAGCAGGTAATATTCAGCAGACATCAACTGCTTCATTTAACCCTAAGTATGTACTTTTAAATGGTACAGCAAATCAGTCTGTTTCTCTTGCAGGAAGTAATTCCAAGATTAATACTTTGGAATTAACGCAGGAAACAAAGTGCTATACATTTAATCCGAATCCGTGCTGGGACAACTTAATCCAGTTGGAAGGTATCGAAAATACAGCAGACGGATTTAAATATTATGAAGATGGCGCATGGGCAACCAAGGAATACAAGTATGTGGAATTTGATAAGGGATTATTCCTCGTAGCAAACGGATATGTTGCAACACATATTGAAGGTCTTGCACAGGATCCTGAAAACCCGAATGACTGGTATTATCTTGCAGCAGGTCAGGCGCAGACACAGTATACCGGCCTTGCATTTTATGATGGCAAGTATTTCTATGTAGCAGAAGGCAAGTTGGATACAACATTAATTGGCTTCGTAAAATATGATACCGGACTCTTTTATGTTGGTTTGGGTCGCCTTATGAACGAAGTAAGCGGTCTTGCACAAGATCCTGAGACCGGAAACTGGTATTACCTTGCAGGCGGTCAGGTGCAGGATCATTATACAGGTCTTGCAACATATAATGGTGAGTGGTTCTACGTTATCGAAGGTAAACTTGCAGAAGATTATACCGGTAAAGTAGAATATGATGGTACAAAATTCAATGTTGTAAGTGGTATGGTTAAATTTTAAAAGTAATAATATTTGAGAGAGGAGCACTCCTGCGGGAGTGCTCCTTTTACGCATTATTTGATGACAAAAATAGTTATTTTAGTGTAAAAATTCATCACATAATACGACCGATTTTTTATAAAAAATATTGTAAAAATGCGGCGAAAAGATTATGATAATTATAATATTTTTTATCAAAATAAAGGGAGGACATTTTATGAAACGACTGATGATGTTGGTAGCAATGATGGCAGTGGTATTGTTGTTGCCGATGAATGTGGTTGCGGCAGAAGGTGATGTGGTAAATGAAGATTCATACTACAATCTGACCGAAGATGTTGTAATCCAAGGTGACTTATATGTGGTAAGAGACCTGGATATGGGCGGTTATAAATTAACCGTTGAAGGAAATGTATATATGGAGGAAGACATCCTTTTGGACGACGGTGAACTGGTAATCGCCGGAGACCTCATTATGGAGGCCGGATGTTTGGATGCAGGAGACGGTAAGGTAAAAATTGGTGGTGACTGGACAATTGCACCTACTGCTATGTATACATATACTTCTACAATGTACTGTATGTACAGTACAGGTGACCGTGGAACAATTACTGTCAACGGAGACTTAACCATAAAAGAAGATTATGATAATGTATACAATCAGGGTACCGTAATCGTAAACGGTAATGTTACCCGTAGCGAGGAATATGAAGGTGAAGTTACATTCGGAACCTTAATTCTTGCGGGAACTTCTACACAGGTGGTAGATGTCAATGCCGGAATGGTATTTAGTAAAATCTTATTTTACGGTAGTGATATGCAAATCAACAATTACTTAAATGGTACGTTGGGCGATCATCCTACGAACGTAAATTTCAAAGATAATAATTTAAAAACTTCAGGATTGAATCTCAATACTTTTGATGTGACAATTCCCGGAAATGTAATTGCAGAAGGTGATGTCAAATCAGATGGCGGCAGTTTTGTGGTAAAGGGTGATTATGTGCAGCAGGCCGGAGCATTGGAGTGTGGCGCAGGTCTCAATTATATTGGCGGTTCGCTTAAAATTCAGGCAATTGATGCTGATGAAAAATATGTAACCGGAGAAGGTTTGCTGAAAGTATATAAAGATGCAACTCTTTATGTGGGCGGCGATTTAATCATTGATACTACGATGCTGTTTTTGGCCCCGGATTTATACGGAACTATAAGTTTGGGTGGTGATTTGACAGAAAAGTCTGCCAGCGATTTCAGACCCACCTATGTGATTTTAAGTGGTAGCGAGCATCAGAGTGTTACATTCAATGAGGATTCTGATTCTTACATCGGAACTTTGGAATTAACACAGTCTAAAGAGAATTATACTTTTAATCCGGATCCTTGCTGGAATAAGTTAATCCAGTTGGAAGGTATCGTGAATAGCGAAGGGGTTTTTAAATATTACGAAGACGGTAACTGGATTGCAGATGCATACAAGTATG
>JAZNLG010000045.1:0-7930 GCA_045578965.1 Lachnospiraceae bacterium | reverse complement strand
TTGGATTTGGATATTTTATATTTTGATGATATGGTGATTGAAAATGATGATTTAACCATTCCTCATGTGGATATGCAACATCGTGATTTTGTGTTGGTACCCTTGAGTGAAATTGCACCATACAAAAGACATCCCCTTATTGGGTTGACCAGTAAGGAGATGCTTCGCAGGTTAAAAGATTCTTATGTTACTCGGAAATAGTTACCGCGGCTGAGGCTGCGATAAATTCCGACATTTCCGTATCGCCGTGAGCGATACGCCAGGTGGCAAGTTCATTGCCGAATGATTGAAAATATACATAGCGTGAAGTGGTATTAATGTTGTTATACACACCTTCCGCAAGCATAATTTCCTCCGAACCGTCAAGGCCGATACGCATCAGGCCGGGATGTGTATCGGAGGATTTTTGATAGTAGATATATTCATCGGTTACGTTAAAAGTGTCGACTCTGTTTTCTGTCAGCACTTCAATTTTATCTTCACTAAGGTTATAACGACAAAGTCTGTAATTCTCGCGAATATCCATAAAATAAACATAATCCCCCTGGCGGATGGGATTCCACATATTGTATTTTACAACTACGGAAGTGGCATCTGTGTAAGTATCTAACTGACATAAAAATAAAGAATCTTTGGTATCATTGTAATAAATTCGTCCGTTATAAACACTGGCGGGATATATTTTGTTGGTTGATATAATGCTTTCTTCTTTTCCGTCAATGCTTACTTTCAGCAGATTTACGCCGCCACTGTCGGGAATACTTTGTATGTATAAATGATTATCTACCAGTAAAAGCGTGCCTGCCGGATCTCTGCTTAAGGTTGACAGATTGTCTCCGTCTTTGTCGGAGCGGTATACTCCGATAACACGACGTACAAAGCCAAGACCTGTGGAACCGGAGGAGTCACTCATATAGTAGTAGAGATAGTCGCCGCCGATATTGATGGATTTTACTGTATTGCCGGATATTTTTTCGATTCCGGTTTCATCCGCATTCATTACATACAGAGCACCATTATCATAGGAATTAGCGAAAAATACCCTACCTTCATTATCTTCACAGAAATAGCCGCCGTTGTACAGATTACCTGCGGTGTTTCCTACGGTTCCGGACGGATTCTCGGGGATGTGTCCCAAGAAGTAATTAAAGATAAAAATAATTACCGAAACCAATAAAATACCGGCTATCACTAAAATTACTTTAACTTTATCTTTCATGAAAAGTCACCTCCTTTTACGATGTTTTTACATCATAAGAGTTATTATAAGTATACGATAACGTAATTAAAATAGCAATGAAAAAGCATAGAAGAAGCAAGAAAATACAGAGAGAAAGCAGAACGAATCTTATTGTGAAAGGATAGTGAAAACTATCTAAATTAAGTTGTATAATTGAGCAATTTTTAGTAAAATAAAAATAGTATTGGGATAAAGGGAAATTACTATGAAGAAGAAAACATTTGCAGCAATTGACGTAGGTTCTCATGAACTTGCAATGAAAATAGTGGAAGTGTCTCAACAGAGCGGTCTGAAGGTCATTGATCATATCAGATACGGTCTGGATATTGGTACGGAATCTTATAAAACCGGTAAACTTTCTTATGAGCATATGGAGGAACTCTGTCATGTGCTTCGTGAGTTTGTAAAAATTATGCAATCATACAAAGTAGAAGATTACAAGGCTTATGGCACCAGCGCCATAAGGGAGTTGGACAATACTATGATTGTATTGGACCAAATTGAAAAAAAGACCGGGATTCGTGTAAACTGCCTGAGTAATTCCGAACAACGTTTCTTAGACTATAAGTCTATTGCAGCCCAGGGGGAAGAATTTCATAAAATTATTGAAAACGGTACTGCTATTTTGGATATCGGTGGCGGTAGCATTCAGTTGTCTTTGTTTGATAAAGAGGCTTTGGTTGCAACCCAGAATATTCGTCTGGGTGTATTACGCCTCTATGAGAAGATGCGTTATATTGAAGTAAAATCCAGTCAGTATCAGATGGTTTTGGCGGAATTGATTGATACACAACTCGCTGTTTTTAAGAAATTATATCTGAAAGACCGGGAAATCAGAAATTTAATTGTAGTAGATGATTATGTTTCGGCTGTTATTAAGCAAGTTTATCCTGAAATTGATAAAAAAGGGTTTGTTGAAAAGAAAAAATATTTAGATAAAATGAAGGAATTGCAGGGGAAGAACCGTGTAGAGGTATCCAAAATCCTGCGTATCAGTGAAGAAAATGTATCTCTTTTACGTATTTCTTCCCAACTGATTAAGAGTTCACTGGAATTTTTGGGGGCAGAATATCTGTGGGTTCCGGGTGTTACCTTATGTGACGGTATTGCCTATGATTATGCAGAAAGTAATAAATGGATGAAGCCTGCGCACAATTTTGAAGAGGATATCATTGCCTGTGCTAAAAATATCAGCAAGCGTTATCAGGGAAGTAAGCGTCGCGGAGAAACATTGGAGCAGATTTGCCTGACTATTTTTGACAGTATGAAAAAAGTCCATGGTCTTGGAAAGAGGGAGAGGCTTCTTTTACAGATTGCAACGCTTTTACATGATTGCGGCAAATATTTAAATATGGTATCCGTAGGCGAATGTTCGTATCACGTGGTAATGAATACGGAGATTATCGGATTGTCGCATTTGGAGCGCGAAATGGTTGCCAATATTGTAAAATACAACCATGAAGATTTTGCCTATTATGATGAGATTACCAAGTCGGGAAGTATTGATAAGGATTCTTATCTTGTGGTGGCCAAACTTACCGCAATCCTCCGCGTGGCGAACGGGTTGGATAAAACACATAAGCAAAAATTTAAAAATGTTAAAACAAACATACATGAGGATGAACTTTGGATTCAGGTAGATACGACAGAAAATATAGCCCTTGAAAAAGGTTTGTTCTGGAATGCAGCAAGATTTTTTGAAGAAGTATATAATATTAAGCCGGTGATTAAGCAGAAGCGCAATATTTAGCCGGTTGCATTCTTGTATGGAAATGAAAAAGGAAGATTGCTTTTATGATAAAGGCTATCGGTGGGGAGTAAAAATGCAGGGAAAAAGAAATTATGGTGCACCGGAGAATTTCTCAAATCGTGAATTGTCCTGGATGGCATTTAATGAAAGAATATTGGGGGAAGCCAGGGATAAAACCCTGCCCTTGTTTGAGCGTGTTAAATTTTTGAGCATTACTGCGTCTAATCTGGATGAATTTTTTATGGTGCGTGTAGCATCCTTAAAAGATATGGTGGATGCCGGTTATTCCAAGCCGGATATTGCGGGAATGTCACCAATGGAACAATTAAAGAAACTGAATAAGGCAACACATAGCCTTGTCAGTCTTCAGTATTCTACCTATAATCGTTCTTTGGTACCTCAGTTGGAGCAGAATGGTCTTGTCATTGTGGAGAAACATGAGGATTTGACAGAAGAGCAGGCTGAATATGTAGATCAGTACTTCGAGGAGAACGTGTATCCGGTACTGACGCCTATGGCAGTGGATTCGTCAAGACCTTTCCCGTTGATTCGCAATAAATCCCTTAATATTGGTGCTCTTTTGCGTAAAAAAGGAGAAAAAGGCGATGAAGAATTTGCGACGGTTCAGGTTCCGAGTGTGTTAAGCCGTATTGTATCCATTCCGTCAAAAGGCGATGATACGATTATTATTCTTTTGGAAGAAGTAATCGAACGAAATATTCAGAAACTGTTTTTAAATTATAATGTGCTTTGTGCGCATCCTTTTCGAATTATGCGTAATGCAGACCTTTCCATTGATGAAGATGAGGCAGAAGATCTTTTAAAAGAAATTGAACGTCAGGTAAAGAAACGTCAATGGGGGAAGGCAATCCGACTGGAAGTGGAAGATGGTGCCAACAAAAAACTTTTATGCATTTTAAAAGAAGAGTTGGATGTGGAAGAGGATGATATTTTTAAAATTAACGGACCTCTTGATTTGACCGTCTTAATGAAAGTATATGGTCTGGAAGGTTTTAGCCATTTAAAAAATCCTCCTCATCAGCCGGTGGAAGTGTTGGAATTTGATAAAGAGGAAGATGTATTTACATCTATACGCAGGCAGGATATTCTGATGCATCATCCATACCAAAGTTTTGAACCTGTGGTGGATTTTATCCGTCAGGCTGCAAGAGATAAAGATGTATTGGCGATTAAACAGACGTTATATCGTGTCAGTGGTAATTCGCCGATTATTGCAGCTCTTGCTCAGGCGGCGGAAAATGGTAAGCAGGTATCAGTTCTGGTGGAGTTAAAAGCGCGATTTGACGAAGAAAATAATATCGTCTGGGCAAAAAAACTGGAAAAAGCAGGATGTCATGTAATATACGGTTTGGTAGGTTTGAAGACACACAGTAAAATTACACTGGTCGTCCGAAGGGAAAGTGATGGTATCCGCCGTTACGTGCATTTGGCAACCGGAAACTATAATGATGCCACTGCAAAATTGTACACGGACTTGGGGCTTTTTACCTGTAATGAAGCAATCGGTGAGGATGCAACCGCGGTATTTAATATGTTGTCCGGATATTCGGAGCCTCTTCACTGGAATCAGTTGTCCTTGGCACCGCTTTGGATGAAGGATCGTTTTCTGTATTTGATTGAGCGTGAAAAGAAACATGCAGAGGCCGGAGAAAGTGCACATATTATTGCCAAAATGAATTCCTTGTGCGATAAGGATATTATTGTGGCTTTGTATGAAGCGAGTTGTGCAGGTGTCAAGATTGATTTGATTGTACGTGGCATTTGTTGTTTAAAAGTAGGAATTCCGGGAGTCAGTGAAAATATTACCGTACGTTCTATTGTGGGGAATTTTCTGGAGCATAGTCGTATTTATTACTTTGAAAATGGTGGCGTTCCGGAGTATTATTTAAGTTCTGCAGACTGGATGCCGAGAAATTTAGAGCGCCGTGTAGAAATTCTTTTCCCGATTCTGGAGAAGAATTTACAGGAGAAAGTAAGAAATATATTAGATTGTCAGTTAAAGGATACCTTAAAAGCGCAGATTTTACAGCCGGATGGTACCTATGATAAAATAGATAAAAGAGGTAAGGTTTTATTCGGTTCGCAAAGCTACTTTACGGAAGAAGCAACAAAAATTGTAAAGACGGCTAAGAAACAGGTGGCGGATGCAAGAGTTTTTATACCGGAAACCAAGCCGGAATCCACGGAGGAAGAGTAAATGAAGTTTATTCTGGCATCAGCATCTCCGCGACGTAAGGAGTTGCTTGAACAGATTGGAATGAAATTTGAAGTGCGGGTCAGTGAGGCGGAAGAAATTACCGAGGCTACAAAACCGGCGGAATATGTAATGGAATTATCATTCTTAAAAGCAGAAGATGTGGCGGGAAAAATTCCTGTTATGTATGATGCAAGAGGTGTGAATCAGGATTTTGTTGTAATCGGTTCTGATACGGTAGTGGCTGCAGAGGGTGAGATTTTAGGAAAGCCAAAGGATAAGGATGATGCAAGAAGAATGATTTCTATGTTATCCGGCAAGACACATCAGGTATATACCGGCGTTACTTTAATGATCTTTAAAGAGGAAAGAATGACCCGTGAGACTTTTTACGAGAAGACGGATGTCACCTTTTATGAGATGACAGAGAAGCAGATTGAGGACTATATCAATTCGCCTGAGCCTTATGACAAGGCCGGTGCATATGCAATCCAGGGATTGTGCAGTGCTTATATTAAGGGAATTAACGGTGATTATGCCAGTGTGGTAGGGCTGCCGGTATCAAGAATTTGTTATGAACTAACAAAGCATGGAATTGTGTGGGCGGAATAAAAAATACAGTGATTATAGTATGGGTATTTTATTATTTCGATAAAGATAACCCAAGCAGATAGGAGAAAAGAGAGGTATTTACTATGGATTATGATAAGGTTGTGTTACAGGCATTTTTAGAGAAACAGTTGCAGTTGTTTCCGGAGAAAGTAGCGGAGACGGAAGAGGAGGCTGCAGATTTTTTGGATGAGTGTATGGCGGTTGTTGTGAATTCCGTGAAAGAAGTTTGGGAATACTTTGATGAAGCAGGACTGGATGTGGAAGAATATGATGAAAAAACGATTTTAGAGGCAGAAGAAGTATTCGAAATCGGTGACGGCAGATTTTTAATTTTAGAAGCATAAAAATGTCGCTTTTATCTTTGTAGTATGTTATAGTAAAGATATGGTAAAGAAATATATATTTGCTTTTTGTGATGTAGCCCATTTAAACTAAAATAGTCGAAAGAAGGAGTTATCTGTGGAAATTAGAGAACTTACCCCCTCTTTTAAAATGAGCATAACCATATCAAATCAACAATCCAGTATGACATTGAATTCAGATATTGCTTTTGTGGATGGTGATAAACTGTATGTTACACCTTTTGAGCACAATGGTGTGATGCTGAATTTTAATTCGAATGCAGTTGTACTTTCCATGATAGCGTATCAGGAAGAGAAGACGCCGTATCTTTGGAAGATTGTGCATATTGCACGAGAAAATATTGATGGTGTAAATTATCATGTTATTACCAGTGATGTGATTGGGGTTAAGATTAATCGAAGAGAAAATTTCCGTGTGTTTGTGGGAATTGATGGAAAAGCAAGTATTATTGGAAAAGATGTGGCATTTGATGTTTTGATTAAAGATGTCAGCGAAAGTGGTTTTGCTATTTTGGTGGATATTACATCTGAAATAAAAATCAACAAGAACGAAGCTGTTTTGATTGATTTTTATGATTCAAGCATTGATGAACGTTTTAATTTGGCGGGAAGAGTAGTAAGAGCGGAAGTTTCGGAACGATATATTTTATACGGATGCCGTTTGTTGAAAGATAATGATTTGATGCGCAGGTACATTGCGAATAAGCAATTAGTGAATCGCGTCAACAGTAACAGAAAGAAAATATAACAGAAAGCGTTGCAAAGTGGTTTTTATCCGGAAATGCAACGCTTTTCTTTATAAATATCTTATAATATCCCTAAAAATACGAAATGCAACTGAAAGTTTACATTTCGAAACTGCTATTTTATGGTAATGTAAAGGTGTAATGTGATAAGATTTGGACAAATAAAACAAGTCAGAGGAGATGCGTATGACAACAGGAGATAAAATTGCACAAATGCGGAAGGAAAACAATCTTACGCAGGAACAGTTGGCAGATTTGCTTGGAGTATCCAGACAGTCTGTGAGCAAGTATGAGTCTAATCTTGCGTACCCGGAAACGGAGAAAATCATTAAATTAAGTGAAATCTTACATTGTTCCACAGATTACTTATTAAGAAATGACGTGGAGGACAGAAATGAGGATGTGGAGGCAAAAACGGCGACGGATTCATCCGTATCATTGGGTATGTTATGGAAGGCAATCCTTGCTTTTGATAAAAGAAGCGAGCGTATGGTTGCCGGACAACCGTTGTGGCATGTTGGGAAAAATGCAAAGGGTATTATAGCAATCGGATTAAAATCCACAGGTATTATTTCCATAGGATGTCTGTCCAGAGGTGTTTTATCATTTGGATTATTATCCTTGGGAGTCTTTTCGTTTGGATTCTTTTCGCTGGGACTGTTTGCTTTCGGTTTGTTAGCAATAGGACTTGTAGCGGCCGGTTGTTTTGCGCTGGGCGGTCTGGCATTTGGATCCATTTCGTGCGGTATTGTAGCATTTGGAGCGGTTGCAATTGGTGAATTTGCAGCCGGGGCGTTTGCAATTGGGCATTATATGGCAATTGGTGACCATGCAGAAGCCATGTTCGCCTTTGGGCAGTCTGTGGCAGAAGGAAGTGCATATCAGTATTTACAGGGCGACGGAGCGTTAAATAAGGAGCAGTTATTGTCACAGATGTGTGAAATAGTGCCGAAAGTATATCATTGGATTGTAAAGTGGATGATAAAATTGGTATAGGGCAGAAAT
>JAZNLG010000044.1:0-1680 GCA_045578965.1 Lachnospiraceae bacterium | reverse complement strand
TTGAATGATGTATGGATTACCGCAACTCCCGTTGCACTGGCCGCTTCTCCCATAATTGAGAAATTCATAAATCCGTTCAAAATATAGAACGGAATCATGAAGATACCAACCTTCATAAAGTTATAATATAAGTGAACAAGCGCTGTTCTCTTAGCATTTCTGCTGGAACCCATACTGGAAATAAGCGCAGTCACACAAGTACCGATATTCTGTCCCATGATAATCGGAATCGCTGTTGCATAACTTACCGCACCGGACATACAAAGCGCCTGTAATACACCGACAGATGCTGAGGATGACTGGATAACCGCCGTAAAAATAATACCAACCAGCATACCGAGTATCGGATTGGAGAATTTTAACAACAAGGAACGGAATTCCGGCACATCCGCAAGTGGTTTCACCGCGCCGGACATCATATCCATACCAAACATCAATACCGCAAAACCAATCATAATGGTTGCCGCATTACGCTTCTTTTCACTCTTAGCCATCATAAGAAGCGATACACCGATAATTGCAAAAACCGGAGAAAACGATGTCGGTTTTAATAATTCAAAAATAAAGCCTGCACCGCTGATTTCGGCCAAACTTAAAATCCACGCTGTAATAGTGGTACCAACGTTAGCACGCAGAATAACGCCAACCGCTCTGGACAAGCTCATAATTCCGGAACTAACAAAACCGACTACCATAACGGTAGTTGCTGAAGACGACTGTATAATCGCCGTAACACCGGCTCCGAGCAAAACTGCCATAATCTTATTGGAAGTCAGTTTTTCCAAAATAATTTCCAGTTTACCGCCGGATGCTTTCTTTAATCCGTCACCTAATACTTCCATTCCGTAAAGAAACAGAGCAAGGCCGCCAATCATAGTCAATACACCAAAAATATCCATGTCATTCTCCCGTTTCACAGAGTATCTTCTGTAAAATATCTCATGTATTGTCAACAAACCAACTTTTGACAAATACATTCTACACTATTTGTTTGTTTTTGGGTATCACTATTTTGTCGGTTTGTCAGCAATTACCCTGTAAAACGGAGTTTTTTTCATGGATTTGGCAAATTTTGCCTATGGAAGCACGTATTTTTCCTTATATACGGCGTATCTTTCATTAAATAATTCGTTATGCTTCATATCATTCAAGGACTCATGGGTATCATAATTGTCCTGGTCTACCTGCATTAAGCAGACTGCGATATTGGAGCAATGGTCGGAAATACGCTCATAACTTGTTACAACATCGGAAAGTACAAACCCCATCTCAATGGTACATTTACCCTTCTGAAGTCTCTTAACGTGACGTTTTTTCACTTCTGCCTGTAAATCATCGACAACTTCTTCCAACGGTTCTACATAGGCTGCTTTTGCAATATCTTCCTTTTCAAACACGTCGAACGAAATGTCCACGATATCTTTTATCGCCTGCGTAAAAACAGCAAGTTCTTCTTTTGCCTTCTTTGAGAAGTCCTGCCCTTTTTCCCTCATCTCTTCCGCAGACTCCACTAAGTTTACCGAATGGTCGGATATTCTTTCAAAATCACTCAGGCAATGCAGAATAACAGATAATTTATGGCTGTCATGTTCAGAAAGCTGTTGCTGGCTTAATTTGACCATATAGGTTCCGAGTTCATCTTCATAACGGTCAATTTCTTTTTCAAGTTCAACAATTCTC
>JAZNLG010000043.1:0-6750 GCA_045578965.1 Lachnospiraceae bacterium | reverse complement strand
AACCTTGTCCGATTTCTTCTTTTTCGCAATATCACAGGCATACAATGCCGCGCCGTAAGCACCCATCATACCTGCAATATCAGGTCTGATAACTTCTACACCCATTTCCTTTTCAAAGGCACGAAGTACCGCGTCATTCTGGAAGGTACCACCCTGTACCACAATTCTTTTACCCAATTCATCCGCACTATGCACACGGATAACCTTGTACAACGCATTCTTAACAACACTGATGGAAAGACCTGCCGAGATATCCTCTACGGTTACGCCTTCCTTCTGCGCCTGTTTTACGGATGAATTCATAAATACGGTACATCTGGAACCCAAATCCACAGGCTTGGTCGCAAAGAGTCCGCGCTTAGCAAATTCATCAATTTCATAACTCATGGAATTGGCAAAAGTCTGCAAAAACGAACCGCAACCCGACGAACATGCCTCATTCAAATAAATGTTATCAATGGCACCGTTACGAATCTTAAAGCACTTCATATCCTGGCCGCCAATGTCAATGATAAACTCTACATCCGGCATAAAATATTTCGCCGCCGTAAAATGTGCAACAGTCTCAACAACACCTAAATCCACGCCCAAAGCATTACGAATCATATCTTCACCGTAACCTGTTACTGCGGAAGATACAATTTTAACGTTGGGGTGCTTCTTGTACATTTCAATCAAAGCATCTTTGACAACTTCGATAGGACGTCCCTGATTCGATTGGTAGCTTGAATAAACCACCGCACCTTCAGGATCTGTAAGCACAACTTTTAATGTTGTGGAACCGGAATCAATTCCCAAATAGCCCTCGCCGGAATAGTTATCTTCCATGCGTTTTGCCACCTGGTGAGACGCATGACGCATTGCGAAAGCTTCATATTCATCTTCGCTTGCAAACAAAGGATCCAAAGTCGCCTGACGCAACGAATCCTGCTCTTTGGATATAATTTCAAGAGTTTCTTTTAAATCCACTGCTTCTTCCGCGCACAATGCCGCACCCAAAGCCACGAAGAACAAAGAATCATCAGGGCAGGTACCCTCGCAATTCAAGGTTTTATCAAAGGCTTCACGAAGTTGTGACATAAAAGTAAGGGGTCCGCCAAGGTACACAATGTTTCCTTCAATCGGACGTCCCTGGGCAAGACCTGTAATGGTCTGATTTACAATTGCATAAAAGATACTTGCGGAAATATCTTCTTTTCTTGCGCCCTGATTTAAAAGGGGCTGGATATCTGTTTTGGCGAATACACCGCAACGGGAAGCAATGGAATAGATTTTCTCATGCTTCTCTGCCAATTCATTCATTTCGTCTGCGGTAATCTGCATAAGGCTGGCCATCTGGTCCGCAAAGGCTCCCGTACCGCCGGCACAGGTTCCGTTCATACGAACTTCCAAATTACCCTGCATAAAAAGAATCTTAGCATCCTCACCGCCAAGTTCAATCACAACGTCTGTATCCGGAAGACGCTTACTGATGGCAACCTTGGTCGCATATACTTCCTGCACGAAACGAATTCCTGCACGTTCCGCAATACCCATACCTGCGGAACCGGAAATCGCGCAAACAACAGGTTCCGTTATTTGGAACCTGTCCATTAAATCTTTAATCACTTCTTCCGCCTTTTCCGTAATCATGGTGTAATGGCGTTCGTAGCTTGTATGAATGATTTTATCCTGATCATCCAGCACAACGCACTTAATCGTGGTTGAACCGATATCAATACCTATTCTCATGATAAAACTCCGTTCTTTAAACCATCTTTCTTAAATATTTCAGATATTTTAAATCTACCTTGGACCACGTAAAGCCTAAGTCTTTTAACATACGAAGGGTAAAATCATTTCGCATGGTAATGTTCTTGGAAATCGTAGCAATGGAACTGTAAAAGGATAAAATAGCAACCTCTTTGTCCTGAATTTTATCTTTTACCTGCTTATCAAATACCTTCTGGGGTACTCTTTTACAATGAATCAAAAGTCGCTTGGTAAGGTTCTCCACACTGTACATATTAGGGTTGTACAAGTGATAAATGTTATTTACACGGTTATGAAGCGCAAGCATAACAAAGGCTATTGCACACTCATCCACGGCCGTAAAATCGATGGGATAAGCATTTAACTCATCACTGTATACTCTTACCTTCAAAAGTCCCTTACATCTGCCGATAAAGCCGTTGTCCTGGGCGTTCTTCTGGAATTTACCGTCATACATTCGCCAGGTAAGATTACCGATACGGTAAATATTCGCTTTCAGCCCGTCTTTTCTTGCCATCAAGACACGTTCTTCCGCCTTGTACTTGGAACGGATATACACGTTCTGCACATAGTTCTGGCCGATATCAAGGCAGTTCTCATCAAAGATTGCATCAGGATTGGTCTGACTTACGGTACCTGCACCGCAAACACTTGCCGTAGATGTATGATGAAGCACTGCATTGGCATCCTTACAAAAATCAATCACATTTTGGGTACCGATTACATTGGTACGTTCAAAATCAGAATAGTGACCGGCATGCTGAACATTGGCTGCGGTATGAATTACCATATCCACGCGTCTCACAAGTTTCTCATATTTCTCACGGTTCAAACCGAAATGCTCTTTTTCAATGTCTCCCACTACTACTTTATAAGACATGAATTCAAACTCTTTCGGGAAATATTCCTTCATGGTGGAATGTAATCTTTCCTCGTTACGCACCAAACAGACAACATTCATTTTTTTCTTCAGAAGCTGCCATAAAACATGGGCCCCCAGGAATCCTGTTGCTCCTGTTAAAAGGATATATTTCGGGTGTGTTTCATATTCCAAATTGGAATTGTGAATAATTAAGCTGTTTACATCCACATTTCCTTCTTTGTCATTTTCATGATCATTTAAAAGCAATGTCTTTTCTAACTTCTCCGGTGTGGAATACTCATAAATATCCTGTGCCTGAATACCAAGAAGTGCAGCTGTTTCAAATGCCGCCAAACTATCTCCGCCCAATTCGAAGAAATCATCATAGATGCCGACTTTTTCTTTGCCGAGTACCTGGGCAAAAGCATCGGTAATACGTTTCTGCTCTTCTGTCTTAGGCGCAACATATTCAACTTTTTTCTTATTTAACTGTTCTTCCAAACGTTCCATAGTTTCTTTACGTTTGGTCTTTAATGTTGTAGTTTTGGGCAATTCCCAGGAAACAAAATGCGTTGCCGTAATCTTCTGATAAGTCGGAAGATTCTCATTAATTATCGCAATCTCCGCCTTAATGGACTTACGAAGTTCTCTGTCACTGTAAATGGTAGGTACAACCACAACTGCGATGCGGTTTCCATCCGCATAAACCATTACATCTTTTACACCGGAAATCGGCTTAATCTTAGCTTCTAATTCTTCCGGGTATACATTTTTACCATTGTCTAAAATAATTAGGTTCTTGGAACGGCCTGTAATCTGCAAGAAACCATCCTCATCAAAGTGTCCCAAGTCTCCTGTATGAAACCATCCGTCTTCATCAATTGCTTCCTTTGTAGCCTCTTCATCCTTGTAATATCCAAGCATAACGCCGGGGCCTTTTACAAGAATTTCGCCGTCAACGATTTTTGATTCCATATAACTTACAACCTTACCTACTGAACCGGTGCGACTTGAAGTCGGATTCTCCGCAGCCACCAGCGGGGCACATTCCGTAAGACCGTAACCCTGATACATATTAATTCCGAATTGATTAAAATACTCCACAACTTCAGGGCGAAGTGCTGCTCCGCCTACAATAATATTGGTAATATTTCCGCCGAGACGGTCAATGATCTTTTTGTACAACTTTCTTCTTGCGTCAATCAGGAACGCACGAAGAAGTTTCGATACTATCTTTGCGAATCTGATCAAACGCTTTTCTTTTCCTTTGGAAGTTGCCTCTTTTAATTTCTTATAAAAGACTTCTGCGATAGCCGGAACCACAAGAATAACCGCCGGCTTAAAAAGCTGCATATTGCTTACGATGTTCTCCATTTTATCATTGATACAAATGGTGGCACCGCAATTAAGCGTACCGAGATTGTCCACGGTAAGCTCAAAGGTATGATGAATGGGCAAAACCGACATAACCACGGGCTGTCCTTTTACATTGCTTGCATAATCCAGACGATAAATTTCGTTGATATTGGCCATAATGTTTTCCTGTGAAAGCATTACGCCCTTGCTCATTCCGGTGGTTCCCGATGTAAAAAGCAATTCCGCCATTTCCTTGGGATTAATTGCAGGAAGCTCCTCTGCCTCCGTTTTCATTGCGTCAACAAAACGGGCATCCGTAAAACAAAGCAGTTCCCTGTTTCCTGCACCATCGTGGAAATAAGACGCAAATTCATCCGAATAAAAGACAAAATCCACATCCCCCATATCAAGAAGATTATAAATGTCTGATTTCGGCAACATTTTATCCAGAGGAATCACCACGTTATTACTGCAGGCGATTGCAAGAAAGCTTACAATCCACTCATAACTGGTGCCACCTAAAATCGCTATGTGTTTTCTCTGATAGCCGGCCTGAACTAACCATGTAGCCAGAGAGAAAATATTATCTCTGAATTCCGGATAAGTCTTGGATACAACCTTACCATCTACCAGATAACGATAGGCATCCCGATTTGCAAATCTCTCTGCTATACTTTTTACATATTCCTGTAAATCAACAAGTGTGCTACTCATCTCTATCTCCCATTCAACCAATGCATAAAACACCATTGTGTATTATTATAGCAATATTTGTCGAACAAGAAAAGAGATTTGTTTCGATTTTATTTGTATTTTGTTAATATTTTATTATAAAAATAAAAAGCCATCGGAAAGAACGTTTTCTCTCTAATGGCTTTAGCTGATATATTAACTTAGTATTAAGACCTTAAAATGCCTAAAAATATTGCGTCGGTGACCAAGGCGATATACTTTGGGCCGCACTCTCCCTCACCTTCGCCATATGTTTTTCATATTCTGCATCTTTTATTTTCTGCTCTAATTTCTTTTCCTGTTCCCTCTTATACTCCGGATCGTATACGGTTCCGTCTGCTCTTTCGATAAATGCCATAATAGGTTCCTCCTATAAAACATTGTTACTACGTTCCTATTATTTATTATATCTTGAGTATTCTGCATTATCAAGAGATGTTTTTATTAGCAATGATCCGGCATATTTTCACTAAAGATCTGAATGTGTCAAGTAAGGGAGAAAAAATAAATTATTGACATCTTTCACTACCTCTTCATGTCAATCACAAAACTTTTTGTAAAACCTCCTATATTGTCCTCAATATACAATCTGCCACCATGCTTCTGTACAACCATTCTTGATATAGCAAGCCCTAACCCTGTGCCTTTTCCACCCGAACGTGCTGCATCCCCCTTTGCAAATGGTTCAAATATAGTAGTAGCTTTTTCTTTGTCAATTACTTCTCCATTGTCTGCTACAATAATCTTCACCAGGTCTCCCTGTACCAAAACTCTCACCAGAATATGAGTACCCTTTTCATTGTGCTTATAGGCATTAACCAACAGATTACTGATAGCTCGCTTCATTTCCTTTTCATCCACATTGCAGGCAATTGCTTCTTCGGGAATATCTATATTCAAATCCATATCCATCTTCTCATATTCATCATAGTGAAAGGCAACCAATTCACGCACCAATGCACACAAATCCACTTCCCTTATGGATAATTTATAATCATCCGTATTAAGCTTAGAAAAAGCAAACATTGTATCTAACAATTCATTCATATAGCAGCTCTTGTTATAGATAATGTTATATACTTCCTTTTGTTCTTCCGGTTTTACCTTACCTTCCTTTAAAGCTGCTGCAAATCCCTGCACAGAGGTCATAGGTGTTTTCAAATCATGCGCAATACAGGAATATAACATATTCCTCTCATTTATCTGACGCAGACTCTCTTTTTGCCAGGTTTTACTAGTCAGACGATAAAAAAGGTAGGCACCACCCACAATATTCATCAATGATAATATCAAAAAACCGCCAATTATAATCAACACCATATGGTCATTTGGCGAACTTAATGACATTAGCAAAGCATCCATAATACCTAAAATAATACCTTCCGCTACCAAGCAACCAACCAAGCACAATATAAAATATAAAACTACTTTCTTTTTTACTTTATTCATGAATCTCCAATCTGTACCCTAACCCACGAATGGTTTTAATGGTATCATTGCCAACCTTGTCACGCAATCGGCTAATGATTACGCGTATAGTATTGTCATCCACCACATAATCATCACCCCATGCATACTCATAAATTTGTTCCTTTGTAAAAACTCTTTTAGGATGCTTCATAAAAAGTTCCAACACCTTAAACTCAGCTTTTGTAAGCTCCTGTGTTACTCCGTTACTAATAACTACACATTCATCACAATTCAAAAGCATATTACCCACTTTGATGTTTTCTACTTCTTCTGTAACGGCAGCCTGTGCTCCCGCTCTACGCAGATGTGCTCTCACCTTAGCAGCTACTTCCAAAGGTTCAAAAGGTTTGGTAATGTAATCATCTGCTCCTAAATCCATGCCGAATACTCGGTCAGACAACTCCACTTTAGCAGAAATCACAAGAATCGGAATGTAATGTCCTTTTCTGATTTCTTTTATAATTTCATAACCATTTTTCTTAGGCATCATAATATCCACAATGGCAAGATCAATATTTTCACGTTCTAAAATCTGCAAAGCCTCCTGTCCGTCATTTGCTTCATAAACTATATTATCA
>JAZNLG010000042.1:0-15507 GCA_045578965.1 Lachnospiraceae bacterium | reverse complement strand
AAACTGGATTTAACCATTCAGGCTCTGGATGAGAAGCAAAGCGAATATCAGGAATACATGGCGAAACTCATGGAACAATGGAGCACTACCGCTGATATGGTTTCCTCTATGCAACAGGGCGAGGCTATGGGGGATGCCATGGAAGACTTAGGTAAAATTATGGAAGTTGCCCGCCGCATTATGAACGGAGATATTGTTCCTCCCTCTGATGAGCGCAAGCTCATGGAATTTAGCGAAGAACTTTATCAGGCTGCGAAAAACATCGCTGCTATGAAAAAGAATCAGGAAAAAGAGGAACATGAATCCCTTTGGGAAGACGAGGAACCTACGGAAGTAGAAGACCCTACAGAGGTTGCCAACAATACGGAAGCTTTTGCAGACGGCCCCGCCGTTGTAACCGTGGAAGAAACCGTAGCATCCGTGGAGGTTCCTTCTGAATAAGTATTCTGTTAGATTTATATATAAAAAGGCTGTGGTAATGAAGTGCCGATGCGCGCTTTATACCACAGCCTTTTATTGTCTCTCTTATAATATTCAGTCTATTGTTTTTCTGAGTAATATTTTATTTCAATTACAGTGCAAACTCACACTCCCAATATCCTTTAATCGGCAAGTCCTGCTCTGCTTTGGCAGTACCTACAAATTCCGTGATAATCAGTGTGTAACTACCGCTCTCCAACTCATCCAAAGGAATCTCTACACTTACTTTTCCATCTGTAATTTCATCCGCCTCAGAAGAAGTACCTTCCGCAACAACATCACCTTTTGCATCTACAATCTGATACTTTTGTACACCAAAGCCCTCAACATATGCATAGGGTGCCTCTCCTGCTTTTAAAAGAATTGCATCTACAATGAGGCTATCACCGCTTACCACGGCACTCACTGCAATCTCCTCTGTCGCCTGCTCATAGGTTGTTCCCACAACTGCGCCGTCCCATCTTGTTACATCCGCAAAGAATCCATCCAGTTTACCGCTTGCAGCCATAACCGTAATACCTCCAAGACCTAAGCATAAAGTAACTGCTGCCGCAACGGTAGCGATACGGGTCCACTTTCTTCCGCTACTTTTTCTTGTTTTTTGTTTATTTGTACCTGCTGCTATATTTTTCACCATAAAAACAGTCTCCTTTTCTTCTAATCCCGCATTTCTGCAGTTTTCCAATATGCGCTCCTGCATTGCAAGAGGCATCTTAATTTCTTTTATCTCTTCTTTTAAAAGGGTTCTTTCCATCCTACATATACTCCTTTCGATAGACTTCCGCTAACAACTTCCGACCTTTTTGAAGCCGCATTTTCACAGTTGAGGAAGTCTTTCCAATCATATGGGCAATATCTTTTACGGGGTATTCCTCCACATAATATAAAATTAACACCAGCCTGAATTTTTCCGGCAGGGTCATAAGAGCATCTAAAATACCGCTGTCTTCGCCGCCACTGCTTTTATATTCAAAAATGTCTGTATCTTCCGCCAAGGGATGTTTTGTCCGGAAACGAATCATATCCTTGCATTGGTTACCCGCCACCGTAAGAAGCCACGCCTTCCTGTGTTCCTCATCCGTGAATGTAGGGGCTTTGCGGTAATATTTCAGCATTACTTCCTGCAGGGCATCTTCCGCATCTGCGCTGTTTCCGAGCATCACGATGCACAATCGAAAAAGCATATTGCCGTAGGTATTCATTACCTGCTCCAAATCATCGGCCGGCCGCGCCAATGTCTCTTTCATACTCCCTACCTCCTTTCACCTATAACACGTATGAGGGGCGTGTTTGGTCAATTATACTATAAAAAAGTTATTATAATAAAACTGTATTATTTTATTTGATAAAGTTATAGCATTGCAAAAAATTAAGTCTAATCAAAAAGCAGTCTGCCTATTGAACTACTCGTAATCTTTGATTACAGATAATGTTCAAGGCAAACTGCTTTTTGCTTTGTAAATCGAACGATATACTAAATCTCGTCTAACTTGTTTTTAAGTTCCTCTATCTCTTTTTCAGTAAGGCATTTTGCCATAGCTGCCATAACTTCAACAAGCATCTTACTGTTTATTCTTACACCTTTTGATGTAGGCATCATCTCATCCTCATCATTGGTATAATAATTTCTTACGTCAACACTTACACTACCGGCTGTGTCATTTGTGATCTTTTTCACTACAAGATAATCTCCGCGCCGATTCTTCTGAATAACCGCCAACTCTTCTTGCGTTTCATTATTATCATTATACGCCATTAGACAAATCCTCCTGTATAATAATATCTTTTGTTATAAAAAGTTGCAAAAGTTCCTTCTATGCTGTCTCAATACTGTCAGCCTTCGCCAAACCATATTTTTCAACGGCTGCTTCACGCATCTTGTATTTTAAAATCTTACCTGCTGCGTTCATCGGGAAACCGTCAACGATGTCTACGTACTTAGGCACTTTGTGCTTAGCCATGTTGGCGCGTACATAGTCCTTGATTTCCTGCTCGGTTAAGGTTTCGCCGTCCTTGGGAACAACGCAAGCCATAATTTCTTCGCCCAACTGTTCGTCGGGAACACCGATAACCTGAACATCTTTTACCTTATCGTGAGTATAGATGAATTCTTCGATTTCCTTCGGATAAATGTTTTCACCACCACGGATAATCATGTCTTTCAAACGTCCTGTGATACGGAAGTTTCCTTCGGGTGTCATACAAGCCAAGTCACCGGTATGAAGCCAGCCGTCTTTGTCGATGGCTGCTGCGGTTGCCTGAGGCATCTTGTAGTAACCCTTCATGATGTTGTAGCCTCTTGCTACGAATTCACCATTTTCACCAACGGGCATTTCTTCGCCGGTTTCAGGATCAACAATTTTACATTCAACGCCGGGCAAAGGACCGCCTACGGTACCTACGCGGACTTCCAAAGGATCATCGGTGGTACTCATGGTACATCCGGGGGAAGCCTCGGTCTGACCGTAAACGATGGTGATTTCCTTCATGTTCATTTTATTTACTACGTCCTGCATTACGGAAATAGGACAAGGGCTGCCTGCCATAATACCGGTACGCATATAAGAGAAGTCAGTTTTTTCAAAGTCCTCATGCTCAAGCATAGCAATGAACATGGTAGGAACACCGTGGAAACAGGTGATTCTTTCCTGGTTGATACATGCCAATGCAGGCTTGGTTGAGAAGTAAGGAATCGGTGATAAGGTAACACCATGGGTCATTGACGCTGTCATTGCAAGTACCATACCGAAGCAGTGGAACATGGGTACCTGAATCATCATACGGTCTGCAGTAGATAAATCCATTCTGTCACCGATACATTTACCGTTGTTTACTACATTGTAGTGTGTAAGCATAACACCTTTAGGGAATCCTGTAGTTCCTGAGGTATACTGCATATTACATACATCGTGCTTATCAACCAAAGATGCACGACGATATACTTCCTCGATAGGCACATTATCTGCCAAAGCTAACGCATCGCTCCAGGTTAAGCAACCGGGCTGCTTAGAGGTTACGTTGATTACGTGACGTAAGAAAGGTAATCTCTTGCAGTGCAAAGCCTTTCCGGGTACGTTGGTTGCCAATTCAGGACACAATTCCTGAATAATTTCTGCATAGTTTGAGTCTCTGTAACCATCAATGAGAATCAAGGTATGTGTATCTGAGTTACGAAGCAAATATTCTGCCTCGTGAATTTTATAAGCGGTATTCATGGTAACCAAAACCGCACCAATCTTAGTACAAGCCCAGAAAGCAATGTACCACTGGGGAATATTGGTTGCCCAAACAGCCACGTGAGTACCGGATTTTACACCCAAAGCAATCAAAGAACGTGCAAACTGGTCTACGTCATCACGGAATTCAGAATAAGTTCTGGTATAATCCAGGGTTGTATAACGGAATGCGTACTGATCGGGAAATTCTTCAACCATGCGATCCAATACCTGAGGGAAGGTTTTATCAATGATTTCTTCCTTCTTCCATACGTACTGGCCGGTACCTCTTTTATTGCGGTATAAAGATTTACCTACTACTACCGCTTCCTTCTGATACTGGCTCATATAGTTTACGAAATGAGGGAATACAATACCTGCATCTCCCAATTCTTCCAACCAAGCGGGAATCCATTCAAAAGAAACATAACCTTCATAGTTAACGGACTGTAACGCTAACATTAACTCATCAATCGGTAAAGTACCTTCGCCCATTAAAGAGTATTCTATATTGCCGTCAACCACTTCAGAATCCTTAATATGTACGTGTTTTACGTATGCACCCAAGTTCTGGATGGTCTTTTCGGGAGTTTCATTACCGTAACGCACGGTGTGGTGGATATCCCACAATGCAGCAACGTTATCACGGGCAAATACATTCAAAACGTTGCGAAGACGCTCTGTATCGGTATAAGGTCCTACGGTTTCAATCAAAATGGAAATTCCGTTGTTATCCGCCTCACGATAGGTTCTCTTGATACATTCGATTACCGCATCGTCATTAACGTCGGTATCCGTAGAATGCTTGCCTGCACGGATACGGATACAGGGGCATTTTACAATTTTGGCAATCTTGATATATTCTTCGATTTCTGCTACGTTTTCATCAATTTTGGTTTCGTCAGATACGTCGCAAGTAGTATCCAGGCAGGGAATGGTTAATTCCATCTGCGCCAGTTTATGTGCGGTTTCTACGATGTTTTCACTGTTAAAAGGACGGTTTTTGCCGGAAAATACTTCTCTTTTCACATCATGGACTTCGATACCGTCAAACTGCAAATCTTTGGCAGTTACATAAAAGTCTGTCCAGTCAAAATCATCCCAGCCGTTTGTACTAAATGATAATTTCATTGTTTATCTCCTATTCTTATCCGTTTTCGGATAATTCTATTGTTATAGAAGATAAGAATTTCGTATTTCCCTACGGACACGCTCTCGCTCGATTAAGAATCGTAACGGATACTAAACTCAAACCGAAACAAGTTCGCTTTTCGTTAAGTACCGACGTTCTTAAACGGTCCTTTATGGAAAAACAAATTCTTATCTGTTATTTACTTTACTAATTTATCCGAAAACGGATTATAATTTACTGATTTGCGTTCTGCTCTTCGTGAACAATCTTATTCAAGGCGTTTACGTAAGCACGGATACTTGCGCCAATAATATCGGTTGAAATACCGTTACCGGAGTAAACCTTGTTGCCAACACGAATTTTAACAAAAGCAGAACCTACCGCTTCACTACCTTCGGTTACGGACTGAATCTGGAAGTCTTCCAAATCGTAGTGGTGTCCGACAATCATTTCGATTGCAAGAAGTGCAGCTTCAATAGGGCCGTCTCCTGAGCTTAAGCCCTTCATAGGAGTGCCTTTTTTATCCAAAGTAACCTGTGCGGTTGGAGTGATAATGTTACCGCTGTTAATTACGTAATCTACCAACTGGTAAGTGGGAGGAACCTGAAGTGCTGCGGTTGCAATGATTGCTTCCAATTCCTTGGCGCCAACGGGTTTCTTCGCAGATACACGCTTGAATTCCTTGAATACCTTCGCGTTATCATCATCAGAAAGTTCATAACCTAATTTCTTAACAGCCTTAATTACTGCTGCGATATCAGCCTGAGCAGTTAAGTTTACATCTTCGTGTGCATCATTTCCGGTTGTATCACCAAAAGGTGTCTTTCCGGTCTTCTTATTGCTGTCAAGCCATGTCATCTGACGAACGGCTCTTGCAAGTTCACCCTGAGATACGCCGCATTCCACGCCCATTGCATCACCCTTCATAGTAATGGTGTGCACTACAGTTTCCAAGGAAGGGGTTGCGTTACCGATTAAGCTTGCTTTAATCTGGCTTACGCCTGCCTTAGCACCTGCGAATACGTTGGCATTTGCCACGTTTAATTCATCGGAACAGGTTGCCGAAATAACTACGTTTTCCATAGCCGGAACATTTGCTTTGATTTCTTCGATAAAATTCTTAAATTCTTCAGGGAACATAATACCTGCAGTATCACAAATATCGATTGTAGTTGCACCGTTTTCGATTGCAGCTTCAATTACCTGGCAAAGGAAAGGCATCTCGCTTCTGGTTGCATCCTGTGCTGAAAATTCAATATCAGTACATTTGCTCTTTGCATATGCTACGGTTTCTTTTACGGCTTCCAAAACCTTCGCCGGCTTCTTTCCGCAGATAAATTCCATCTGAACAGCTGATGTAGGTGCACATATACGAATTCTGGGCTTTGCTGCTGTTGAAACAGCATCCCATGCCTTATCAACTTCTTCTTTGCAGATTCCAGCTCCAACGGATAAAATGCTTTCTTTGATCATAGGTGCGAGAGATTTCACCAATAGTGCATCCGTTTTATCCTTAGCTACGTTGGGCATCTCGATAATATCAATGTTTCTCTTTTCGAGTTGCTTTGCAACCTCCATTTTTTCTTTGAAACTCATAGAAAATTCGGCTTTTTCTGAGCTTTCTCTGATTGTTACATCTGCAATACTGATTTTCTTCATTTTCTTTCTCTCCTTTATATATTTATAATATTGAATTGTCTTTTTGTTCGCCCTATCATACGCCATATAGATGAAGAAATGTTTGCATTTCTTCCGGCGCGCGAGCGGTGTTGCGAAGCAACTTATTTCCTTTCCGCGAGCTGCGCATATAAAAAAGTCCCCAGAATCCTTCCGGATTCTAGGGACGATAAATCAATTTACCGCGGTACCACCCATATTACTGTAGATACAGTCGCTCATTACGAATACCATCATATTCGCAGCCCTGATAACGGTGCTTGCCGGAATTCTTTACTGAATCTTTCGAGAATTCTGCTCCGGAGTGAGACTGCCTTCGTTCTTAAGTATCGGCTCACATCAACCGCCGACTTTCTGAAACTGCCAAACGACGCATAATTCCTTCATCGCATTTGATTATTCAACTGTTTAACATAATAAAAAAGTTTTTTTCGATTGTCAATAACTTTTTATCAAAAAAATTGTGAAATTTTTAAAATCAAAGTATTAAAGTGGTTTTAATTGCGCCTCTATTCGCTTATTTATGTTTTGTCTAAAGCTAGGTTGTATGGATATTTTTATTCCATAAAGAACCGTGTGAAAACGTCGGCACTTAACGAGTGCACATATAATGTAGCACGAGTTTAGTGTCCGCTACGATTTCGCTCGAGCGAGAGCACGTTCTGTTGGAATATAAAATAATCCATACAACTTTTCTACTTTATATTACAAATAAGCGAATAGAGGCATAAAAAAGGATGCGCTTTCGCACATCCTTTTATCATAATCACTAGTTTGTGATAACCTGCTCTGTTTCTTTGTCGAATACGTGAATCTTTTCAACATCCATAGCAAACTTGATAACGTCGCCAGGTCTTGCAGTTGTTCTTGAATCAACTCTTGCAGTCATAGGGAACATTTCAAGATCAAAGTATAAGTAAACTTCTGCACCAAGTAATTCGTATACCTTAATGGTAGATTCGAATACGCTCATAGGAGAAGTTTCTACGTACATTTCGCTATCATATACGTCTTCAGGACGGATACCGAATGTTACGCTTCTTCCGTCATAGCCGCCTTCGATTAACTTCTTAGACTTAGCGGGAGGAAGAGGAATAGCGTGACCAGCAACCTTGAGGTATGCTGTTTCACCCTGTACTTCTACGATTGCATCAAGGAAGTTCATCTGAGGTGATCCCATGAAACCAGCTACGAATAAGTTCTGAGGCTTGTCATAAAGGTTCTGAGGTGTGTCAACCTGCTGGATAACACCGTCCTTCATAACTACGATTCTTGTACCAAGTGTCATAGCTTCTGTCTGGTCATGTGTTACGTAGATGATGGTAGTACCTAATCTCTGGTGTAACTTAGCGATTTCGATACGCATCTGTACACGCAACTTAGCATCCAAGTTTGACAAAGGCTCGTCCATAAGGAATACCTTAGGGTTACGAACGATTGCACGACCCATAGCAACACGCTGTCTCTGACCACCTGATAAAGCCTTGGGCTTACGATCTAACAACGGAGTTAAGTCAAGGATCTTAGCTGCTTCTTTTACCATCTTATCGATTTCGTCCTTCGGTACTTTTCTTAACTTAAGACCGAAAGCCATGTTTTCATATACTGTCATATGAGGATACAAAGCGTAGTTCTGGAATACCATCGCGATATCTCTGTCCTTAGGCTCTACCTCGTTAACAAGTCTTTCACCGATTCTTAATTCACCTGAACTGATGTCTTCAAGACCAGCGATCATACGGAGTGTAGTAGACTTACCACATCCTGAAGGTCCTACGAAGATAATGAATTCCTGATCAGCGATTTCAAGGTTAAAATCTTTAACTGCTTCGAATCCGTTAGGATATACTTTACATACGTTTTTTAAGGATAATCCTGCCATTTTATTGCCTCCTGATTGTTTTTCTCCGGCTCCACAGGAACCGCGTCTTTTTAGATTATATAGAAAAAAGGGTTAAAATACTATGCCACAATTACACAATTTTTCGCTTAAATCCTTGTGAAATTGCCCCTAAAATCTTCAAAAGCAAAAAATCTTGGGCAGATTGCACAATCAAATGTGTTTTGACTATACAACTTGCCCAAGATTTATTTATATAATTTATCCTATTTTTGTGAAACATCTTCTTCCGCATCTTTATTCTCTTCCAAAGGTGATGTATTCACTTGCTCGTCTGCTTCTTCCGAATCACATTCTTCTGCCGGTATCTCATCCTCATCCACCGGTTTTTTCTTGGCATCCTCATCACCAAGTGCCACAAATACTTTTATCATATTCGTAGCCGTAAAATAAAATACCGCTGAACACTCCGCAAACAAAAGCAACGGTATAACCGCCGGTGCAAATGCTCCCAGTGCCACCATTAATCCGTTTATAACCAAAAGTCCGATGGAGCGCGGGAACTGAACGATGCTGATAAAAAGTGCATTTTTTAATGTCGTTCCCACCTTATTTTCATAACGTGCCTGCAAAGGAAATACATAAATCAGTACAAACCCCATCAATACAGTCAAAAGCAATACGATAACCATAATAACAGAACGTACACCTTCGGAAATCCCTTCAAATTCAAAAGATAACAGATAATAATTTGCTCCGATAAAAATGATACCCACCAGACAAATCAGCCAAATTATGGTTCCCTTTTTAAAATTCTTGCCAAAGGCCCTGAAATAAGGCTTAATAATGCCGTTATCTCTATCCAGCGCTATTCTGATCATTACATCATAGCAGGCCGAAACTGCTGTTCCCACCGTTAAAACAGGCAACGAACATATGATAGTAAGTAATGACAGAAGCATACAGTCAAACATTTTACTCAAGCCACGAATCAACGGACTATCCAAATCAAACAACCATTTTCTCACGTAAATTTCCTCCGGTTTATCTCAGTCATTTTGCATATTTTGAATGCTACCGACCGGTTTATCATTTTAATTTACACCTGAAGTACTTGCAATACAGCCAAATACTTACTATGTAACGAATCCACGTTCCATGCAATACTGTCGGAACGTTCCCAGAACTTCTCCTGTGCGCTTGCCTTATCACCGGCTATGGCTTTTGCCACCTCTTCTTTCCATTCAGGTACTACAACCGCCTTAATATTGGTGCTCTGCAATCCCAGACAGAACATAGCAAATTCAAGATACTGCTGCTTTCCTAATTCGTTCAAATGAAGATGCTCCAGGATTTCTTCCACCTCAGGCATATACTGCTCGTAACGAAGGTTTTCGAATATTTTCTCTTTTTTACACACTTCGTTTAACAGATTAAACGTTTCCTCCGAATATTTTGTCCCTACCTGTTTTGCAAACATATGGCTGTCAAAATTCTGCCCCATGGCATGCTGATATACATCTGCCGCTTCGGCAAGACTTAATACATCCGTTTCAAATCTCCACATATAATCCCTCTTGGGAATTTTGTTATATCCTACACGATGGAAAAGAAGCATCTTTGCCTTACTTTCCATAGGCGGAAAATATTCACTCAACAAAAGGAAGCCAAACACACTGTGGGCTCTGTATTTGTTAAATTCATAATTCAACATATTGTCAATATTGTCGGTCATATATACACCCACATCATGAAGTGACGCCAAAACAAAGAAGTCTGCCAAAACGGCCGGCGCATATTTCCCGGTATGTTTTAACATTTTATACATTATGTACGCAGTTCTGATTCCGTGATCGACGGGACGCTGGTCCAAGGACCTTAAACTGTCGCAAATTGCATAAAATACATCTTTTCCTTTTAAATTCTCCATACTTTGTACTCCCTGTTTTCCCTTTTATCTAACCCCTAAACTATATCCTTCCGCATGGGCGTAATATACATTCCCGCCTCCAGTTTCTGCGGCGCCAAATCTTTAAATCCAAGTTTATGATAAAATTCTATCGCATACGGCGACGAATTAACAGTACAAAACGGCACTTTTTTTTCATATAAAAATTGCCATAACTGTTCCATTAATGCCTTACCAATCCCTTGCCTGTGATACTTCTCATCCACAAACAGGAGCGAGATAAATTTACCGCTTCGCAAGGAAATCAGACCGATAATCTGATTTCCGTCCAAAGCAACCCACAGGCGATATTCTTGAATCAAAAACATTTTACGAAGAGCGTTGTCCGAAATAAAATCCAGGAAATTTTTTACACCCTCCGGGGTATATTCGTGGGCCTCAAACCTTTTAAAAGTCCGCCATGCCAGAGCCATGGCATCTTCCCATTCCTCCGGCTTTGCCTCACGAATTTCATATTGAAACTCAGTCTTCATAAAAACTCCAACTTATGGTTTTTATTTTAATTTATAAATCAATCCGGCACAATACGAAACTTTACCGGATTATTCCGCTTCCACACGGTTCGGAGATTTCTCTCCTTTTTCCACGCTGATGGCATTTTCCAGCGTCACTCTTGCGATGGCTTCCATAGCCTCCCTCGTGAAAAATCCCATATGAGAAGTTACCATTACATTCGGAAAAGTCATAAGTCGCGCAAGGTTATCGTCCCTGATAATTTCATTGGAACGGTCCTCGTAAAATAAGCCTTCCTCTTCCTCATATACGTCAAGCGCCACGCCGGCAAACTTTTTATCCAAAAGGGCATCGATTAAATCGTCTGTATTGATCAACGCACCGCGGGATGTGTTAATCAAATAAACATCCTTTTTCATCATTTCAATAGTACGTTTATTAATCAGATGCTTGGTAGAACTTGTTAACGGACAATGTAAAGTAATCAAATCCGCATTTTTGACCAATTCTTCCATAGACACATATTCAACATCTAAACCTTCTGCAGGATATGGATCATAGGCAAGAATCTTCATATTAAAACCTTTTAAAATGCGAATCATGGACTGACCGATTTTACCGGTTCCTACCACGCCGGCAGTTTTACCGGACAAATCCGTACCCATAAGACCGTTGATATTCATGTTAAAATCACGGCTTCTGATGTAGGCTCTGTGAA
The DNA here is from genome assembly GCA_045578965.1 of Lachnospiraceae bacterium. Lineage (GTDB taxonomy): Bacteria > Bacillota > Clostridia > Lachnospirales > Lachnospiraceae > UBA3766. The sequence continues at coordinate 4,023 of JAZNLG010000042.1, read as the reverse complement.
TATTTCGGTTAATGCAGAGGAACAAACCCATAGCATATTCCGCCACCGCATCCGGCGAATAACTGGGCACGCGCAGTACCTCTACTTTGCCTTTTGCGGCTTTTAAGTCTACGTGATTATAACCTGCACATCTTAAAAGAATGGCCTTAATGCCCATAGCATGCATTTTATCTATCATGCTTGCATTCACCGGGTCATTTACAAAAATACAAATTGCATCGCTTCCCTGCGCAAGCACCAGCGTTTCTTCATTCAGTGCCGCCTCCACAAAATGCACATCAACACCGTATTCCTTGGAAAGCGGTCCAAACCAAATTTCATCATACGGTTTTCTTCCATAAAATGTTACTTTCATAGTAAACCTCCTGTCTGATGAAGCCCTTTTTTATATTTTATAAAATAGCATATCTGTCGTTACAATCCGCGTATTTTACTTATTTAGAGAAGACACACTACATATGCTAAGCACTCTCCTCTGCCTTACCTTTGACAAAATCCACAATTGCATCCCAAAGGGTGGCAAAAAAACTCTTTACGCTGTCCCACAAATCTGCTTTGACTTCTTCCGTAAAAACGCCGTCTATCACTTCTTGGGTTTCCGTAAGAACCGTTTCCTGGGCATCTTCCACTGCCGCGGATACGGTCTCTTCGGTAATTGCATCGCCATTATCCTCAAAAAAAGCAATGATTTCATCGCGTTTCACATACACTGTCACGCATAGAACCAAAATCACGCAAATAACCAACAATCTGCTTATTAATTTTTTCATATTCACCGTTCCTCTCAGGTCAGGTATTTATCAAATGTACGGGCTTCATAACCTTAATATACCCTTTTATGATAAAAGGTATTCGAACGGCTTCGCCACTTTTATAAAAGTTATAAAACCCGTATTTACTCAACCTGAAATTAGCAAATTTCTGCTCCGGCAGGCATTTCCTTCTCAGGAACCATAAGTGCTAAGTTGCCTTCCGCGTCTTCCGCACACAGAATCATACCCTCAGACACAATTCCCGCAAGGGTGGCAGGTTTTAAGTTCACAAGAACCATAACCTTCTTGCCAACCATTTCTTCCGCACTGTAGTGCTGCTTAATACCGGAAACAATGTGTTTTAAACTGTTGCCGATACGAACCTGTGAACAAAGTAATTTCTTAGACTTTTTTACTTCTTCGCAGGCAATGATTTCGCCCACCTGGAACTGCATCTTTCCAAAATCATCATAAAGAATTTCTTCCTTGGGTTCAATATCTATCACAGAATTTCCACAGTTTTCCGCTTCGTCGTTCTTTCTTTCCGCAGGTGCCGCTGCTGCCGCACGTTCTGCAAACATAGCGGTTGCTTTCTCAATTACTTCATCTTCTTTTAATCTTGCAAAAAGAATTTCGGGCGCGTCGGTTACCTTATTTCCGTCAGGATATAAGCCGAATTCTTTTAACTGGTCGAAGTCACGAAGTTCGGTATTTAACTGCTGTGCAATCTTCTTAGCAGTTGTGGGTAAAAAGCTCTCTAAAAGAGATGCACCGATAATAATGCCCTCTGTTAAGTTGTAAAGTACGGTTGCAAGGCGGTCAGCCTTGGCTTCGTCCTTAGCAAGTACCCAGGGTTCTGTTTCGTCAATATACTTGTTGCAACGTTTGAACAATGCAAAAATTTCAGTAAGGGCATCTGCCACGTGAAGGGTTTCCATCTTGGAAAGCACCTTATCAAGTGTACCGGTAGCCACTGCTTTTAAGTCCTCGTCAACTGCCTCGGCAACGCCCTTGTTGCTTACCACACCGTCAAAATACTTGTTGGACATAGAGATGGTTCTGTTTACAAGGTTACCTAAGGTATTTGCAAGGTCAGAGTTGATACGCTCCACCAATAATTCCCAAGAAATGGTGCCGTCGTTTTCGAAAGGCATTTCGTGAAGTACGAAGTAACGCACTGCATCCACACCGAAGAATTCTACCAAATCGTCTGCGTAGATTACATTGCCCTTTGACTTACTCATCTTGCCGTCGCCCTGCAATAACCAAGGGTGACCGAATACCTGCTTAGGCAGGGGTTCATCGAGAGCCATTAAAAAAATAGGCCAGTAAATCGTATGGAAACGAATGATATCCTTACCGATTAAGTGAAGGTCTGCAGGCCAGTTCTTGCCGTACATAGCATCGTGGTTGCCGTCTGCATCGTAGCCGATACCGGTGATGTAGTTGGTTAACGCATCCAGCCACACATAAACTACGTGTCTGTCATCGAAATCTACAGGGATACCCCATTTAAAAGAAGTTCTGGATACGCAAAGATCCTGTAATCCCGGTAAAAGGAAGTTATTCATCATTTCATTTTTACGTGAAACGGGCTGAATAAATTCCGGATGTGTATTAATATGTTCAATTAATTTGTCAGCATACTTGCTCATCTTGAAGAAGTAAGCTTCTTCCTTGGCAGGCTTTACATCTCTGCCGCAGTCGGGACACTTACCGTCTTTTAACTGGGACTCTGTCCAGAAAGACTCGCAGGGTGTACAGTAAAGTCCCTCGTATGCGCCCTTGTAGATGTCGCCCTTGTCGTATAACTTCTTAAAAATCTTCTGTACCTGCTTCTCGTGGTAATCGTCTGTGGTACGGATAAATTTATCATAAGAAGTGTCCATCAAATCCCACAATCCCTTGATTGTGCCTGCTACATCATCAACGAACTCCTTGGGTGTAATGCCGGCTTCTGCCGCTTTTAACTCGATTTTCTGACCGTGCTCGTCGGTTCCGGTCTGGAAGAATACATCATATCCTTCTTTTCTTTTAAAACGGGCGATGCTGTCCGCAAGGACAATTTCATAGCTGTTGCCGATGTGGGGCTTGCCTGAAGTATAGGCAATCGCCGTCGTAATGTAATACTTTCCTTTGTTTTCCATTTTAGTTGCCTCCTATTTTTCGCGTATTGCGTTGTTATTTATATAAAACTATTTCTTTACCTCATCCAAACTGTAAATATACTGAAAGGCGATTATTTCCGAAGAATCGCTTGCCTGACCCTCCAACTCCTCCTTCAAAGAATTGTTCTCGTCAATGATAAAATAAATGCATTTGCATCCGTATTCTACCGCTTTCGGCATAAAATAATCCGCCACCCACTTGGTATCCTCGGGGATATTCTCAAATCCGCTTCGGGTGTCTGCCACATAATCGCAGTTTTCGTGTTCTTTTATAATGTTTAAGGCGTACTCCAGCGGTGCCCTGTAATCTTCGTTGCAACAGAACTTCTTCCATTTGACGAAGACTACGTTGTAGTCGGGTTTGTATGCGACTTCGCAGAATTCTGTTTGATACATAGGGCTCCTTCCTTTCACTATCTACTTTTATTCACCTTGCGGTACATTTTCATTCACCTAAACTTCTAAAAATTTCCGGTTATAATCTGAAAGAGCACTATAATAACCATAATAACTGCCACAAAAAAGAAAAAACCTGCCACGAAGAGACCCTTTTTCATTTTCGTTTTTCTGATGACTTTCATTGCAGCTTCTTCTGTATCAAAAATGCTCGGGTCATCTTTTGAGAATTCGCGGATTTTGTCGGTTCTTTTATTTTCGCAGATATAATGGTCTCCACTAATCTCACGAATTTTCCAAATGCTCACTATTTGACTAGTGAAATTGATTGTGTATAAGTAGTCTCCTATTTGTTTCATAGTTTTATCCCCCTTGCATATAAATCTATATCTGTTGTTAGTCTTATGTTGAAATCAGAAGTTTCTCTTACTCTACAACTAACCGTTTATATATACGCAAACCACCACAACTGCAACAATACCGATAAAAATCATTCCAATGCCAATCATGCCGAGTTTACGGGCATTTCCTGCTTTCGGGTCATATATGCAACGGGGATTTTCCGGCGAAATCAGAAGTTCTCTTACTTCTCCCACCTTTGCATACCCTCTGTTTGCATAGACCTTTTCGTGACTTCTATAAACCTGACCCTTGTATGTGTATTCGTATATTGATCTCATCTGGTTTAATTTCCCGCTTCCGGAAGC